>CALFNG010000080.1 GCA_937902985.1 uncultured Myxococcales bacterium
TTTATTCGCCCAGGTTTGACTAAATCAGCGCTCACGTTCGTGAGCGCCGATTTAGAGCAACGGCGGCTAAGGCTAGTATCGCGCCGCAGACGCTTTTGACTAGCCAGCGCTCGGGTGAGCGTCGAGCCAGGCCAGGAGGTGCTTGATGCTCCCCGTGGCCAGCGCCATGCTGGAGTCGGCGGCGCCGTAGTAGAGGTTGATCCCGTCGCCGTCCGCGTCGAGCGTGTACCCGCACGGGAACGCGACGTTGGCCACGTCGCCAGCGCGCTCGTAGGGCGCCTCGGGCCCGAAGATCCACGAATCGCCCCGGATGAGGAGGCGGTCGGGGCTCGCGCGATCGAAGAGCGCCAGGCCTAGACGATAGAGGCAGCCGCCCCCGGTCCGCCGGACTCCGTGGTAGAGCATGAGCCAGCCGCTCGACGTCTCGATCAGCGGCGGCGATAGACCGACCTTGTTCGCGTCCCACCAGCCGCCGCGGCGGGCCGGAAGCATCAGCTTGTGGCTGCCCCAGTTGGAGAGATCGGGAGACAGCGAGAGCCAGACGTGCGCCCCGGAGTCCGCCATCGGGCGATGGATGAGGGCGAAGTTCCCGTCGATCCGCCGGGGCAGGAGCGCGGCGTCCTTGTCGTCCGGCTGCATGACGAGGCCCAGGCGCTGAAACGACCGGAAGTCCTCGGTGGTCGCGAGGGCCACGCCCGGCCCGCCTCGGCTGAACGCCGTGTACGCGACGACGTACTTGCCGAGCTCCTCGACGAACGTGATGCGCGGGTCTTCGACACCCCAGAGCTCCTCGGGATACTTCTCGGGGTCCGAGGGGAACGTGGGCTCCTCGTCGATGACCCACCCGTCGCGCCCGTTCTTCGAGCGCGCGGCGCAGAGGTGCGAGAAGCCGCGACGGTCTTCGACCCGGCAGAGCAGGAGGGTCGTGCCGTCGCGGAGGCGCGTGGCGCCGGCGTTGAACACGCTGTGAACCGGATACGGCCAGTCGTCGGCCGTCAAGATCGGATTCGCCGGATGGCGATGGAAGAGGACCTCGTATTTGCGCTTGGCGCTCATTCCGCGGTCCTCACCGAAAATTGTCCCGTGATGCTTCCGCGGTCGGCCAGGCGCATTTCTGCGAGCGCCAGCAGGAACGAGATCGTCGATTCGGCGCCCTGGTTCTCGTTCAGGCGGTCGACGTGGAGGCCGTCGCAGCAGCCCCCCGTCGCCGGATCGTAGACCCGCTTCTGCAGGTCGTTCTGGCCCAGATACCAGTTGAAGATGCGCCGGGCGTGCGCGTCCCACTTCGGGTCGCCCGTCGCGCGGCCAGCCTCGAAGCAGGCGGTGATCATGGCCGACGCCTCGACGGGTTGCTGATCGAACGAAGCGCGCGTTCCGCCACGCACGAAGAACCCGTTCGACCCGATGGGGCTGAAGCTCCCGTCCTTGGCTCGCTGGATCGACTCGAGCCACCCGAGCGACTCGAGCCCCGCCGCCAGCATCGCCTTGTCGTCCACGCGTACGCCGGTCACGATGAGGGCGTGCGGGATGCGCGCGTTGCAGTACGTCACGCGATCCTCGAACCAGGGCCACGCGGGGGAGCTCGAGCGCCGGTAGAGCGCGACCAGGCGGTCGGCGAGGACCGTTCGCACGGCCTCGACGTGACTGTCGCCCTGAAAGGCGCGGAGGTACTCGTCGATTCCCAGCAGCGTGAAGGCCCAGGCCCGCGGGCTCGTGAAGCCGTCGACGACGGGCAGCGCGGCGTGGAAGAGGCTGCCCGCGAGGCTCTGCCGGCCGGGGGTGTTCGCGCGGCCGACCACGGCGCCGAGCGCCCAGACGGAGCGCCCGTGGCTGTCCTCCGAACCGAACTCTTCGAGCCACTCGCGCCCGTACGTCATGAAGTTCCGGAACCGCCGCGTCTCGACGTTGAACGCGGCGCTGACGAACGCGAGGTACCGCGACGCCAGCAACCGGACGACCCGCGCGTCTTCGGTCGCGCCCGCGTCTTCCAGGTAGGCCATCGCGAGGAGGGCGCGGGCGTTGTCGTCGACGCAGTAACCCTCGGCGTAGCGCGGCACGTTGAACTCCGCGTGCTGGAGCACGCCGGTGTCGTCCGTCATGATGCGCAGGTGCTCCAGGTTCGTCTCGGGTAGCTCGGCCGGACGCATCGCGGCCGTCTTCGCCCGGAACTGCGTGCGCAGCTGGCTCGCATGCGTTTTCGTGGCCTCGTCGAAGACCGCGAGATAGCTTCGCGCCACGGCCGGCCACGACATGTCGTGACCGTAAGCGGCGGCCTTCTCGCACATCGCCAAGCGCCGGGCGTCGTCGCCCAGGAGAGCGATGGCCTCGTGGGCGATCGCGCCCGGATCCTTCGTAGGGACCAGCACGCCGCGGCCATCGGCGAGGACTTCGCGGGCGTACCGGTACGGCGTCGAGATGCAGGCCTTCCCCGAGCCGACCGCGTAAGCGAGCGTCCCTGACGTGATCTGCTCGGTGTTGAGGTACGGCGTCACGTAGAGATCGGCAGCGGAGAGGAACTCGACGAGCTCGTCTTGCCCCACGAAGCGATTGTGGAAGATCATGCTCGAGTCGACGCCGAGGCGCTGCGCGCGGTTCTCGAGCATGAGCCGGTACGTCTCGCCGTGCCGCTCCTTGACGTGCGGGTGCGTCGCGCCGAGCACGATGTACACCGTCTCGGGATGGCGTTCGAGGATCTCCGGGAGCGCGTCGATGACGTACTCGATGCCCTTGTCGGGAGACAGCAGGCCGAACGTCAAGATGACGGACTTGCCCTCGACACCGAGCCGATCTTTGCTCTGGCTCGCGAGCGGGAGGCTCGGGATCCCGTGCGGAATGACCGCGAGCTTGCTCTTCGGGACGCCGTGCACGCTCTCGAGGAGAGCCGCGCCGTGCTCGCTCATCACGACGACGCGCTCGGAGAGCCCGGTGAGCTCGTCCATCACCGCGCGCTGATGCGAGTTCGGCTCCGCCAGGATCGTGTGCAGCGTCGTGACGATCGGCATCCGGAGCTCGCGGAGCAGACCGAGGACATGCGAGCCCGCCTTGCCTCCGAAGATGCCGTACTCGTGCTGCACGCACACGACGTCCACGGTATTGACGTTCAGGAAATCGGCGGCGCGCCTGTACGAGGCCATGTCGGCCTCGGCGATCTCGAAGCGGACGCGATCGGGATAGTCGTGGTGGCGCCCGGCATCGTTCATCGCGACGACGAAGCAGTCGATGTCGCGGCGCTGGCTGGCGAGCGCGTCGCTGAGATCGGCCGTGAACGTGGCGATACCGCATTGCCGCGGCACGTGATTGCCGAGCAGCGCGATCTTCTGGAGGGTTGGCTTTCTGGGCAAAGGCGGCCCGCGAGCGCGCGCGCTCGTGGAGCGTGGGACTATGCACCCGGCCCACTCGATGCGCAACGCGCGCCGGCCGTCGAGCCGAATCGAGAACTGATTCGTTCCAATTTACGTTCGAATCCGAGCGCGACTCGCGGCCGATGCTGACGCGTCCAAGAACCGTGTCTTCTCACTGGACGGTGTCATGCCGCGCGGGCTGCCCCTGGACCCCGGATCTCGGCGCGCTCATTCGGGCAGCGGAATGAACTCGACCTCGTCGCCGGGCACCTTCGCGAAGAGACCGCGCCTCCATTCGTCTTTCGCGCGCTCGATCCGCTCGGACGAGCTCGAGACGAAGTTCCACCAGACGTGACGGGCTCCCTCGAGCGGCGCACCTCCGAGGAGCATGAGGCGCGCCGCGGTCCGCGCGTGGACCGTCGTACGCGCGTCGTTGCGAAAGACGAGCATCGAGCCCGCGCCATACGACCGCTCCGCGCTGCCGACCTCGCCTTCGACCACGAACACGGCGCGCTCCGCGTGCTCGTCGGTGATCGGCAGCTGGGCGCCGGCTTCGACCTCGGCGTGCACGTAGAGCGTGGGGGAACGAACGCCCACAGGCGAGCGCGCGCCGTACGCGTGCCCCGCGAGGACGCGGAGCTTCGCGCCCGGGAGCGCGACGAGCGGCAAGGTCGCGGCCGCGTGGTGCTCGAACGAGGGCGCCGTCTCCTCCGCGTCGGCGGGGAACGCGACCCACGACTGGATCCCGTGCATCGCGCCGCCGCTCCTTCGCCGCTCGGCGCCCGTGCGCTCGGAGTGGGCGATGCCGCGGCCCGCGTTCATCCAGTTCACGTCGCCGGGGACGATGGGCTGCATTGAGCCCAGGCTGTCGCGGTGGACGATCTCGCCTTCGAAGAGGTACGTGACGGTCGCGAGGCCGATGTGCGGGTGCGGCCGCACGTCGACGCCGTGGCCCGGAGCGAGATCGTGGCGAATCATATGGTCGAAGAAGATGAACGGCCCGACGAGACGCCGCTGCACTGCGGGCAAGACACGGCCGATCGAGAACCCGCCGAGATCGCGAGGGCGCGAGGTGATGACGAGCTCGATGGCGTCCCCGGCGGCGCGGTCGGTCTGCGGACTCTCCGCGGGAGCGTCGGTGGGCAGCCAGCTCACGACCGCACCGCCTTCACCGCCTGCTGTACGGCGGGGGCTTCGACCACGGCGCCGCCCGCCTTCAGGTGCTTCATCGCGACGCCCATCGCCTGCCCGTCGCTCTTCGCGGCGCGGATCGCGTCGGCCATGGGCCCGAGCGCCGCGGCGATGGCTTCGGCCGACATCGATTTCGGCAGCAGCGAGGCGAGGACCTCGATCTCGCGACGCAGCGGGGCCGCGCGCGCGTCTTCGGCCGGTGTCAGCGCCAGCGTCTCTTCGTTGGACTTGAGGAGCTTGCGAACGACAGCCGTCGCCTCGTCGTCGGTGACGGGCCGGTTCGCGCGCGCCTCGGCCGTCTGGATCTCGCCGACCGCGAGCCCCAAGATATTCTTCACGACGTCGTCGCGCTCGCGCATCGCGCGCGTCATCCGGCTCTTGATCTCGTCGAGCAGCATGCGGGGCTCTCCTCTTTTCGGCCCCCGACGCTATCAAGATCGAATGCCCCTCGCGACGCCGGGGCGGGCCGATGCGCTGGGCGACAGGGGCGCCACTACTGGAAGCTCAAGAGCTCGATGTCGAAGACGAGGGGTCCGGAGGGCGCGCCGGGCCGCGTCGGGGTGTCGCCGTAGGCGAGCTTTCCGGGGATCCAGAAGCGAACCTTCTCGCCCTTCGTCATCAGCTGCACGCCCTCGATCCATCCTTTGATGACGCTCGCGAGGCGAAAGCTCGCCGGTTGTCCGCGCGTGATGGAGCTGTCGAACATCTTGCCGTCGGGCGTCCAGCCCGAATAGTTCACGACCACCTGACTGGCGTCGGTCGGGTGCGCGGTGCCGGTGCCGGGCGTCAAGACGCGGTATGTCAGGCCCGACGCGGTCTTCTTCGCGCTCGCGGGCGCGGCCTTCACGTCTTCCGGAACGGTCGGCGGCTTGGGGCTCGCGATGATCTCGAGCAGCTCGACGTCGAAGACGAGATCGCCGGCCGGCGCGCCGGCCCGCGGATGGTCGCCGTACGCCATCGTCGCCGGGATCCAGAGGCGTCGTTTCTCGCCCGTCACCATGAGCCCCACGCCCTCGGTCCAGCCGGGGATGACGCCGTTCAGCGGGAAGGTGATGGGCTCTCCGCGGAGGACGGAGCTGTCGAACATCACCCCGGCCTTGGTCCACCCGGTGTAGTCGACCTTCACCTTGTCGGTCGGCCCGGGGTGGTCCTTGCCGGCCCCCGCGACGAGCACCTTCGAGACGAGGCCCGAGGCCGTCTTCGAGGCGTCGGCAGGCGGCGCCCCGACGTCGTCCGGCGCGGGGATCGTGGGCGCGCTCGGGGCCGGCGCGGCGGTAGCGATGGCCGACGAGGCCGACGCTGCGGCCTCGGGCGGACTCGAGGTCTCCGTGGTGGCATCGGTCTTTGCGCAACCAAGGACCCCGAGACATGCCGAGCCGAAGAGAGCGAGGGCAGCGGTTCGCACGTGCATGGCCGTGCGCTCTAGCACGATCGGAACGATTCGGGGCTCGTGAACCCGACGCGCGCTTTACGCCGTCGCCGTGATGAGCAAGGACGACTTGAGCGTCCCGTCGGCGAGCGCCGCCTTGGTGAGATCTTCGCCGCCGATCAGGACGCCCCGCACGAAGACCTGCGGGAACGTCGGCCACCCGCTCCACAGCTTGATGGCGAGGCGCTCCCGCCACTTCGACAGGTAGCTGCCGTACTCGAGGTACGCGTGCGCCACCCCCGCGGTGTCGAGCGCCTTGCGCACCTTCTTCACGTGGGGGTTCTGCGCCATTCCGATCACCACGACGGCGTTCCCGCGAATGGCCGCCTGCACTTCGCGGACGACCTCGGGGTGGCTGGCCTCCATGGCGGCGAGCGCCGCGGGGGCGATGGAACGTTCTTCGAGATGGAGACGGGTGCCCATGCGACTGGTTTTAGCCGAGAAGCGGGCGGCGTGCCTCCGGGTGTTCGCGGTCGTCCGACGAGGAGCGTCACACGCGCGGCGGCCCGGCAAGGGCGAGCGGTCGGCGAAGCGGCGCTCAGTCGCCTGAAGCATCGGCCGGAGACGGCGGCGCGCCGTCGACGCCGCCGTCGAGCGGACCGGCGTAGGCGGCCGTCCACGAGCCGATGCACGGGCCCTCGCCCGCGACCATCATCGACCATTGACCGTTCACGAACGTCGACGTCGAGCCGTTGTAGTCGGCAACGAGCGGACCCTGGAACCTGTTGTTGGGATCGGGGATGGGCATCCCGCCGATGTTGAAGCCGTACTCGCCGTTGACGAGCTGTCCGGTGAACTTGCCCTGCGTACAATCGAGGGTGCCGGAGAGGTCCGCGTCCGCGGCGATGAACAGCCCGGTCGCCGCGTCGAACGTGCCGCTCGCGGTGTCCGTGGTCTCGAGCTCGCCGTGCGACGACACGTCTTGCGTCAGCTTGAACGACATCGTGCCCGTGATCGGGCCGATGCCGCCCGAGTCGGGCGCCTCGCCGATGCCCGCGTCGATGCCGTAGAAGAAGAAGCACGAGAACGTGCCCGAATAGAAGCCGGTCTCGCAGACGCCGGTCCCCAGCGAGGTCCCGCTGCTGGTCCCGCCGTTGCCGAACGACGACGAGGAACCGACGGCTCCGCTGCTGCCGCCGCCGCTGCTCGATGCGGTCGCGTCGCCCGCGCCGGAGTCGTTGCCGTCGGTCGTGCCGACCAGCAGGGCGCCGGAGCGGCTGCTGCACGCGAAGGCCGCGAACGTAAGAAGCGAGGCGCCAAAGAGCCCGGACCAACGAACGAGTACACCCATGATTGCGCTGCGCCCTCCCGGCGGGTCCCCCCGCCAGGGTAAGGAAGGGCGCACCGTGCCCCAGGTCGCCGGCGGCCGCTCGTCTCCACGCGGTCGCAAAATTCCGCCGTGCCCGGTATTGCGGCCCGCTCCGGACGGGTCCAGCGACCCTCGTGGCCGCCGGGGAGCCGTTCGTCGCCGCCGCCGAGGTCGCGGCGCGGTCAGCGCGCCGACCAGAAGTAGGACTCGTCATCGGCCGTCAGGGCCACGGGGAGCTTCCTGGGGCCCCTCACGACGCTGATGCCCTCGGCGGGGAAGCGCTCGACGGCGCGGGCGATGAGCCCCTGAACCGCCGCCGGCAGGCGGTGCCAGTCTTCGAGCGCGAGCTTCGACCAGACGACGCGGAAGTGCTGCGTCATCCGCCGCGGTGCGGGCGATCGGCAAGTTCCGCCATCACCTGCGCGTGCGGGACGCCGGGACCCATGGCCGCGATCCGCGCCCGCGTCTCCGGCGTGGGGGCGATGAGTGCCGCCTCGTCCGACGTGAGCGGCTCGCCGCGGATCTTCTTTCGCAGCGCGGCTACCTCGGATTGCTCCGGGCCCCCGGCCGCTTTCCACGCCTCGACGGCCGCGCGTTGCTCCGGCGTCAGCGGCTCCAAGTCGTCGTCGTTCTGGCGGGCAGGCGCGGCGCTATGCTCCAAGCGTACCCGCTGGAGGTACGGACGTCCAAGTCACTCGCGAGGCGCGCCGCGATGCCCGCCCCGCTACGCCGCCGAGCGCTGCGCCTCGACGCCGGCGACCATGCGCCCGACCTGCGCAGCGAAGAACGGGACGCCCTTCTATTGCGAGACGGCGACGACGCTGCCCGTGGATTTCCATTCCTTCCGTCGCGCGTTCGCGTCCGCACTCGCGGAGGCCGGGGTCAACGTCCAGCACGCGATGATGCTGACGGCGCACTCTGACCCCCGCGTTCATGCGCGCTACGTCATGGGCACGGCCGCGATGCGAATGATCCCCGACGCAGCGATCCCCCGCCTGTCCGTGGCGGCGCTCGTCGAGGGGGGCGCGCCCGACGATTCGACCCCCGCGGAGGTGGCACGGCCCGTGGGAATCGTCACGGGCTGTGACGATCCAAAAGCCGCGGCCAATGAAGTGGCTGAATTTTCGAGGTGCGGAAGGGATTCGAACCCTCGTATGACGGTTTTGCAAA
>CALFNG010000081.1 GCA_937902985.1 uncultured Myxococcales bacterium
AGGTAGTCGAGTTGCCGCGCCATCCGTTGGTTGATCGCGTACGCGATCATCGCGACGATGAACTGGAGCGGCGCCGGCAACATCGGGGCGAACGCAGACTGCCCGTGCTCGGCCGTCTCTTCAAGCCTACCCGGCTCGCCCGGAGTCGTGTGAAACTCGCTGCGTCGCTGCGTTAGCTTTCCGGATACCACCGGTTCCGTCCTGAGTCGGCCATTTACCGGATCACCATCGTCGCGACGTCGAAGTCCCAGCCCTCAACAGTGCGCACGAGGCGCCCATACGCGTCGAACACCGAGATTCGCGCGTCGTGGTCGATGTGGCCATCGCCGAACGCTGCGCGAGCTCCGAGAAAGCGGGCGATCTGGTGGGTCTCGGTCTCGTCGCCCGAGAGCAGGTGCCAGCGGTCCGGGAGATCGCGCGATGCTTTGAACTGGCGAAGGCGCCCGGGCGTATCGGTACGCGGGTCGAGCGTGACGAGAACGAACTCGGCAGGAAGCCCTGCAGCTCTGTACGCCTCGTCGATCGTACGCAGCTTCTGGAGGGTCATAGGACACCGCGACGTACACGACGTGTAAATCGCAGAGACGACTGTGGGCGCACCCTGCCACCGAGAGAGCGAAACCAGCGTTCCGTGTTCGTCGCGCCACACCCACGACGGGTTGAAAAGCGAGTTCGTCGGGTTGGCTGCCCCACTCACCGACGGCACAGCGGGCGCCACCGATAGGCAGGCCGAGACATTCAAAGCCACGACTTGAACGAGAATTCGTGACGCCCAGTGTCGTTTGTGCGCGCGCGCCCCTCGTAGACTGTTACTTAGAGCCATGGGCATGAGGGGAGCCGCATCTGCTTTCGCTATCGTACAGCTCACGGCCCCGTTGCTTTGCGAGCATTCGGCCAGTGCCGCGGCCCCGAGCGATTCGCCGGACGGGGGAACGGCGGCGGCCAGCGCCGCGTCGGCGCCGCCCGCGATCCCCCCGGCCTCGCAGCCCCCCCCGCTGGCTCCAGCCGCCGAGCCCGCACCTATGGCGCAAGCCTCGGGCATTTTGCCACCGCCCGTGGCGCCGGCCGCACCTCCACCCGATTTTGGAAACGGGGGAACGACCTCTTTCGGTGACGCGTTCAGCGCTGTTGCCACCGACACCAACCTATTGCTCAAGATGTACGGCGATACGGGCTTTGCGGTGCGAGACAATGCCTACTGGCCCTGGGCAACGACGACGACATCGAACCCGGGCGCGTACTCGCCCGGCGTGTGGAACTCATTTTTTACGCCCCGCATCGATCTCTTCGGTTCGGCCGACGTGAACAAGCTCAGCTTTTTGACCGAAGTCATGTTCGAAGGAAACCACAACGAGCTTTCCGTCGACCTCGAGCGGGTGCAATTGACCTATCTGGTCTCAAACTGGCTTCGTCTCCGAGCGGGTCGAACGCATCTCGCTTGGGGCTACTACAACGACACGTACCACCACGGGAATCTATTCGAGCTCACAACGTCCCGCCCGTACAGCGTCCAGTTCGAAGACTCGGGCGGCATCATCTTGGCTCACAATGTCGGCGTCGGAGCCGACGGCACGCTCGGGGACGGTTTGGCCTCCTTTCGCTACGACGTCGAGGTGGGCAACGGTCACGGCGCCGACGTCACGGCCGTGTCCCTGCAGTATGCGGAAAAGAATCAAAAATCCGTCAATGTTCGCTTCCGCTGGATGCCAGTCGACGGGCTAATCATCGGCATCAACGGGATGCGTGACGTGATTCCGACGCTGCTCTCGACGGCGATGGGCGTGCCCAGCCGCCCCGATACGGAGGAGCTCGTGGCAGGGGCGCATGTCGTCTATACGGAACATAGCTTCATCGTCGACTTCGAAGGTTTCGCAATGCGGCACAATCCGAGCGGCGCCCCCTCGGATGACATTTTCGGCGGATTCGCCGAGGTCGGCTACACGATCGGTGCCTTCACTCCGTACCTTCGTCCGGAATACATCCGGTTCCCCGCGAGTCCAGACGTCATCTATCAATATTCGGCTGACGATGCTCAGGGCATCGCCTCCGGCGGGCCATCTCCGTACACGGCGACGCGCGACTTCGCCGATCTCCGCCTCGGCCTCAAATGGGCGCCCGTTCCCCAACTTGCCTTCAAGCTGGAAGTCGAGCGTCTGTCCCACGACAGCCACGCGCAGGACATTGCTACCGCCAAAGCGGCCTTTGGGTTCTGATGGGAAAGCTCGTTCGCACCATCGGTCTTTGCTCTTTTGCGATGTTGGGCTGGGCAGTCGCGTCGGCGACCGCGGTCGCGGACGACGGCTTCGTCGTCCTCGTCAACGAGCACAACACGACCTCGTCCATGTCGCGCGCCGAGCTCAAGCGGGCGGCGACCGGAACGACGAAGCAGTGGGACAGCGGCGCCGTCGTACAACTCGGAATCAACCCCGGCGACGCGCCCGAAACGCAGTATTTGGCGTCCCTCTTCGAGACGACGCCGCGTGAGCTCCTCTCTCGCATCGAGGAGCAGGTCTTCAAGGGCGAGATGCGGCGGCCTGCGGTACTCCACTCATCGGGTGACTGCATCGCGTTCGCCCGCGCCGTCGCCGGCGCGATATGCGTCGCGTCGGCTCAGTCACACGTGCCTCCTGAAGCGCACGTCGTGACGATCCATTGATCCGGGTGCGCGCGTCCGTCTCCCCGCACCCCTTCCGGCTCGACGCCATCCGAGGCAATCAACGTCTCCAAATACGCCATGAACGTCTCAGCCTCTCGCTCCGAGAGGGGCGCACCGAGAGGCATCCGCCGGGCGCCGGCGTTGGGACGCAAGCGGTAGGCGATCTCGGAGAGCAGAGAGCCGTGCGACGAGCCCGTCGGTGCACGGCTCAGGCGAAGCGCGGCGTGTTCGCCGAAAGGGATCGACGGCCCTGGTCCGTTCTGGTGACAGCCTCGCAAACCATTAAAAGCTCTGTGACCGGACGTTCGCGCGCGATGACGGCGTTCCGACGAAGCGACGTGTACGGAGCGGCGCGGACTCGAACCCCATCGGAGGCAGGTGGCGGCGCCATGCGCAGTCGCGCCAAGCTGCGGCGCTGAAGCTCTCGGCAATCGCCGTGACTCGCCTCCTCGAAGCGGCGCGCTCCCCGTAGGCGCCAGGCCACGACGGATATGCGTCCCATATCGGCCTCAAGGGGACGCCGTGGCAAGCCGAGCAGGAAGCCGGATTGTCCTGCCCTGCGGGCTCCGGCTCCGGAAGAGGAGTACGTGGTGCGAGCGGTATCTCGCCGGCAGGCGCACGAGCAAGGCCGCAAGGGAACCAATATGTTCGTTCGCGATGAGTGACTGTAACGTCCGAAACGTCGGTTCGTGTGCGGTGGAGGGAGAGGGGCAGCCGTACGACGAGGCCGCCAGGGCCGCTACTGAGGGCGCGCCCGAATTCGCGCCAACGGTTCCCCCGAACCCCGCACGCTTCGACGCGCCGGCCATTCGCCGTCGCCAGCGCACGCTTTCGTCGGCCACGAGCGCTCTTCTCGCTCATTCCCCTCTCGAGCTCGCACGTCGATCGATCGCCGGAATCATGGACTTCTTTCGGGCCTGGTCGCAACTCGAATCCGCTCGTCGATCGTACGCACAACAGCCCCCATTCTCCGGCGTCGTCGCTGGCGCGAAGGCGTGTGCGCAAATCCGATTGCGGCCAGTTTCGAACCGCGAAGCGGTCCCATCACACGTTTTCGAGAGCGCGCGTCAGCGTGCGTCGCGTATTCTAAGTAGTAATGCGCATCGGTCTAGGGCTCCGGCTCTTTGCCTGGTTTTTGGTCGTGTCGCTGGCGAGTGCCGGACTCATCGTCGTTCTCGGCGATCGCACCGTGCGGGCGCAAGCGAGCGCCCAGGTGGGCGATCGGCTCACCTACGAGGTCACGATGCTCGGTCAAATGACGGCGAGTGCGCTGTTCGGACCGATCGATCCGAGCGATACGGCCCTCGGCGCTTCGGTCAAATCGCTGGCCGACGCCGTGCACACCAACCTTTCGCTTCTGACAGCAGACGGGACGGTCGTCGCCGACTCCGACCTCTCCGACCTGACCGGCCTACCCAAACAATTCGAACGGCCAGAGATCAAAGGAGCGCTCGCTTCGGGAACCGGCCAGGCCGTCCAGAACGATGGCCGCGGGATGCGTATGTACGTCGCGCAGACGATCGTGCGCGACGGGATCGTGCTCGGCATCGCCCGTGCGTCCGTGCCCCTATCCGATGTCGACTCCATCGCAGCGAGTGTCCGCGGTCAGATGATGCTCGGGTCCGCTCTCGGAGGTGCGGCTGCCGTGTTCCTTGCGGCTCTCGTGTCGCTCAGTATCCTGCGGCCGATCCGGCAACTCGCTGACGGCGCGAAGCGCGTCGGCGAGGGCCATCTCGACCACCGCGTAGTTCTCTCTCGAAACGACCAGCTTGGAGACCTTGCTCTCACGTTGAACGAGATGGCGGGGCGACTGCAGACGATGGTATCTCGCCTCGATCGGCGCAATCGTGACATGCGCATCGTGCTCGACACCGTTGCGCAGGGGCTCGTCACGGTGGCAAAGGATGGATCGCTCGGCGACGAGCGGTCGAAGGCGATCGATACATGGTTTGGGTCGCCCAAGGCGGGCGTGAAGATCTGGGATGTCTTTCGCGACGCTCATCCCAACGTGAGGATATCGCTGGAGATCGGTATCGGGCAGGTCTTCGAGAACACACTACCCCTCGCGCTCACGCTCTCTCAGCTTCCGCGTCGAATCGAAGACGGTCGCGTCGTGTACGAGCTGGCGTACGAGGCGGTCGATGCGGCCGCAGGCACCGCGCCGACAAGCATCTTGGTGATCGTCTCGGACATCACCGCGCGGGTGCATGCCGAAAGGTCGGAGGCGGAGCAACGCGAACAGATGAGCATCTTCGCCGCCGTCGCCAAAGATCGGTCCGGGCTAATCGACTTCCTCCGCGAGACGGGCAAGCTCATCGCGTTCGTTGGCGAGCATTTCGCGTCTGACGTTCGCCGCGTCGAAGTCCTTCGAGCGCTGCACACGATCAAGGGCAACTCGAGCCTTCTCGGAATGACGAGCGTCTCGTGGCTTTGCCATTCGATCGAAACACGTCTCGCAGAAGACGGAGGGACTGGTTCGATGAGGCGCGCCGACTCCGAAGCGCTGGAGAGTGCATGGGTGGCCCTCACGCGGCGAGCCGAGGAGCTCCTCGGCAACGTCTCGTCGGCCACCATCGATGTCACCGCGGTCGACGTGGCCGAGCTCGTGTCGGCGATCCAGCGCGACGAATCACGCGAGGGGCTGATGCGAACGCTCGCGCGCTGGTCGATGGAGCCCGTTGCGAAGCGGTTCACTCGGCTGGCCGAACAGGGGCGGCAGCTCGCCGCGCGCATCGGAAAGCCCGGCATCACGGTCGAGACGAGGGCGGAAGGAGTTCGTCTGCCTAGCGATCGCTTTGCGGTGTTCTGGACGGCGCTGTCGCATGTTCTTCGGAACGCGCTCGACCACGGGATTGAGTCGCCATCCCAACGCATCGCGGCGGGCAAGCCCGAGTTCGGGCACCTCGTCTTGGCGGCGTCCGATAGCAACGGTCAGGTCGTCATCGAGGTCACCGACGACGGGCGCGGCATCGACTGGCCGAGGCTTCGAGAGATGGCGGTCGGACTCGGCCTTGCAAGTTCGAGCGAGCGCGATCTCACCGATGCGCTCTTCGCCGACGGGGTCAGTACGCGCGACGAGGTATCCGAACTTTCGGGCCGCGGCGTGGGATTGGGAGCGGTCCGTGCTGCTTGTCAGCAGCTCGACGGACACATTGTCGTCGAGAGCGCGATCGGCATGGGCACCACCATGCGCTTCGTATTCCCGGCTCCCGGCGCTCCACCCCCTGCACCCACCCGGAAGGTCACGGTCTCGGTCGCGCCTCGCGCGAACGTCTGAATGCGAACGCGCACGGGTGTAGTGACCCGGTCCCGTCGTGCGTCGCCGAGGCAGCCACGCGGCACGACTGAATCTTCTTGAGGGACCAGCAAATGCGCACTCTCGTCGAACAATCTCGCTATTGCGTCGAAATTCAGGAATACCTCGTTGCCGGGTCGCTCGAACTGTTTCAGCGGTACGGGCTCGCCGTAGGGCACGCCGACGGGGCGCCTGGCGTGAACGTCGTCGTACCCTCCGTCATGGCCGTCATCGGCTATGCCGCAACGACGGTTCGGGGATCGCTGCTCCTTCTCACGTCGCGTCCGGTGGCCGCCGCCCTGCGGCCCCCCGAGCTTCGAGACGAGCCGCCCACCGAGGCGCTCTGCTGCGCGACGTGCTCGGCGAGTTTTGCAACATGCTCATCGGCCGCATGAAGAGCCGTCTGGTCACGCGCGGCGTCGCCCCCTTGTTATCCACTCCGACGACGATCTTCGGCGACGATCTCCAGCTGCCGGTCTCGAAGAGCGGCATGTCGGCGTGGCAGCATTTCTCTAGTTCTGCGGGCGATATTCACGTGCGACTAGACGCGACGTTCTAGGTCGATTTCACGCTCACCGCGGAAGACGGAAGCGCCACGCCTCTCGTCGAAGGCGATACCATCCTATTCTGAGGTCAGCATATGTCCGCAACCGTCATGATCATCGATGACTCCCAGATGGTAAGAAAGCAAGTCGCACACGCTCTTACCGCGGCAGGTTTCGCGGTGAGCGAAGCGTTGGACGGAGCCGATGCATTGAGGCAGCTGGCGAGTACGGCGCCGTCGCCGTCGCTCATCGTTCTCGACGTGAACATGCCGAACATGGGCGGCATCGAAGTTTTGCAAAGCTTGCGCGGTCGCGGGCCAGCGTTCGTGACACCGCCCCTGGTGATGCTCACAACGGAGGGAGAGCCGAGGCTCGTGCAAGAGGCGAAGGCCCTTGGTGCGAAGGGCTGGATCGTCAAGCCACTTCGAGCGTTCATTCGGGGACGGCCCGTAGAGCCGGCGAGGCCGATCCAGGTGCGCGAGCCGCCCGCGAACCGAGACCTCGACTTAGCGTGTAAGCGGTCCAAAGCCGTCCGAGAGGGCCAGGAGTCCACGGAACGCGTCTTAGGCGCTTCCTGACCCATCGCATGCCGTGGATTGCTCTCGGATCACGGCGCTCACGCGGCCTCGACGTTGGCGGCGTAGCGTAGCGACGGTCGTTGCCAGAACCCGATCGACACCGCGACGGTTTCATCGGGGACGCGTTCGGTGCGGCGTACCA
>CALFNG010000082.1 GCA_937902985.1 uncultured Myxococcales bacterium
CTTCCGATCTGATAGCGCGAAAAGGGCACAGTGGCTAAGGACCCAGCCCGTTCAAGAATACGGCCGGCAAGTCCTTGGGTGCGCGCCCACATACAAAGACGGGGCGCCAGCATGGCAAACGCTGCTCCTGGGATAGTTCCGCCCCTTACGACTTCGAATCTGGCTGCTCGGCATTGTGCGGCGAGTTCAGCGCCGGTCATCGCGTACTGAAAGAACGCCATTGTGGGCGCAGAGGGAAAGAGAATACCCCCCGCGCAGCGCTGTCGCTCGCTATCCTGCGGCACACTGACAATGGCGATCCCGCCCGGTCGCAGAATGCGATGAAACTCGCGAAGGGCCGCATCGGGTCCGGCTTCGTCATGCTCGATCACCCCCCAGGAGATGACCCCGTCGAAGTTGCCGTCCGAAACAGGAACATTCCTTATGTCGGAATGAATCCAGGACCCCGTCGGGTAAGCCTCTTGTAGCCGAGAGATCAGGGTCGCCGAGTAGTCGACACCTGTCCCCTTGTATCCGTTGCTCTCCAGCACCTGGACCCACTCGCCGAAGCCGCAGCCGGCGTCGAGCACACTGCCTCCGCGAGGAATGTGCCGGCGGATGAGTGACCATTCAGGCGCTCGCTGCATACGCCGAATCCGGTTGGCGGTCATTATGGCCGACGCGGCAAACGTCGCCGCCCACAGTTCCGGTGTACTCGCCGTATCCTGTTCCGCTTCAACAGCGCGCATCTGTTTGAGCATCACAGCCCTTCAAGTGAAAAAAGACTCGATGCAAATACCACACGATGAAATGCACAGGCGCGAGATCCCACTGGACGTGGCTCCTCTAAGCATCACGCATACCGACGAGTGCTGAACACAACCGACGGTTCGCGCTGTTCGTCATGATCAGATTCCTCCCCCGCTGGACCGCAGCGCCGGGTGGCCCTTTGCACCCGCGTCGGTGACGGGCCCGGTGCGGATCGTGTGCACCAATTGGATCGAAGGCCTCGCATCCGCAATGCCGAACCCTTCGCCGGCCAGCGTCCGATCATAAACGCGCGTGTGGAGATCAGTGAATCCCTCAGTGAACTCCACTTCCTTGCCATCCACCGTGATGGATCGGTGGGTCGTCTTCCCGCCAGGCACCGGCTGGGAGCGCAGGTCACAGGGGTCGACTGAAAGGAACCACTGGACCTCTGCACACTCGAGCTCGAGAAAGCCGCTCATGTGGAGCGGTGTCCGGACGTGGACCTCACTCGTGCGCGCCGGCCCGAAAAGCCACATGAGAAGGTCGAAAAAGTGGATGCCGATGTTGGTGGCCAGGCCCCCCGAGCGGTCCTCGGTCCCCTTCCACGAGAAGTGATACCAAGGGCCACGGCTCGTGATGTAGGTAAGAACCACCCGGTGACTGCCGCCGGTCGAGGCCAGGCGCTCCTTCAAAGCGAGAAGCGCGGGGTGCACACGAAGCTGGAGGACGGTGAAGACCCGGCGACCACTCTCGTTTTCGATCTCCTCGAGAGCGTCCAGGTTCCACGGGTTGATTACTAGTGGCTTCTCGCAGAGCGCGTACGCGCCGTTCCGTAACGCCAGCCGGACGTGGGAGTCATGAAGGTAATTCGGGGAGCAGATGCTGACGTAGTCGACGCGCTGCCCCGCTGGGCCGCGGCGGAGTTTGTCGAGGTGGCGGTCGAAGCGTTCGATCTCGCGGAAGTACTTCACATCGAACGAGTACCGGTCCAGGATGCCGACTGCGTCGTGGGGGTCCACTGCAGCCACCAGGTTGTTCCCGGTGTCCTGAATCGCTTTGAGGTGCCGCGGCGCGATGTAGCCCGCGACTCCGATGACAGCAAAGTTCTTCGGCATCATGACTTCCGACGAATGAGGACTGGGAAAAATCGTGTCTGCGACGTGTCTCCCGATCGAGAATGGCGGCTCAACACACTCCGTCCCCTTCGGTAGACATACCGAAAAGGGTGCGGTGCATTTCTTCGCGCCTAGGGGCAGGCCGCCTAGGCGGCCCTCCTCGAGACGCGTCCAAACCTCTCGACGCGCACGGCCACGGGGGTGACGGCCTCGCGGTCGAGCTCGACTGCAAAACTCGTCCTGAGCATGCTGATCGAAACGACGATTCGAAGCTGGCCTTTCGCTCGGACGACAATGCCCGAATAGCCCCGGAAGGGACCATCGGTGATCGAGACCGCTGAGCCGGTTTCAATGTATGGGTGAGAGACGAGCGGAAGTCCGCTTTCCTGAAGAGTCCGAAGACGCCCCAGCTCTGCGTCGAGGAGCGGCTGGTCGACCACGTCGATCACTTGCGCAGCGAGGTTGCTCCGAAAGGCTGCGCGGCGGTCGTCGTCCCTGCCTCGGAAGAAGAGGTACCCGGGGAAGAGCGGCAAGTACGAGACGAAGTTCCGCCCCGCGCGCCGGATTTTCTGTTCGCGCTGCGGGAGGTAATACGGAATGCCGAGGGGCTGGAGGTGCCGCGCGAGCGCCTTCTCCTGCCGACTCTTGACGTGCGCCACCCACCAGGGGTGTCTCTCGACCGGGAGGTCGAAGAGGTCCTGTGGAAAAAGGTCGGGCTCGCGTTTGAGGAGGGGCATCTTTCGGTTACTCGGGTGTCGTGAGTATTGATTGAATAGAAGTCGTCACTCTACACCATGAAACCGCGAGCGACGACACTCGCGTAGCTTCTTAGGGTCTACTCGGTGATGCGGATCTCCCCACTGCTCCTGGCGGTTCTATTAGCCGGCTCCGCCATACTCAGGGGCCCCGCGGTCTCGACGAGATAGAAATCGGCCTTCAGGCCCGACTCGAGATGAATGACATTGAGGTGGCCCCGCGAGGGGAGTAAAGCCCCAACCGAGATTTCTTCGAGGCCAGGCCGGTAGAACTCGGGTTCGGGGAAGCCGAGCTGGGGACGGCTACCTCCCCACGATCTGCCAGGCTTGGTCTGTCACGGGCGGCATCATGTTGGAGCTCACCAGGCTCGTACCGGAACCGTTCATGTACCAGACCGCGTTCTGACCCGTCGTCGTGTTCCTCCACACCAGGTCCGGCTTGCCGTCCCCGTTGAAGTCCCCTATCCCCACGATCTGCCAGGCTTGGTCTGTCATGGGCGGCATCATGTTGGAGCTGACCAGGCTCGTACCGGAACCGTTCATGTACCAGACCGCGTTCTGACCCGTCGTCGTGTTCCTCCACACCAGGTCCGGCTTGCCGTCCCCGTCGAAGTCCCCGATCCCCACGATGTGCCAGGCTTGGTCTGTCACGGGCGGCATCATGTTGGAGCTGACCAGGCTCGAACCGTTCATGTACCAGACCGCGTTCTGACCCGTCGTCATGTTCCTCCACACCAGGTCCGACTTGCCGTCCCCATCGAAGTCTCCCGGTGGCGGTACGTAGTACGGTACGTAGTAATACGCGCCCGTCTTCGTGCCGCCAGAGGGGCCCGGGTTCGTCACCGTAATGTCCACAGCTCCCGGCGCGTGCGGGCCCGTCACCGCCGTGATGGTCGTGCCGTTCACGACGACAACCGACGTGGCCGCCACCCCACCGATCGTCACCGTCGCCCCGCTCACGAAGCCTGTGCCCGTAATGGTGACCGGAGTTCCGCCCAGAGCGGAGCCGTTATTCGGGCTGATGGCGGTAACGGTGGGCGGCGGCGGCGCGGAGGAGTACGTGAAGCCGCCCGGGAGCGTGGCCGTCTGGAGGTCGGGATTCGTCACGACGACGTCTACGATTCCAGCCACGTGCA
>CALFNG010000083.1 GCA_937902985.1 uncultured Myxococcales bacterium
CCCCGCCGAGACGGACCCGTTTGGCTTAGCCGGCGCCGGCTCTAGCAAAGCTACGCTAGCTACCGTCGTTCGCGACTCGCGCGAGGCGTCAGCGCGCGTTCGAGTCGGTCGGGGGCGTCGGGCTGCCCTGCGGGTTCGAGTGCTCGTGCCAGGCGAAGAACCCGAGCAGGCCGACCATCATGGCGATGCCCAAGACGAGGCCGGCGAGGAGCGCCGTTCTCGGGGACATGGGCGCGGGCGGCGGGAGGCTGTCCATGTCGTCGGCGTCGGTCTTGGGACGCATGACGTACTGGATCTGATCTTCGTCGAGCGTGGCCATGCGGATTCGTCCGAGGCCGCAGACGCCGGCGAGCGCTTGCGCCAGCTCGTCGGCGGTCTGAAAGCGGCGCGTGGGGTCGCGGGAGCACGCCCGCGCGAACCAGGCGTCGAAGCCCTGCGGCACGCGCGGGTTGATCTTCGATGGCGCGGGCATCTGGCTGGCGCAGACTTTGAGCACGATGTCCCCGAGGACGTCGCCTTCGAACGGCAGGCGGCCGGTCATGGCCGCGAACGTGCACGCGCCGAGCGACCAGAGATCGGTCAAGGGCCCCGGCGCGCCACCGACCGTGAGCTGCTCCGGCGCCATGAAGTTCGGTGTGCCGATGACGGTGCCCTCGCGCGTCGGCCCGCCCATGGGCGACGGAGAGCGCCCCGACGGATCCGCGGGCTCTTCTTCGAACATCTTCGCGATGCCGAAATCGACGAGCTTGACCACGTAGGGCAACCCTTCGATCGGCTCCTCGGTCGTGGCGAGGAAGATGTTGTCGGGCTTGAGATCGCGGTGCACGATCCCCGCCGCGTGCGCTCTCGACAGCGCGCGCGCCGCCTGGGTGATGATCCTCGCGACTTCGGGCGCGGCCAGCGGTCCCCGCGAGATGATGGCGTCCGAGAGCGATACGCCCTCGAGGAACTCCATGACGATGTACGGCAGGCCCTCGGGGCTGACGCCATAGTCGAAGACGTGCACCGCGTGCTTGGTCTTGAGCTTGGCCGCGGCACGCGCCTCGATCTCGAAGCGCGCCCGGGCCTCGACCTGCTCCGAGAACCTGGGCTTGATGAACTTGATCGCGACGCGGGTGCCGAGCGCGACGTGTACTCCCTCCCACACCGTGCCCATGCCGCCGCTCCCGATGGTCCGGAGCACGCGGTATTTCCCGCCGACGATCGCTCCGGCCAGCGAGGGCCCGTCGCTCGCGAGGCTCGTGTCAAGCATGGGAGACCATCGGCCGGCCGGGCCAGCGTAGCGACCGGCGGCGGCGAATGCCAAGGCCCGTTGCTGCGCGGCGGCCGATCGGGCGAGGATGCGCGCCAGAATGCCCCTACCGACCACCTCTTATCGTCCGCATCCTCCGCGTCCTCCGCGTCTGCCCGGTCCGCTTGCGACGTTTGTGTCACCTTCCGCGAGCCTCGCGCGCGCTCTCGCCGCGACGGGCGCCGTTTTGGCGTTCGTGGCCGTGGCCGCGTGCGACAGCCCCTCGGGGGATACGGGCTCCCCGGCGACTCCGGCCGTCAGCGCGGCGCCGCGCGCGCCGCCGCCGCCGCCCGCGCCGGTCGTCGTGCGCGCGCCGGAGATCATCGTCGACCACGCGAACGTCGCCATCGGTGCCGATCACGTGGCGACGGGCGAGCCGGCGTTCGCCGACAAGGTCGCCGCGCTCGTGACGGGCAAGCCCGGAATCGACGGCCAGGGGGTGGACGTCGTCGCCATGCGAAACGCGAAGCCGTCGCAGGTCGCGGGCATCGTCGCGGCGCTCCGCGGGGCCAGGGCGAGCGCCGTGACCCTCAAGACCAACGGGCGCGATGACACGACGCAGAAGGTCGCGCTCGCGTTCGGCCCGACGTTGCCGGACTGCACGGTCGTCGCGTGGATCGCCAAGGACGGCGTGATCGACGTGTGGCCCGCGGGAGGGGGCGCTACGAAGCGGGTGGGGCGCGGGCTCGCCGGCCCCGACATGACCCTCGCGATGGATGCGATTCGCGCGCAATGGGTCGGGTGCGGCGCGCCGACCATCGCCGTCGGGGCAGACGATGCGATGAGCTGGGGCCTCGTCTTCGACCTGGCCACGTCGGCGCTCCAGGCGCCGGGTTCGCGGGCGAACACCATGACGCTCATCACGACCGCGAACCCTGGAAAGAAGCTGGCCCTTCCGTAGGGGGGGAGAGGGGGGAGAGACCGCAAAGGCGCAGAGGCGCGAAGTTGGAGGGTTCGAGACCGACCGGTTGTCTCGGCCCCGGAATCAGGTTTCGGCGCGTTTCGGTGGCGTCCGGAAGGTGGGGGCGAGCAGCGCGGCGGCGGCGACCGCGGAGACGAGAAGTACGTAGAAGACTGCGTTCCATCCGAACGCGTGGCTGACCCCGCGCGTGATGAACTCCTGCGACACGGCGCCGACCGACCCGAGCCCGTTGATCATCCCGATCGCGAGGGCCGCGGCCTGGCGGCCTCCCAGGTCTTGCGCCGCCGCTCCCGACAGCAGCGCGTCGGGCCCGTAGAGCAGCGCTCCGACGAGCGCCATCACGGTGAAGTTCGCTGCGTGGCTCGACCCGCCGACCTTGGTGTACGCGAAGAGCGCCGCCGCGAGGCCGAGGAGCGACGCGGCGCACAGGACCGATCGCGGCACGCCGCGCAGGCGATCCGAGAGAGCGCCCAGCGCCATCGTTCCGCATACGCCGCCGATCTCGAACGACGTCGAGAAGTAACCGGCCTCGCCTGCGCCGTACTGGAGCACCGTCTCGAGGTAGTAGGGGAGCCAGAAGAGGAGCGAATAGCGAATGAGCTTGATGAAGAAGTAGCTGCCTCCGTACCACCAGACCGTCGCGCTGAGCGCCACCGCGCGGCGCTCGGCCCCGGCGCTTTCGGCGTACTCTCCGGGCCGCGGCGCGCTCGGACCGGGCCGGACGAACACGAAGACCGCGATCGCGACCGCCGCGAGCACGGCCGCTGGACCGAAGTACGCGGCGCGCCAGCCGTAGTGACCGAGGAGCCAGGCGGCGAACGCGGTCGCCGCGATGCCTCCGACCTGATAGCAGGTCGCCCACACGCCCATGACCCGGCCGCGGCTCTCGACCGACGTCCACTCCTGCATCGCCTTCACGTTGCCCGGCCACCCCGTCGACTGCGCGAAGCCGTTGACCGTGGCGGTCACGAGGAAGAGCGCGCCCGCGCTCCAGAGCCCGAACGCGAAGCTCGCGCCCGCCGCTGCGAGCATGCCGAACCCGACCAGCCTGCGCGCGCCGACGCGATCGCCGAGCCACCCGCTCACGTACTGGCCGGCGGCGTACGCGGCGAGGTATGCCGTCTCGACGCCGTAGAGCGCGTGCGTGCCGAGCGCGCGGCCGATCGCCGCCTTGGTCACGCTGAGGTTCTTCCGGCCGAAGTAGTAGGTGGCGTACGAGAGCCACGTGACCGCCCAGACGGTCCATGGTCGGCGCGCGGTCGGCTCGGTCACGCCCGCGAGCATACAGGGGCCCGCGCCTCGGAGGGCCCCGCGGCCTTCGCTTCACTGTCCCGCCACATGCCCGGAACGCGCGCGCCGCGATGCGCTAGAACGCCCGGATGGTCGTGCTGCTGCGTTTCCTGAAGGTGCTCGCGGTCGCCGGGGTCTTCACCGGCAGCATCGGCGCGTTCGTGCCGCGCGATCTTCGCGACCGTCGGCTGTTCGCGTACGCCATCGCGGGTCCGTCGTACGGCCTGGCGTGGCTATGCGGCTTCGGCCTCGTCGCGCAGGAGGAGCAGTCGTTTCTCCAGGGCTGGATCCTCGGCGGTCTCGCGCTCTCGTTCTTCGCGCTCCAGGCCGTGCTCTTCGCGGTCGGCAAGGACGAGAGGCGCGGGCCGGGCGTCGCGATCGCGATTCTCGCGCCGCTCGTCGCGACCGTCGCGCTCATGGTGTGGAAGCCGTGAGCTGCCGGGTTGGCTCCGTTCATCGCGGGCGCGCCCGGCGTGCCGCGAACGGGCGGAGGTGCGCGCGCGCCGAGCGCCGAGCGCCGAGCGCCGATCGTCAGATCGCCTGATTCTTGAAGTTTCGGACGCTCAGCGTGACCATGACGATGCTGATCGCCACGAGCGCGGCCACGTTGGGCCAGAGCTCGAGGGGGCCGGCGTCGCGCAGCACCACCCCGCGCATGATCTCGATCATGTGCGTCGCCGGGAGCACCCGCCCGATCCACCGGAGAACGAACGGCAGCCCGTTCTGCGGAAAGATGTAGCCGCTCAGGAAGATCGAGGGGAGAAGGAACATCTGCGCGATCTGCTGGGCGGCCGCCTGGGTCTGCGCGCGCGTCGAGATGACCAGGCCGATCGACAGGACGGTGAAGAGGTACACGAGCGCCATCGAGAAGAGGAAGACCAGGCTCCCGCGGATAGGGACGCCGAACCCGAAGCGCATGGCGAAGAGGATCATCGACATCTCGAAGAGCCCCACGAAGAGATAGGGCGCTAGCTTGCCCAGCATGAGACCGAGCGGATGGATCGGCGTGACGAGGAGCTGCTCGAGCGTGCCGTTCTCGCGCTCGCGGACGATCGACACCGCCGTGAGCACCATCGCCACGATCTGGAGAAGGATGGCGACGAGCCCGGGAATGATGAAGTTCGCGGTCCGGCCGTCGGGGTTGAAGAGAATGATGGGCTGGACCGAGAGCGCGGGCTCGGGGGCCTTGGCGCCGACCTGGAGCTGCTCGGTCGTCGCCTGGTTGTTCTCGTCGGCAGCGACTCCGTTGACCGAGGCGAGCGCCTGCGCGCTCACGTTCGAGTCGCTCCCGTCGATGAGAACGAGGATCTTCGCGCCGCCGCCGTGGGCACGGGTGTCGTGGAAGTCGGGGGGAATGACGACGCCGATGCGGGCTCGCCCGGACGTGATGTCGTCGCGCCCGGCGCGCGGATCGGGAGTGACGTGCTTGATGGCGAAGGTGTGTGTCGCGCGGAGCTTGTCCATGAGCTCGCGGGCGTAGCGAGTGCCGTCCTGGTCGACGACGACCGTCGGCAGATCCGAGACGGTCTGGTCGATGAACCCGAAGAGAACGAGCTGGAAGATGGGAATCATGAGGGCGATGACCAGGGTCGACCGGTCACGCCGCATGTGGACGAACTCCTTCTGGAAGATCGCCACGAAGGAGTTCCAGAACCCGCCGGTCATCCCGCGTCCGACGCCCCCGGCGCGATCGGCGTCGACACGGCGAGAGGTCTCGACGACGCCGACCCCCCGACCGCCTCTCCACGCGCCGCGGCGGCTTCCTCCGTGAGCGTCACGAACACGTCCTCGAGCGACGGCGCGATCGCGCGGACCACGGCGTTCGGGAAGCCGGCCCGGTGCATCCGCTCGATGATGTCCTCGTCGCGGGTGCCGGCGAGGACCACGGTGTGGATCGCCGTGCCGAAGATCGTGGGACTCTCGCTGAAGTCCTCGCCCTGCATCCAGAGCATCGCGCGCGCGGGCTCTCCGGTCTCGATCTCTACGCGCCGCGTCCCCGCGCGGTTCACCGCCGGCAGCGCCTTCAGCGTCTGCGGCGTACCGCTGACGATCATCTTCGAGAGGTACAGATAGCCGACCTCGCCGCAGCGCTCGGCCTCATCCATGTAGTGCGTGGTCACGAGGAGCGTGATCCCGTCGGCCGCGAGCCGGAACAGGAGATCCCACAGCTCGCGCCGCGCCACCGGATCGATGCCGGCGGTCGGCTCGTCGAGGAAGACGACGCGAGGCTCGTGCATGAGGGCCGTTCCTAGCGCGAGCCGCTGCTTCCACCCCCCCGACAGGAGCCCGGCGCGGCGGTCGACGTAGGGCCCAATGTGCGTGAGATCGATCGCCGCCTGACGTCGCTCGGCGAGCTTCGCGCCCGACAGGCCGTACACCCGCGCGTAGAAATCGAGGTTCTCGCGGACGGTGAGATCGTTGTAGAGCGCGAACTTCTGGCTCATGTACCCGATGCGCCGGCGGATCTGATCGCCCTGCGTGGCCACATCGAGCCCGAGGACCGAGGCCGAGCCCGCAGTGGGAGCCAGGAGGCCGCAGAGGATCCGGATGAGGGTCGACTTGCCCGACCCGTTCGGGCCGAGGAGCCCGTAGATGGTCCCCGGCCGGACCGCGAGGTTCACGCCATCGAGCGCCTTGAACGCGCCGAAGGCCCGGGTGACCCCGCGCACTTCGATGGCGAGCTCGCTCGAAGCCGCGGCTGCGGTCATTTCGGCACGTGGATGAACGCGGCCATGCCCGCCCGGAGCTCGTCGGTCGCGGACGCCGCGGCGCCTGGCGCGGCCTCGCCCCGCCCTTCGCGGAGACCGATCCGCGCCGCGAACACCTGGTCGGCCCGTTCGTCGGCGGTCTGCAGGTTTCGCGGCGAGTATTCGCCGACGCCGTTGATGTGCTCGACGACTCCGCGGAAGGTGCGCGCGGGGAACGAGTCGACGCTGACCGGGACCTCCTGACCGAGCTGGATGCGGCCGATCTGGGTCTCCGGGACGTAGATGCGCACGTAGAGCTGCTCGTCTTCGAGGAGCGTCGCCGCCGTGGCGTTCGGCGCCAGGATGTCGCCCGGCCGGAGGTCGAGCGACTCGACACGGGCGGCGACCGGCGCGCGAATCGTGAGCTCGTCGAGCATGGTCCCGATCTGATCGAGCCTCCCCTTCGCGGCGTCGACCTGGCCCTGCCCGGCGCTGATGTCCTCGACGCGCGACCCCGCGAGGACCAGCTTCGCGCTCGCCCGCGCCTCGGAAGCGCGAGCCTGCGCCTGCGCGATGTCTTCGCGCCGCGACCCGTTCTTCAGCTCGTCGAGCACCTGGGCGGCGGCTTCGCGCTGCGCGATGGCCCCCTCGAGCGCGGTGTTCGCGTCGTCGAGCTCCGATTGCGAGATCGCTCCCGTGGCCATGAGCTTCCGCGCGCGATCGTCGTCGAGCTTCGCCTTGTCGGCCGTGACCTGCGCCGCCACGAGGCGCGCGCTGGCCTCGGCGATCTCCTCGCTGCGCGCCCCGGTCTTCGTCTCTTCGAGCGCCGCCACCGCGGTCTGCGCGCGCGCCCTGGCCTGGTCAATCTCCTCCGGCCGCGCGCCGCGCACGAGCTTGTCGAGGTTCGCCTGCGCCTCCGCGAGCTGTCCTTGCGCCATCAGTCGCTGCGCCTCGAGGTCCCCCGGCTCGAGGATCAAGAGCCGCGCTCCCGCGGGCACGCGCTGACCTTCACGCGCCAGGACCTCCTTGATCCGGCCCCCCACGCGTGACCCGACGGCGATCGTCCGCGCCTCCACGGTGCCGCTCCACTCGTACGGCCTCCGACCCTCCCAGACGCGGTAGCCGCCGTAAGCCAGCGCGGCCGCCACGGCCACGGCGAGCAACACGAAGGGGCGCGCCGACGGTCGAGGGCCGGTCTTCTCGGCGGAGGGGGCGGTGATGGGGGCCGTCGCGGTCACGTTGCCTCGGGAGCCGATTTCGCGGGGAGCGCGGAAGGGTGTGAGCCCATCGTAGATGCAACCGGGGTCGCGACGGTTCCCTATCGCCGGGAAACGGCGAGCCGTTGCGAGCGCTTCCCGGCACTAACGATCCGTGAAGGCTGGCCCCACCGCCGAATCCTCGAGACCGGCCCGCGCCGTCGGCCTCATCTACGCGCTCCTGGCCGCGCTTGCGGTCTCGGCCGCATGGGGTGGCTGCGCGATCAAGGGATCCTCCGCCCCACCGGGCGGCGCCGACAACGGTCAGACGTTCACCCCCAACGGCGACGACGGCGGCGCCCCGACTTTCATGGGCGACTGCGCGGGGATCCTGCAGAGCATCCGCATCTCGCCGGCCTCCGTCACCGCGCAGGTGACGTATCCGGAGACGCCCCAGCCGGTGACCTTCACCGCCGAGGGGACGTTCGCGGGCGCGCAGACGACGGACGTGACCGGGTGCGTCGCGTGGAATGCCAGCCCCGGCCTCGGCAGCATTGCGGGCGGGACCTTCAAGCCCGCGGGCGGCGGCGTGTTCACCGTGACCGCGACCAACGGCTCCGTCGTGGCCACGGCGACGCTGGCGGTCAAGGTCACCGGCGTCGCCAACCAGGGCGGCATCGACACCGCGAAGCTCGGCGGCACCCCGGGCGGCTCGGCGCCCGCGATCGCCTATCCCCTCGACGGCGCCCTCTTCCCTTACCACTTTGGCGATCTCGCCTTTCAGGTCGTGCCGACCTCGCCCGCGCAGACGATCGCGCGCGTGAACTTCGCGGGCGACGCCATCGATCTCGACGTGTACGCGCCGTGCACGCCCATCCCGTCGGCTGCGGTCGCCGGCGCGTGCTCGATCGCGCTGCCCGCGGACCTCGAGGCCGACCTCGCGGGCGCCAGCGCCGCGCCGAACCTGCACGAGACGGTGCGCCTCGCCGCGCCCGACGGCTCGAACCTCGCGGAGAGCGCGCCCATCGATGCGCGCTGGTCTTCGACGCCGCTCTCGGGGACCGTCTACTACTGGAGCTCGCCCCCGCAGGGGAACACCGGCGCGAGCGAGATCGTGCGCATGAACCTGACCGCGGCGGGCACCCCGCCCGAGGTCTACTACACGAACCTCGACGCCGTGCCTTACGCGCCGCCGCTCAGCGGCGGCTGGGCCTGCGTCGGGTGCCACGCGATCTCGCGCGACGGCTCGAAGATGGGCATCACGGTCGCCGGCTCGTCGATCAACGCGAACGGCGACGGCTACGGATCGCTCTTCGCCCTGCTCGACGTCGCGAAGAAGATGCCCACCGCGACGCGGATCACCGAGGCCGGCGGCCAGCAGCTCCTGAACGCCGGGTTCGCGACGCTCAGCACGTTCGCGCCCGACGGCAACAGCATGGTGCAGGAACTCCAGGGTCAGCTCTACCTCCGCGCCGCGGACGCGACGCTCGCCTCGCAGGGTCCCTTGTTCCCGACGATGACCGAGCGCCTCACGCAGCCGGCGTGGTCGCCCACGGGCGATCGCATCGCCTTCGCGAGCTGGGTTCCGTCGCTGAACATCCCGCACGCCTACGACTCGAAAGATCTCAACGGCAACGAGACGCCGAACGCCCAGATCTGGACCGCGCCCGTCAACGGAAGCGCCGCGGGCACGCCGTCGCTCCTCGTTCCGCGCGTTCCGAACGCCACCGAGTACTACCCCGCCATCTCCGACGACAGCGCGCTCGTGGTCTTCAACGAGTCCTCGTGCGCGGGGCCCCAGTCGCCCGGCGCCGACGGCTACGGCCAGAGCCCGTGCGACAGCTACGACGATCCCTCCGCGCGCCTGCGACTCGTCGCGGCCGGCGGCGGCACACCTGTGGAGCTCGATCGCGCGAGCGGTCGCACCAGCGGGTGGCCGACCGCCGACACCTGGACGAACTCGTGGCCTCGCTTCGCGCCCAGCCACGGGACCTTCCGGGGCAAGAATCTCTACTGGGTCGCCTTCTCGTCGCGCCGCGCCTACGGTGCGACGCTCGCAGGCTCGGCGAACGGTTCGACGCCGCCCCAGCTCTGGTTCGCCGCCGTCACCGTCGACGCGAGCGGAGCGCTGACGGGCGATCCGAGCTTCGCGCCGGCGTGGCTTCCGAAGCAGAACAGCGCCACGCCCGAGATCCTCGCCGACGGGGGTCTCGCGCAGACGCTCGGCGGCTCGGGCACGCCGACCGGGAACCATATTCCGCAGTGGGTCGTGCAGTACGTGCCCTACGTGCCGCCGCCGCCGCCGAAGTGACGCGGCTCCGAGCGGGACATCGCGATCAGGGCGCGGCACGGTCCGCCCGGGTCGGTCGGGCGATCCGCGCGATGAATCCCTCGGGTTCTCCGATTGGCACGAGGGGTGCTCTTCGCGCTTCTGCGCGGAGTGTTGGCCGCGAGGAGGGCTCCATGACGGCGAGAGCGATCGGGTGGCTGGCGGGATTGCTTGCCTTTGCTGTGGTCGGTTCGGTACGAGCGCAGGAGTGTCCGACCGCCCAGATCGGGCAGGCGTGCAGCGGCGGCACGTGCCTCCAGGCGACGTGCTCCAACACCGACGTCGACGGATCGACAACGACCGGCAGCTGCGGCGCCTGCGTCGAGCTCGAACCGAATTACTGCCCTCCCGAGACGGCCGGACAGCCGTGCGGCGACGCCGGAGGTGTTTGCGACGTGGTCGGAGCGGGAGGAGGAGGGGGCTCGACCACGGGCGCCGGGCCCTCGTCCATGATCTCCTATTCGCTGGGGGTCTGCGTGATCCAGAGCGACGCATCGGTGGCGGCAGCCGACGACGCCGCCACGCGTGAAGGCATCGGCGACGACGCGAGCGGGACGCTCGGGGCGAGTGACGAGGACGCGGCCGCGCACTCGAAGGCTACGACCGACACGACATCGTCGGGTTGCGCGATCGCTTCGCGAGACACCGGCGGGCTCGAGCCCCTGGCCCTGTTCGGCGTCGCCGCGGCGCTTCTTCGACGGAGAACGAAATCGGGCGTGCGGCGGGCTGGATAAAGCCGAGACGAGAGGCCCGGTGAGCCCGGTGATGGCGGGCGGATCCGTACGCGCGCAGGCGTCGGAATTCGGATAAGACTCCGGAGCATGAATCGTACGGTCATCGGGTCGGGGGTCGCGATCGCCGTCGTCGCCATAGCGGCCGCCTGCGGGGCCCCACAGGCTGGGCCCGTCACGAACGAGCCGCCCGCCGCGAGCGCGATCGCTCCGGCGACGTCGAGCGTGACGGCGAGCTCCTCGACGACGCCGGTGGGCTCGGCGATGTCGCCGGACAACAGCGACGCCGGAGCGGCGAGTCCAGCGCGCCTGACGAGCCAGTCGGTCCCGCTGCCGGGCGTAGAGGGCGCGGCGTCGCTGGACTTCATCACCTACGAGCGCGCGAACGCACGGATCTGGGTGCCGGTGGGCACGACCGGGAGCGTGGACGTGTTCGACACGGCCCATGGCAGCTTCACGCGGGTCGACGGGTTCGCGACCGCCGAGAAGGAGATGCACGGCAAGAAGCGAACGATGGGTCCCAGCGCGGCCGCGATCGGCGAAGGGGTCGTCTACGTCGGCAACCGGGGCTCCAGCGAGATCTGCCCCGTCGACACGAAGACGCTGAAGCCGGGCCCCTGTATCAAGCTGTCGTCGCCGCCCGACTGCGTCGCCTACGTCGCGTCGGCGCGCGAAGTCTGGGTCACGACGCCGAAGGACCAGACGTTGACGATCCTCGACGCGTCGAAGCCGGCGTCGCTCAAGGCAAAGACCGTCGTGAAGACGGACGGCGCACCCGAGGGCTACGCGCTCGACGAGGGCCATGGCCTCTTCTTCACGAACCTCGAAGACAAGGGCGGGACCCTGGCCATCGACGTCAAGACGCGCAAGGTGAAGGCGACGTGGAACGCCGGATGCGGCGCCGACGGACCTCGCGGGGTCGCGTTCGACGCGGCGCACGATTTCGTCGTCGTCGCCTGCACCGACCACCTTCAGGTTCTCGACGCGGGGCACGACGGAGCTCCGCTCGGCAAGCTCGATACGGGAGCAGGCGTCGACAACCTCGATGTCGTCGACGGAACGGCCTACGTGGCCGCCGGGAAGGCCGCCCGGCTCACGACAGCGAAGATCGACGACAAGGGTCAGCTCGCGATCGTCGCGACCGGCGAGACCCCGGAGGGGGCGCGCAACGCGGTCGCCGACGACCGCGGCAACGTGTACGTCGCCGACTCGCAGACCGCCCGTCTCTTCGTCTTCGCTCCGCCACCAGCTCGATGACCACGATCAGAGTCGCGTGAAACCGTATCGGTCGACGAGGAGGCGGTCGTACCCGGAGACGTGCGCGCGGCCCATGACGACGACCGCGGCCCTCGCGGCCGGATGGTCCTCGAGCATTCGCACGGTGCCCGCCGCCATCTGCTCGTCGCGAAGGGTCAAGATCCCGAGGAAGGGATGAATCAGCCAGCTCCAGTGGTACCGTCGGAGGAGGATTCCCGGCGCGAGCGCGAGCATGTGCACCTGGAACGCGAAGGCGAGGAGCGTGATCACCGCCGCGAGAGCGGGCGCGATCACGACGAGGAGAGGCGCCGACCACGCGAGGAGAGCGACGACGAAGAACGCGGTCATGTAGAGAGAGGCCACATGCAAGCCGAGCGGCACGTGCTTCGCGCGTTCGAGCTCTACGGTGTGACCGGACGGGAGCTGCTTCGCTTCGGTGATCGTGCTCCCCTTGATCGCGCCAAACGACAGCGCGCGAAGCAAGGTCCGCGGCGCAGTGATCACGACGCCGAGGGCGCGACCGCCGATGACCCGTTTTCGCTGGAAGGTCTCGACACCGCGCAGCTCGAATTGGCTCACGACGTCTTTGCCAATCTCGGCCGCCTTCGCGAGCTTCAGATGGGCCTCACCGAGCACCACGACCAGGCGGCCATCGGGGGCGCACAAGATGCGCACGGCGTAGCTGAGCGGCTCGGCGCGGGCGCGCTCGAGCGCACGACGCGCGCCTTCGGGAAGCTCCTCCACTCCCGCGCAGCATAGCGCATCGATCCGGCTCGGGGGGCGACGGCCGCGGCATCATCAAGCAGGCCCTCATTCAGCCGAACGCCACCCACGAGGACATTCGCGAGGCGAGCCCCCTGTGCCCGGGCTACCCCAACTTCGGCAAAGGGACGCTGGTCGATCTCGCGGCTGCGGAGCGCGACGGCATCGAGGTGAAGATCACCGAGCGCGAGGACGGGGCACTCAAGTGGGAGATTTTGCCTAAAGCTAATCGACCCGGCGGCCCGGGCCGAAGACGTTACTGACACGTATCCAACCAGAGTCCCGCCTCGGTCTGGCAACCCGACGGGGGTGGGCTGACGCTGTAGACGGTGCCGAGCTGCGCAGGTTCAGCGGTGAAACCGAGGCTCATGGAGAGCGCGTCGCACTTCGCCATCGTGTTGTCGGAGCTCTGGACACGCGCGATGTCTTGCAACGAGCAGACGTACGTCTTTATGGCTTGGTAGAGCGACGCCGCCTGCGGATCGGTTCCGCACAGGTAGGACCCGTCGACGTTCGCGTTCGGAAGCGTCGCGAGGTTGCTGAGAAGTTGCGCGCTCTCCCAGCGACCTGAGATCGAGCCGTTCGTGATCCCCCAGAGCTTCTGGCCTCCCGCCGTCTGCAGTGGCTGCAGCGTGCCTGAGATGACGGCGTCGTTCAGTTTCATCAGCGCCCCGCCGATGTTCGCGCGGTAACCGAACGTGAGCGGCAGCGTGGCGGACGGTCGCGACACCAGCACGCCATTGGCGACATAGGCGCCGTCGTCGACGTAGATGGGCTGGCACGCAGTCGTGCTGTTGCACTGGGTGCCATCCGGGACCGTCTCGCCCCTCTGCGTCGTCGCAAGGTAGTGCGTGTCGACGGTCCAGAGGTCCGTCCCGTCGTGCCGAGGCGTCACGGTTCCGCCGTCCTGGACGCCGACCAGCCCGTTCGACACATAGAGGGCCACGGTCACGTTCGTGTCGTTGAGCGCGCCGCTGTAGCCGCTTATCTGCAGGATGATGCTGAACTCGCCCGCCTGCATTCCAGCATTGGCGGCCGCGCTTGCGTTCGGCAGCACGCGGAAGATGTTCAGAGCAATGTGATCGCGGCCGGCGTTGTCGTCGCAGATCACACTTGATCCGATGCAGCTCCCACCTGTCTGGCAGACGCTCCTTGGCGCCGTGGTGCAGCAGGTGCAGTCGTTGTCCAGGTCGAATCCGATCGGCGGCAGGGGCGCGGTCGCATCGGATACGATGACAGCGGCGTCTGCGCTACCGCCGACGTCGACCGTCTGCATCGCGACGAACCCGGAGTACTCGGTACCGCTCCCTGGATCATCCTGAGCCGGTGGCGGCGGCCATTTCGCGAGGCACGAGGACTCATCGGCGGCGTCGCCGGAGCCGCCTCCGCCATCTCCAGGTAAGAGCAGGCTTGAGTCGTAAATGTTGCACCCCTGCCAGTAAGCGGAGAACAAGGCCAGCGCCGGTCCTACCCCGAGCACGCCCGCCGCAGCTCCCCGGCCAAGTCGTCGAGACCTCAAGCCGCGTGAGCCTACAGCAAGATAAGCCGAACGCCGACCGGAGCGCTGTACGATGGCCCTCGATCGCAGCTCAGCGTCCTGCGCGTGCTACGCTCCGTGGGCCATGAAGGTTGTTCACGGACGGGTCGAGCACGGTCGTCGACGAGCCCCCTTGCCGAGGGAACGGAGGTCACCGTCGTCGTCGCTGCCGGTGACGAGAGCTTCGACCTCGACGACGAACAGATCACCGCTCTACTCTACGTGAGTCCATCGACGAGGCGAATCGGGGAGGGCTCCTCCCGCTGGACGAGGTGCTGAGCGGACGCGCGATGTGCGATGTGCACGGGTCGGAGGCCAGCATGGGGGCTCACCGCGCACCAGCGTACTCCACCCCGATTCCGATTCGCCGGTGACAAGGCGGCCGGGGTCACAAGCCTCGCCCTCCGCCTCGGCTGCACAATAAGCTCAGGACTCCCGGATGGTCCAGGGCCCACCGCATTTCCCTGCATGCCCGGGGGCCAATGAAGGCTTCAACCCAAGGTGAAGGGCATTGCGACTCCTCCGAGGCTCGGAGCGAGCCCGGGCGCACCCTCGTCAAGGCGTCTTCACCGCCGAAGCCAGCAGCCGGGCCATGCCTTGGAAGAGGGCCACCAGCGATCCCGCGGCCTCGGGTGGGGCTTCGATGCGAACCCCGCCGTCTGCCGTCCGCTCCACACGAACGAGGTCGAACGCCGCCGCCACCGGGTCGTTCGTGGCCGGCGAGACGTCGCTCGCGACCGCCGGCGTGACGTCGCTTGCTACGGCATCCGCGGCCCTCGATGTATCCTCGTCCGCGTCGCTTCTCACGAGGGACGCCGGTGCCACGGGCAACTCATCGGCCAGCGCTGCGTCGTCGAGCCGCGCCTGGACCTCGACAGCGGCGGAGTCGCCGTCCCCGTCTTCGACAGGGGGCCCCGCAGCGGAGACCGGCGCTTCGGGCAACACTCCAGGATCGACCATGCGCTCGACGCGTGTGAGGAACGAGGCGGCCGCGTCGAAGCGGATCTCGTCGCACGTCCCGTCGAAGAGGCCCGAGAAGAGCGCCTGCTTGGCGCCGACGAGGCTCGCGATGCGCGCCTCGATGGAGCCCTCGGAGACGAGGTTGTACACGTCGATCGGCCGCTTCTGTCCAAGCCGGTAGATGCGTCCGATTCGCTGTTCGAGCACCGCCGGGTTCCACGGCAGCTCGAGGTTGATGCACGCGCTCGCTGCTTTTTGCAGGTTCAGACCCACGCCGCCGGCGTCGCTCAGGAACATGACCCGCACGCGCGGGTCGTCGTGAAAATCGACGATGTTGCGCGTGCGCTGCGACTGCTTCTCGGCGCCCGTGAAGAACACGGCGCGCACGTCCCCGTCGCCGAGCACGTCGCGAACGCTCCATTCGGCCAGTCGAAGCATCCGTCGCCACTGGCTGAAGACGACGACCTTGCGGCCCTGGTCGATGACGAGATCGGTCAGCAATCGCCGTAGCTCCAGGAGCTTCGGCGCGAAGAGCCCCTCGAGCAGGCTCGGGTCAGGGCGCGCCTTGCTGTACGCGGGCCAGATCTCCTCGAACCGCAGCTGCCCCAGGCCGTTCGCGATGATGCGCTGCTGGGTGAGAAGCTGCATCAGCTTCAGGAACTCCGCCTGACGCAGCGGTCGTCGCTTGCCCCTCTGCACGAGCCCCGCGATGGGGGCCGAGAGCTCGTCGTGCTCGACCGCCTGCTGGGGGGTCAGGTCGACCGGGACGCGCGTGTCGGTGCGGGAAGGGAGCTGCCCGAGGACGTCCCTTCGCAGTCGCCGGACGAGACACGGCGCGAGGCGCAGGCGGAGCGTGTCGAGGTTGCGCGCGCCCGCCTTGCCCTTGCCGCCGTCGCCCTCCCAGCGCGTGTACCAGGGAACGAGCCGCCACTTGGGCGAGAGCGCCACGTCGTCGATCCAGTCGAGGATCGACGCGAGCTCCTCGAGCCGGTTCTCCATCGGCGTCCCGGTCAAGACGAGGCGGTACTCGGGCTGCAGCGCCTTGACGTAGATCGCCGACTTGGTCGCATAGTTCTTGATGCGCTGCGCTTCGTCGAGCACGACGATGTCGGCGCGAATCGCCTGAACGCGCTCGGCGTCACGGAGCAGCTGCTCGTAATTGAGAATGAGAAAGCCCGAGCGAAACTCCCGGTACTGGCGCGCACGCTCTTGCGGAGTCCCTTCGACGACCGCGGCCGGTACGGACGTCGTTTCCTGCCATTCGCGAAGCCATTGAGGCTTGAGGCTCGACGGCGCGATGACGAGACCGCGCGTGACCCGTCCAGACCCGAAGAGCGCGTGGCACGCGGCGATCGCCTGCGTGGTCTTGCCGAGGCCCATGTCGTCGGCGAGCAGCAAGCGTCCCGCAAACAAGAAGCGCTCCACGCCTTCCCGCTGGTAGGGGTAGAGGCGACGCTTGAGCGTACGCAGCTCGCTGATGGCCTCGAGGGCCGCTTGCTCGTTGCGCCGATGTCTCTCGGCCCGTTCGAGCTCTTCGAGCACGAGCGCGCGCGCCGACGGCGTCGAATCGAGGAGGCCACCGTCCCTTGCCACGAGCACCTGGAGCGAGGAGAGCAGCTCCCGTCGTCGCTCTGGATCGACGCGCGCGGAGGGCTCGAGCGCCTCGTGCGTGAACGCACCTCGCACGCGCGTCACGTGAGCGCGCGCCCCTGACGCGCTCCTCGTGCCGAGAAGGGCGGCGGCGTGTTTTGGCCATTCGAGCCGGAGTCCGGACAGTCGGTCGAGCTCACCCGCGAGGGGCAGATCGGGATTCCATACGAGCCTCGCCCCGCGGGCGACCGTCGCGGCACTCTCGCGCACGGCGAGGGCGAAGCGCCGGCGGCTTCGGCCGATATCGTCCATCACGACGAGCACGTGCTTGCAGATGCCGAGCGAGCTGCGGAGGAAGTCCGGACAGTCGCAGCTGGCGATCAGAGGGTCGATGTTCTCGAGCTCGGTCGCGTACGGGCGCGCGCCGCGTCCGCGAGGCAGGCGGCGGGCCGTTGCGTAGCTGCCGAGTACGCGACCCTGCCCCGGTCGCCGGGCGACGACCAGGCCGTCCCGCTGCGCGAAGCCCCAGCGGCGAACGAGCGCGCTTCGAGCGCCGCCTCTCGGACCGCGAAGTCCGAGCCGTCCGTGCGTCGGAGAACGTGATCGACGAGAGCGTCGGTGGCGATCGCGCCGAAGCGACGCCGCGCGGAGTCGACGAGGGTCTGCCGGGTCTCTTCGAGCGGCACGACCGGCGCCGCGACGGGGGCCATGAGCGCGATCGCCATCATGAGCCCGGTAGCCGAGTCGCAGCGAGAAGTGAAGGGTGAACTGTCGTGCGCCTCGGCTCCGCTGTGGTTCACGGACCTCGCGGACCGCGGCTCGCTCCGCTCGCATCAATTTCCGCCAAGGATCCGTCCCGGCCGTCCGCCCGCCGCCCGGTTACCCGTCGAGCCTCGGCGCCGTTCGCATGATCCTACTCTTCGCGGGCTCTGCGTCGCCCGGCGGAGGCACGGACAGCAGACGCGGCAGATCGGGCCGCGTCGGTCTCTCCTTCTCCCAGCGAGCGCCATACGCGCGAGCTTCGTTCCTTGCTTGCGTTGTCATTGCCCCACCCCCCCCACGACCCGAAGATTCCGTCGGGAAAAGCACCTACCGGGCCAAGGGTCGACGCGAACAAAAGCGCGGCCACCGTGGACTAAACGCTGCAGAAAGCGCGACCTCGCGAAAATCTTGCGTCACTTGCGCGGTCGAAGTCTATTTCACGTCGCCTGCAGGCACGCGCATTCGATCACCCATGACTGATATATGGTGCGGACCACCGGATGGCGTCCGAGCGCAAGTCATCAGCCTCTCGCCGTCAGAAAGCCAGAGCACGCCTGGTTCTCAAGGGCCCGCCCGTCAACCCCGCCTCCCGTGGCGCCGACGAAGGGCGCTCGGCAAGTCCTGGTGATGATGATGACCTGGAAGCTCCAGAAAGTGCCACGCGTCGAGTCGACGCCGAGCCTCGTATCGAGGTGGTCGACGTCGTCACGGCGGATCTGCGAAACGACCCTCGGTACGAGAAATAGCTTGCGGTTCGCGCACGACGGCGCACTGACACCTAGAGACCGCAATTGAGGTCAGGGCCGTCACCGAACAAGCAACTCCCGCAGTCGCACGCATGAACGCTGGCAGGCAAGGGAAAGACGAGCAGGCGGTGGTGTTCGTGCAGGCCGTCCACGCGCTCGCCGCGGCCGTCCGCGCCGAGCTGCGGCTGGTCGACGCGGCACGGAAGCGCGTACCCTCGCCGTCCGAAAAGGAGTTGAGCGATGAGCAAGCACATCGAGTTCGAGGCGGGGAGCACGACGGGCGGCGGGGAGCTCGCCGCGCCGGCCGGAAACGAAAAGGTCGGCGCGATCGTCGTCGTTCAGGAGTGGCACGGGATCAACGACGAGATGCGGGCGAAGGTCGATCGCTTCGCGCGCGAGGGGTTCCTCGCGCTCGCGCCGGACCTCTATCACGGCAAGGTGACGACCGATGATGCGGAGGCGAGCAAGCTCATGGCGACTCTCGACTTCGCGGGTGCCGTCCGTGAGATCGGCGCCGCGGTGCAATGGCTGAAGGGCCAGCCGCGCTCGAACGGCAAGGTGGCCGTTCTCGGCTTCTGCATGGGGGGCGCCCTCACGCTGGCAGCCGCGGCGACCCTTCCGGGAATCGCCTGCGCCGTGCCGTTTTACGGGATTCCGGACCTCTCGAAGCTCGACCTGAGCAAGGTCACCGCGCCCATTCAGGCGCACTTTGCCGAGCACGACGACTGGGCGAGCCCGCAGAAGGCGCGTCTCATCGAGGCCGAGCTGAAGGCCAAGGGCAAGTCGATCGAGCTCCACGTCTACGAGGGCGCCGGTCACGCCTTCATGCGTGACAGCGACACGACGAAATACCACGAGCCGAGCGCCAAGAAGGCCTGGCCCCGGACCGTCGCGTTCCTGCGCGAGCACGTGGGCTGAGCCCTGCGACGTCGCCGCCCAGAACTCCAGGCTCGTGCAGCGCCGGACCGAGGAGGCCATCGCCTTTCGCCCGGGGCGCTGCGACGGTACCCGCCGGGTTCCGTGGTGCTACGCTCCATGGGTTGATTCAGAGCAAACCCCGCGCGGCGCTGCAGACGTTCCACGCGCTGCAGGCATCGGAGCTCGCGACTGCGTTCAACGACGCCCTCAAGCGCGTTTGCATCCAGCCCGGCGACTACACCGCCGAACTGACGGCTCCCGCGGGGCCATCGACCGCCGGCGGCGTGCAGGCGATGCAGCATCTGCGGTTGGTCTCGAGCCAGCCGGGAACGCCCACCCTCGTCGTCGGTCACGCGAACCACGCCGAAGGGCGGGCCGAGCTCCGCACGTTCGAGCACCTCGACGCGGTGCACAGGCAGCGCTTCCGCCGGCCGCTCACGATCGATCGAACGCAGTACGACGACTTCGTTCGCCTCGCCAAGCAGCTGCTCGACGCTCTGCACCTCCAGACGATCCTCACGGGTCCGCCGCTCGACCTTGAGATGGACGACGACGGGCCGTCCGCGAGCTCGGCCGGGCGGTGGTTGCTCGCCTTTCTGGTGGGCGTCGCGCTGGTGGCGGCCGCGGGGCTGGGCATGTGGCGGCTCGGTCTCCTGAAGACGCTCACGGGCTGACTCTAGGCTCGAATTGGGCTCGAACGCGCGCGCTGGCCGGGCGTGGTGGCCAAGAAGCGACGCCGCGATAGATTGACGCGCGCGTGCGCGCGTTACAAAAGCGCCGTTCCGAGCCTCTCCCATGGACAACCCCCTTCTCGCGTCTCCTTCAACCGCCCCGCTGCCCGCCTTCGAGCGCATCCGGCCCCATCACGCCGAGGCCGCGCTCGATGCGGTGCTCGCCGAGAACCGCGCGGAGCTCGACGCGCTCCTCACGGCCGCCGGCCGCGCCGACTGGGAGCCCCGCTGGGAGACGCTCATCGAGCCGCTCGAAGAGATGACCGATCGCGTGTCCCGCGTGTGGGGTCCGCTGTCGCATCTCTTCGGTGTCACGAGCACGACCGAGTGGCGCAAGGCGTACAACGCGTGCCTCCCGAAGATGACGGTGTACTCGCTGGAGCTCTCGCAGAACGAGAACCTCTTGCGCGCTTACGAGCGTCTGGCCGCGAGCCCCGCGTTCGCGACCTTCTCGCCGGCCCGAAAGAAGGTCGTGGCCGACGCGCAGCGTGACTTTCGCCTCTCGGGCATCGGCCTGCCGGCCTCGGAGAAGGAGCGCTTCACGGCGATCGAGCTGCGGCTCTCCGAGCTTCACTCGAAGTTCGAAGAGAACCTCATCGATTCGGTGCAGGCATACAGCAAGCCCGTGACCGACGAGACGGCCCTTCGCGGCATGACGCCGCAGGGCAAGGAGCTGGCGCGAGAGAAGGCGCGGGCCAAGGGCCTCGACGGCTTCGTGATCGCGCTCGACTTCCCCAGCTACGACGCGGTCGTCAGCTACGCCGACGATCGCGATCTGCGCCGCGAGCTCTACGAAGCGTACGGCACCCGCGCGTCCGACCGCGGTCCGCTCGCCGGCAAGTTCGACAACACGCCGCTCATGGACGAGATCCTCGCGCTGCGACACGAAGAGGCCAGGCTCCTCGGGTACGCGAGCTTCGCCGAAGTCTCGCTCGCCACGAAGATGGCCGACACGCCCGACGAGATCGAGCGCTTCTTGCTCGACCTCAACGTCCGCTCGCGAGCGCGCGCGCTGTCGGAGCTCGACGAGCTCCGCACGTTCGCGCGCGAGCGCGACGGCGTGACCGATCTCCAGCCGTGGGACATCGCGTACTACTCCGAGAAGCTCAAGGGGCAGAAGCTCGCCTTCTCGGAAGAGGAGCTCCGCCCCTACTTTCCGGCGCCGGCGGTCGTCCAGGGGATGTTCGCGCTCGTCGAGCGCATCTACGGGGTCACCATCGAGAAGATCGACGGCGTGGCCACCTGGCACCTGGACGTCACGACCTACGCGCTCCGCGACGCCGCGGGGGCGCGCATCGGCGCTTTCTATCTCGACCCCTTCGCGCGGCAAGACAAGCGGGGCGGCGCCTGGATGGACGAGTGCGTCACGCGTCGCCGCACCGCCGGCGGCGTGCAGCGCCCGGCCGCTTACCTCACGTGCAACTTCACGCCGCCGCTGCCGGGCCAGCCGGCGCTGCTCACGCACGACGAGGTGGTCACGCTGTTTCACGAGTTCGGGCACGGCCTGCACCATCTCTTGACCCGCGTCGACGAGGCGGCGGTCTCGGGGATCCACGGCGTTGCGCGGGACGCGGTGGAGCTCCCCAGCCAGTTCATGGAAAACTGGTGCTACGATGGCGAGACGCTGCGGGGCTTCGCGCGGCACTGGCAGACCGGCGAGCCCCTGCCGCAGGCGCTCCTCGAGAAGCTGCAAGCGAGCCGGACGTTCCTGTCGGCGCTCGCCACGGTGCGTCAGCTCGAGTTCGCGCTCTTCGACCTCCGACTGCATCGCGACTTCGATCCGGCGCGGGGCGCGCGAGTGCTCGAGACGCTCGATCAAGTACGTAAAGAGGTCAGCGTGCTCCGGCCTCCGGCCTTCAATCGAATGCCCAACAGTTTCGCGCACGTGTTCGCAGGCGGGTACGCCGCCGGCTACTACAGCTACAAATGGGCCGAGGTGCTGTCCGCAGACGCGTTCGCCGCGTTCGCCGAGACCAGGTTCGCGCCGGAGACCGGCCATCGCTTCCGCGACACGGTCCTCGCGCAGGGAGGCTCGCGCGACGCCATGGATCTCTTCGTCGAGTTCCGTGGTCGCAAGCCCAGTCTTGAGCCGTTGCTACGCCAGCACGGCCTTCTGCCACCGTCACCGACGCCAACGACCTGAACGACCCCGGCGCGACGCGGTCGGTCATGCTTGCGTGACGGGCGGCGGACTCGGCGCTCTGCTAACACCAAGATCACCACCATGAAGCGCGCGTCGCTCGCGGCCGTCGCCGCCTTCGCATTCCTGCTTTGTCCCGAGGCCGGCCGGGCCCAGGGGGCGCCGCCGGGTCCGTTGAACCTCGACGTGACCCGGTGGAAGGTCGTGGGCCGGGAATCGGGGCCGGTGAATTACTATACCGCGGTGAACGATCCGGCGCTGCCCTTCGTTCGTGCCCACTACACGCCGCCGGAGGCGACCACCGTGCTCGGCTTCGAGGTCAACGACGGCGATCGAAAGCGAGCAACCGCCGTGTCGTGGCAATGGCGAGCGGAGACGCTACCCGCGGGTGGCGACGAGTGCGCCGATGGCAAGGGCGATTCCGCGGCCGTCGTTTACCTGACGTGGAAGCAAACGCTTCGCTGGTACACGCTGAAATACGTGTGGAGCGCCGTTGGCAAGCGCGGCGCCGTATGCGGCCGCAAGCGCAACCCGTTCGTCGCGCAAGACACCATCATCCTCGAGTCGGGCGCGCCGCTCGGCGTGTGGCACGCCGAGCAGATCGATCTTCGCCGCGAGTTCCGCGCGCACTTCGACAATGGAGACCCCAACGGCGACGTGCCCGACTTCGTCGGCATCGGCATCATGACCGACGGCGACCAGACGAAGAGCGAGAGCGCGGCGGACTACGCGGGGTTCGTCCTCGAGCGATAGCCGCCGGTCACGGCCCGATTTGCAGGCTGCTCGACGACGGCGACGGCGACGGCGACGGGAGGGGCGACGGATGCACGCTCTCGGGAGCGGTCATCGTGAAGCGGACCCGCATCCCGGCGTGCGTGCGCGAGGCGCAGAAGGCGATCAGATCGCCGAGGCGGACCTCGACGGGCACGACCGGGACGTTCCGCGCGTCGTGCGACTCGGCCCGGATCTGCGAAGTGGCCGTCGCCAGGTCGCCCGCGAGCAGGAGCCCGGCGCGCGACGCCGTCAGCTCGACGCTCCTCATCCACGCGCCAAGCGCGGCGTTGCCGCCACGAGCGTCGAGGTCGCGAACCGCGCGGTCGAGCGCGGCACGTTGTTCCGGCTCGAGGAGTCGCGCCAGCCGGTGCCGCAGAGCGCGCACGGCCCCGTCGTCGGATTGCGCAGCGGCCTTCGGCATCGAGATCTGCGCGGCCGCGAGGAGCAGGGTCGTGAGCTCGTCGCGCCCCGTATAGTGGAGGAGCACCTGGTGCCCGGGTCGGTAGTACGCGAGGTGCCGGCCCGCGAGGAACGCGAGCTCCTTCGCCGAGGGGCCGGATACGACCGACGGGCCGAGGCCGATCGAAGACTCGCGCGCCGGGATCGACGCGATCCCCTCGTGTACGTCGTCTCTCACGTAGAGATGCGGACAGGCCACGGAGAGAACGCGCGCCGCCCACTGGAACGTGCGGCCGATCGACGCGGTGCTCGCCTCGCTGAGACGCTCGGCCGGGTCGAGCGCGACGAGCTTGCGCTGCTCGCGGAGCTCCTCGACGCGCGCGGCGATGGCGGCGCTCTCGATGGCCGCGAAGAGCGACGTGAGGACGTCATCGGACCCGGGCGCGCGGAGATCGGCCCACGCCGCGTCGTCGAGCGACGAGCGAACGCGGGTCGGCGCCACGGATCGGAACTGGTCGATGAGCACTTGCTCGTCGACGCCGGCAGCGTCGAGCGCTTCGAGGGCAAACGCCGCGAGCAGGGCCGCGTCGGTCCGGCCGGCGCGGCGATGCGCGGCGAAGCACCTCTCGTAGATCGAGACGCGCATGGGTTCACGCGCGGCGGCAGATTCGAGCTCTTCGAGGGCGGCGTCGTCGATCCCCTCGGCGAAGAGGCGGTCGGCCAGGCGCTCGTGCGCTGCGGCGTCGGGCTCCGGCTCGGGCGGTCGCGAGGGCGGGACCGACAGCGAAGGCATCGGAGGCGGCATGTGCGCGGCCGGGAACGCCGGCGCAGGCACCGGCGAGGCCGGCGGTGGCGACGCGAGGTAGTCGATCGGCGACGGACGCGCGCGGAGGTGGCTGAGCGCGTCGAGCGCGTCGCGGTTGGCGGGGTCCGCCGTGAGGGCAGCATCGAACCAGGTAACGGCGCCGTCGGGGTCGGCCATTCGCTCGAGCGCGATGCGCGCGCACGCGACGTGAAGCTTCGCGCGATCCGTGGACGCGTCGGCGAGCTCCGCGAGCGCCGCGGTCACTTCGAGCGCGTTGGGCCAGCGTTCGAGCCGCTCGTAGCCGCGGCGGAGCGCCTGCAGCACGCTCACGCGTCCGGGGTCCATCGCGCGCGCCATCTCGAGCGCCTCGATGGCCCCCTCGGCGTCGCGGAACTCGGCGTGCAGGATCCTGGCAATGGCGACGAGCTCCTTCGACTTCTGGCGCGGCGACGCCAGCTCGTGCAGGCGGAGGCGGCGGAGTTCGAGGGCGCGCGGCCAGTTGCACTGCTCGGTCGCCTCGGCGATCAACGAGTGAATCGACAGATCCATCGAGCTCACCGGCCTCGACGAAGCCGAGACGTTTTCGACCGCCTGGATAGCGTCGTCGGCGACCGGCTCGGCGATCTCCGGCCCCCGCCCGTTGGAGTAGATGGCGCTGGCCCTCGCGAAGGCTGCAGGCGGCGGCGCCATCGACGCCCCGCCTCGCGAGAACGTGAAGCTCTGGGCGACGGCGCGGCTCTCCTCGGTTGCCGACGCGGCCTCGTACATGCTCGCGACGATCGCCTCCGTCGGCGGCGGACCGGCGTGCTCGCTGACGGTCGGCAGCGCCAGCCGCGTGAACGCCACGCGATCGACGTTCATCGTGAGCGGACGCACCGCGGCGAGGACGGGATAGCCCCGCGGCTTCGCCCGCAGCGCGTGCAACGCCGACTGCAGGATCTCTGCCGCGACGAGGGCGTCGTCGTCTTCTTCTTCGTGAGTCAGCTCGAGGACGAACGACACGTGCGCCGGCGCGCGCGCGGCGAGCGCTTCGGTGATGGCCCCGAACTCGATGAGCCCCGCGTCACCGAAGGCGATGGCCTTGCGACCCGCGAGGCGCCCGCTCGCGTGGACCAGGACGGTGTCGCCCGCGGACACCCGGCCGATCGCGCGTTCGATGTCGGCCTGCGGATCTTGCGCCCCGCCGACGATGACGACGTGGAACCCGAAGCGCGCCAGCCGACCCCGAAGCCACGCGAGGGCCTCGCGCCGCAACGCCGCGTCCCCGGAGCGCGAGTCAGACGGTGCGATGACGAGCGCGAACCTCATTCCAGCAGTGGAGAATCTACGCTCGACCTACACCCTCCGACGAGGCGCCGGAGCCATCTACGGTCACTTTCCTGGTCACCCTCGAAAAATTGCAGTATTTGACGCCTGCAATATTCCTGTGATGGTGGATTTACGACACCTGAAGGGCCGTGATGTCTTTGAGGAGGACCCCTTCGTGGCCCTGCGGGTTCACGTTCGCATACACCTTCCGGAGCACGCCCTTCGGATCCACCACGAACGTCGTTCGGTTCCAGTAGAGGGTCCCCTTGTACTCGCTCTGCGGGACGCCGAGGGCCTTGAGGAGCGCAGCATCCGGGTCGGCCAGGAGCTCGACCGTCAGCGAGAACTTGGAGCAGAAGTCCTTGTGGGACGCGACGTCGTCGGCGCTGACGCCGGCGACGTGAATCTGGCGCTTCTCGAACTCGGTCTTGGTCGCCGTGAAGGCCTCGCCCTGGATGGTGCAGCCAGGCGTGTCGTCTTTCGGGTAGACGTAGACCACGAGCCACTTGCCGGCGTAGCTCGCGAGGGTCTGGGTCTTTCCGTCTTGATTCTTGAGCGAGAAGTCAGGGAATCGCTGTCCGGCCTCGAGCATCGCGGTGTGCCTCCTGATCGGTGAGGGCGGGCATGCTCGTATGCCGCGCCCCGCAGTGCAATAGCCCGCATCGGCCCCGCGCGTTTCCGCGGCGCCCCATAGGTCTCCATGGTCCCTGGTCGCGTTCTCCTGCCAACCCGGCTCTAGTACCGGCTAGCCTTTGCATCCGGAGCCGGACCGCGCTTGTCTATGGAAGACATGCCCGCCGACCTTCCCGTGGAGATCACCGTCGGCGTCGGGTCCCGCCGGGTCGGGATCGACGACATCAACGACCCTCGGGTGGCTGGCCCTCTCCGGAGCGCCGGTGAGGACATCGGTCGCAAGCTCGCCAATGTTCTCTGCCCGGTCCACAAGAAGACCGCGCAGCGAGTTCGCGTCCATTTCGACAAGCGCGGCGGCGCGGACCTCCAGTACGACTCGTGCTGCGAGCAGCTCGGCACCCGGATCGGTGCCGAGCTCGGTTGAAGGACGCTTGAAAGACACGCGAGCGATGCGCGAAAAACGCCTTGAACGACGCATGCTGCCCTCGGGCGCCTTGAACCTCCGCGAGCTCGAGGAGCTCGCCCGCGAGAAGCTCTCTCCGATGGCCTACGCGTACTACGCGAGCGGCGCGCTCGAGGAGGTCACGCTTCGGGAGAACGTCGCGGCGTGGGCCCGCCTCCCGCTTCACTACCGCGTCCTCGTCGACGTGTCGGAGCGCGACCTCTCGACGACGGTCCTGGGCGCGCCCGTCTCGATGCCCATCCTCGTGGCCCCGACTGCGTTCCACAAGCTCGCGTGCGAAGCGGGCGAGCTGGCGACCGCTCGCGCCGCCGCTGCCGAGGGGACGGTGATGTGCTTGTCGTCGCTCTCGAACACTCGCGTCGAAGACGTGTGCGCGGCAACGGCGGGCCCCGCCGCGGGCCGACCGCCCGTCTGGTTCCAGCTTTACGTGTACCGGGACCGGGCCGCGACCGCCGCGCTCGTGGCTCGCGCCGAGGCGGCGGGCGCGGGCGCCATCGTGCTCACGGTCGACGCGCCCGTCCTCGGGCGCCGTGAGCGTGACGTCCGCAACGAGTTTCACCTGCCCGACGGCCTTCGCGTCGAGAACATGAGCGCGGTGAGCGACCTCGGCGACGTGTCGCTCCGGTCGTCGGCCAGCAGCCTCGCGGCTTACTTCGCGGAGAAGCTCGACCCGTCGCTGTCGTGGAAAGACGTGGCGTGGCTACGCTCGGTCACGCGTCTGCCCGTGGCCGTCAAGGGCATCGTTCGTCCCGACGACGCGCGCCGCGCCGTCGACCACGGCGCCGCCGCCGTCATCGTGAGCAACCATGGCGGGCGCCAGCTCGACGGGTCGCCCGCGACCGCGACCGTCCTCGGCCCCATCGCCGACGCCGTTCGAGGGCGCATCGAGGTCCTGGTCGACGGCGGCGTGCGCCGCGGCGCCGACGTGCTTCGCGCCTTGAGCCTGGGCGCCCGGGCGGTGCTCATCGGACGGCCCATCTTGTGGGGCCTGGCGACCGGCGGCGAAGACGGCGCGCGCGCCGTGCTCTCGACGTTCCGCTTCGAGCTCGACCAGGCGATGACCCTCGCCGGATGCCCGAGCGTGGTCGACGCGACCCGCGATCTCGTCGGTTGACAGCGCCTCTCTCCGGCCCGCCCGCTAGCTCGTCTCGTCGGGTCCAGCGGTAGAGCAAGCGGCGGCTAAGTTCCACGACGCCGCCGCTTGGTCTAGGCCTTCTTGGCGACACAGAGGGCGAACATTCCCTGGGCGTCGGGGATCCACTCGAGGAGCTCCATGCCCCCCCCGATGAGCGTTCGCTCGGCGCTCGCGCGCGTGAACTTGCGGCTGATCTCCGTGAGGATTCGCTCGCCCCCGCCGAGGTCGATGCGCACGTCGGCCGCGCGGAGCGTCAGCGGCTGCGCCCGCGTCGACACCAGATGCATCTCGATGCGCTGGAGGGGCTCGTTGTAGAACGCGAGGTGCTCGAACGCGGCTTCGTCGATCTCGCCGTCGAGCTCGCGCGAGAGCACGCGGAGCACGTTCTTGTTGAAGGCGGCGGTGACGCCCTGCGAGTCGTTGTAGGCGGCGTTGAGGATGCGCGAGTTCTTCACGAGGTCGATGCCGAGAAGGAACCGATCCGCGGGCACCATGATGTCGGCGACCGAGCGCAAGAGCGCCGGCGCCGCTTCTTCGTCGAGGTTGCCGATGGTACTGCCGAGGAACGCGAAGAGCCGCGTGCCGTCGGCCGGTGGGGCATGGACCGCGAGGCGCCCGAAGTCGCGCCCGAAGTCGCCCACGACGCCGCGCACTCGCAGGCGCGGGTGCAAGTCGAGCAGGGCCCGCGCCGACGCGTCGATCGCCTCGGGGGCGATGTCGAAGGGAATGTAGATGGGCGACGCGTTGCGATCGCAGAGAGCCTTGGTCAGGAGCGACGTCTTTCGCGCCATGCCGCTGCCGATTTCGACGAGCGCGCGAGCACCGGCGAGGCCGACGATCGAATCGGCGTGCTCTTCGAGGAGCGCCCGCTCGCTGCGCGTCACGTAATAATCGGGCAGCTCGCAGATGGCGTCGAAGAGATCCGAGCCGATCGCGTCGTAGAAATACTTGGGCGAGATGGCGCGCGGGTTTCTCGACAGGCCGGCGCGCACCTCGCGGGCCATGGCCGCGACGGCAGAGCGCCGGTCGGCGGACCGGCGACCACGAACGAGCTCGAATCGTGCATTCGTTTCCACGGCGTCTCTCCGTGCTCGCCCCGTGCCAGGGGCGAGCGTCAGCGCGCGAGATCGTCGTGTCGAGCGATCTTGCGATCGATGGGCTCCCGCGATAGCTGCCAGACGCCAGTAGCATCCATGACGAAGTCGATCACCTCGTCGTTTTCGTCGCGGAGGTGCACGCGAAGGGGCGGCCCCGCGCCCCAGGTCCACTCGATGACCGACCACGAGCGCGGATCGTCTTCGATTTCTCGCGCCGCAGACGTGGCAAAAAAGCGCTCCAGATTCTTCTTTGCGTCGCGAGTCAGCGCGCGGCTGGGCATTCGCAGCATCGGAAGAACGTATGTTCGAAAGACCGGGCGGCAAGCCCTATTGCAGACGGCAAGGTGGTTTCGTTAGCGTGAACTCTTCGCGTGGGGTTCGCGAGGACGATGGCGCCACCCGCACGCGAGAAAAGAGGTCTCCGACATGCTCTCGCTTCGCTCGCCTCGTTGGCTTCGTTCGTACTCCGTCGCGCTCCTCCCCTTCGGGCTCCTCGCGTGCAGCGGCTGCCATGACGGCGGAGCGCCACCTGTAAACAGCGCCGACACCAGCCCGGCGAGCAGCCCGAACGCCCCCGACGCGGGCTTCGCGAGCGCACCGACGGCCACCGCCTCCGCGGCCCAGCAGACGGTGGTCCACGCAGACGACGACGGAAAGTCGTTCGACGTGCCCCGGGGCTCCATCGTGACCGTCTCGCTGGCGAGCAACGCGGGCACCGGGTACCGCTGGGTGCCGACGAAGGTCGACGCCGGCGTGCTCGCGCAGCAGGGCGACCGCACCGTCGAGAGCTCGTCGGCCGGCGCGACGGGCGTGCCCGGCGGCCCCACCAACGAAGTTTACCATTTCACCGCGGTGAGCCCCGGAACGGCGTCGCTGGAAATGTCTCTCAAGCGCCCGTTCGGGAGCGGCGAGCCGGCGCGCACGCTGCGTGTCACCGTTAACGTGCACTAATCACGCGATTTCGGCAGGGGCGCGCGGGACCACGGTCGCGCCGCCTACCGGGGCATCGAGGTGAGCCTTGCCTTCGTGTGTGGTCACGCGGTTATCATCTCCCTATGGGGGGATCGAAGACGTCCGTGGCCTTGGGTCGACGGATTCGCCTGTCGAGGAGGCGCGCGAACCTGCCCCTCGGTCGCGTCGCCAAGGAGAGCAAGCTCTCGGCGTCCCAGCTCGAACGTATCGAGTCGGGCCATGCGCGGCCCACCCTCGCGGTCCTCGATCGAATCGCGCGGGCCATGGGGATGAGCCTGGTCGAGCTGGTGCTCGATCCGAACGGGGTGGCCACGACGCGGCTCGGGTTGCCCGAGATCGCGCGGGCCATCCTCGAGCTGCCCGACGAGGTCGGGCCCAAGCTCGACGCCGCCGAAGCCGCCGCGATCCTGGTCGCGATGACCGCGTGCCGCGAGAACCAGAGCGCCGCGGCGCGCCTGCTCGGAATGGAGCGCAAAGCGTTCACGCGGAGGCTGTCGTGGGCGCGCCGATCTAAACTGGATCCTGCCGCTTTAGCGAGACGAGCAGAATGACGAACATCCCGAGCGTCGTTCCGAAGAGGACGGCCGAGGGAAGCCACAGCGTGTCCCACTCGGTGAAGCCCCACGCGCCCGCGAGGGTGCCGCTCGCCACCTGGGCGACCGCGCAGTGGAAGACGCCGTTCTGAACGAAGTCGGGGAGGCTCGTGAGGGTGGTTTTGTGCAGATCGATGTTCCACGCCGGGTCCCCGGCGATCGCCATCCGTTCGCTGGCGATGGCTCCCTCGAATCCCCAGCGGGAGGGCATGAGGTACATGAGCGGCTTCAAGTTCGGGTTCGTCGTCATGGGCACCATCAGCCCGCCGAGCACGACCTGGGGAATGAGCGCGATCGGCGTCAGCGCCATGGCCGCTTCGGCCGACGCGACGAGCGCCGACACCAGGAGCCCGAGCGCGGTGGCGTTCATCGCCAGCGCGATCACGTTGGCGAGCTCGAGGAGGAACGCCAGCGGGCCGCCGTCGAAGCCGCAGGTCACGAAGACGATACCGAGGAGCATCGTGCACTGCGCCACGCAGAAGAAGCTGAGCAGGATGTACTTCGAGAGCAGGTAGTTCAGGAGGCGCAGGTTGACCATGCGCTCGCGCAGATAGATGGCCCGCTCGGTGACGATCTCGCGTGCGGCGTTGCTGGTGCCGAACCAGATGCAGCTGACGACGACGAAGAACATCGCCGCCGTGTGATCGGTCGTCGGCCGCATCGAGTTGAGCAGGTTCGTCGTCGCGCTCTGATCCATGTTGTTCTTGGTCGACAGCTCCTGGAGCGCGCCGAGACACCAGAACGGGACCGCGGCTTTCTGGCCGCCGAACACGAGCCACAGGAGAACGCCGATGATCGGCGCCTGCAAGAACATGATGGCCGCGCCCATGCGGTCGCGAATCTTGATTCGCCAGTAGCGCGACAGGAGGAGACCGAGCTGGCGCACCACGGCGACGTCCGAGTGATGCGGCACCCCCTTCGCCGAAAGGGCCGTGCCGATGGCGCGGCGCGCCGAGTACATCTGCTGGTAAACAGGGTTGCCGGGGCGGAAGAACTCGGCCCGCCAGCCGCGAGCCGCCTCCATGCGCGCCTTGACCCGCGGCGTCTGCGGATCGGATTTTCGCATCTCGTCGAGCACGAGGCGCTCGCGCACGTTGAGCATGTCGAACATGTCGCGCGGATTGTCGACGCGCTTGTGGGCGTGACCCGCCCGCTCCGCCACCGAGCCGAAGAACGCATACGCGGGCTCGCCGGTGGGCCCGAAGTACGTGGGGATCCCGCCGTATCCCATGATGAAGCAGAGATTGAATTTCTCGAACTCGTCCTTCGCCGGCTGGTGGATCGTCATCACGATCGTCTTGCCGGTCTTCTTCGTGAGCTCGGCGAGCAGGTTGATGAGCGCGGTCGTGTCGTCGGCCGCGAGGCCGCTCGTCGGCTCGTCGAGGAAGAGAATGACCGGATCGGTCACGAGCTCGAGCGCGATGTTGACGCGCTTGCGTTGCCCGCCCGACAGCACCTTTTTTTCGGGCTTGCCGATCTGCAAATTCTTGAGGGCCTCGAGGCCGAGGTCGCGGAGCGTCTCGTCGACGCGGCGGTCGATCTCTTCTTCGGAGTAGTCGGGCGGCAGGCGAAAGCGCGCCGAGTATTTCACCGCCTCGAAGACGGTGAGCTCGGGGTGCACGATGTCGTCTTGCGGGACGTAACCGATGCTCCCGCGGAGCGCGTCGTAGATGGTGTAGAGGTCTTCGCCGTTGATGCGCACCTGGCCGCTCGTCGGCGGCAAGTAGCCGTTGAGCGCGAGCAAGAGCGTGGTCTTGCCCGCGCCGGAGGGGCCCATCAGCGCGATCATGTCTCCAGGCAGCGCCTTGAAGGAGACGTGATCGAGGAGCACCTTCATCTCCCCCTTGTGGTCGCGGTCGGGCACCTCGAGAAAGAGGTCCCAGCCCTCGATCTCGTAAAGCGGCTTGCCGGCCCAGTCGGCCTGGTCTTCGACCACGACGTTGACGCGGCTGTCTCCGATGTGGATGAGCAGCGGCATCGGGCCGACGAAGACCTTCTCGCCGTTCGAGACCTGCATCCGCTGGCCGGACGCGAGGCGCTGCCCGCGAACGAACGTGCCGTTGGCGCTGCCCCGGTCTTCGAGAAAGAGCTGATCGCCTACCTTGACGATCTGCGCGTGCTTCGAGCTGATTTGCGGGTGGTTGATGACGATCTGGTTGTCGGGCGTGCGGCCGATCGAGATGACGCTCGACTGGAGCTGGTCGAGCGAGAGCTCGCCGATGACCGTGCGATGCTTTCGCGGCGCGTCGCCGCCCGGCGCGTGCGGACCGGGCGCCCCCGGTCCGCCGACGGGAGGCATGGGAGCAGGCGCCGCCGCTGCCTGGACCGACAGCGCCTGCTGACCGACCGTGGACCCGAGGACGGGCCCCGGGCCCGCGGGCCCTCCCGCGGGGGCTCCCTGGGCCAGGTGGGCGAGCATGCCGACCGGCACGGGCACGGGACCGAACGCGATGATGCCGTTGGGGTCGATCGGCATCGGCTGGTTCGGCTGCGCCTTGTGCCCCCCCACCCAGGTGCCGCTCGTGGACCCGTGGTCGACGACCATCATGCGATCGAGCATCACCGTCGCGTGCTGACCGCTGACCGCCGCGTGTGCGATGACGAGGGACGCCCGCGCGGCGTCGCGGCCGACGACGATCTGACCCCGCGGCACCTGCAGTTGCCCGGACGACATGAGCATCGCCGACAGGGCCGGGTGCGAGAGCGGCACCGCCACGCCGTTCAGCGCGAAGATCGTTCGAAAATCGAAGGGCACGGGCTGCTGCGGCGCGAGCGGGGCTCCGTTCGCCGTCGACGCGCCGGCGCCGAGGTCGACGAACATGAGCTGACCGCCCTGCCGGAGGACGCGGGCGTGGTGCGGCGCGACGCCCGGCGCGGGGATCACGACGTCGTTGTCCGGAGCGCTGCCAATCGAGACGAGGTCCCTACCGAGGGCGACAGTCATATGGTCGGCCATCTTAGGCGGACCCGCGTTCGTGGTGCAGAAGATCGCGTCGGTCGCTGCGACCAACCGGGCCGTTCGCGCCGGCGCGTCGCAACCACTGGTAAGCTGTCGTCGTGAACGCCCGGCCCCTCATCAACCGCCTCGCCGAGGCGTTGGGGCGCGCGAAGCTCGAGGCCGTGCTCGTCGGCAACGCGGCAGCCGCGCTCCAGGGGGCGCCGGTGACCACCCTCGACTTCGATTTCATGTTCCGGAAGACGCCCGTGAACCTGCGCAAGCTGAAGGCGTTCGCCCGCGACCTCGACGCGACGGTGCTCCGCCCGTACTACCCGGCGTCGGACATGTTCCGGGTCGTCAACGACGACCTCGGCCTCCAGGCCGACTTTCTCGTCGTGCTCCACGGGGTTCGCTCGTTCGAATCCCTGCGTAAGCGCGCGTTCCCGCTAGCCCTGGGTCGCGAAACCTTGCTCGTGGCGAGCCTCGCGGACATCATCAAGAGCAAGCGGGCCGCCAATCGGCCGAAGGATCGCGCCGTGCTCGACGTTCTCGAAACGACGCTCGACGAGAGAGATGCGAAAACCGAGAGAGAGAAGACCGACCCGCGCTGAGCGCCTCGCCGCCCTCGGGCTCGAGACCGAGGCCGCGCTCCGAGACCAGATTCGCCGGCTGCTCGCGCGCCCGATGGAAGAGCGAACCCACTTTCTCCGCGTGCGGATCCCGGGGGGCGGGACCGCGCTCTGAGAGAGATTGGCCGCAGAGGCGCAGAGGGCGCGGAGCAGAGAGGGGGGGTTCGAGAGGGTCTACACGCAAGTCAGTCGGCCTTCACAACCGCTCCGGCTCTTCGAAGGCACGTTCCGGAGAGACCACCAAACCCTCTCCCTTGGCGCCCTCTGCGCCTCAGCGGCCAATCTCCTCTCCCTCTCTCCTCTCCTCGAGAGAGGTCAGGGCGGGCTTCCGAGAAGCCTCGCCCGCACCTTCTGGAGGACGGCGACGTCGGCGGGTGGAAAGAGGGCGGGGTCGAGGGCGCCGGCACCGGCCCACTTGAAGGCAGCGACGTCGACGGCGCGGGGTTCAGGAGAGCTCGCGTCGCGCACGGCCTCGAAGAACATCAGGAGCACCGCCTTGCCGGCGTCTTCGTAGCGGTGGAAGGCTACGTCGAGGATCTCGCCGGCGTGCGCCTCGATGCCGAGTTCCTCGGCGAGTTCGCGACGGAGGGCCTCGCGCGGGTCCTCGCCCGTCTGGACCTTCCCTCCCGGAAACTCCCACGCGCCGGCCAGGTGGGTGCCAGGCTTGCGCTGGGTGAGGAGGACCCGGCCCTCTTCGACGAGCACAGCCGCCGCCACGAGCACGGTATCCATGGCCGCGAGTGTACCTCGCCTGCAATCGTGCGATGTCACTCTACAGTGGCGCCGCGTCGTACCGCGTCAACGGACGGACCGCCGCCGTTTGCCGGCTTGAACTCGGTTTCCTTGCGGTATCGTCCCCCGCCAAAGGACCCGCCATGAACCACCCGGCTTTCCCGTCAGAAGACGGCAACTTCAAGCGCGGGGCATTCAAGCCCATCGCCATCGTCATCGGCGTCCTCCTCGTCGCCGGCGCCGGCGCCTTCGCGTTCCTCGGCGTCCACACCGACGCGCAAACGCTGAACAAGGAAGACGTCAACAAGGAGATCCGCGAGATCCAGCTCTTGCCGAAGGCCGAGCAGACGCCCCGCTGGCGCAAGTGGGCGAGCGTCGAGAACGAGCCGCGCCTCGAGCAGGAAGCCTTCGTGCACCTCGCGTGGGCCAAGGACAAGGCGAGCATCCCGTCGATGATCCAGGGCCTCGCGAGCCCCGATCACGCGGTTCGTGGCACCGCGGCGATGGCTCTTGTCGACTTCGGCTCACCCGATGCGGACGCGGCCAAGCCGGTGCTGTTGAAGGCGCTCCCCGAGGCCGACAGCAGCGACAAGCCCCAGATCTGCTGGGCGCTCGTGGCGCTCAAGGAGTCGTCGGCGTTCGAGCCCATCCTCGCCGAGTACAAGATCGGGCACCTGGCGAGCGTGCAGCGCCTCGACGGTTTTCCCGCCTTCGACGCCAACAAGCTCGCGGCGCTCGTACCCATCGAGAAGATCGCAACGCTCGCCGGCGACGAGAGCGAGAGCGTACGCCAGCTCGTGGCCTCCACGCTGTCGAACGACGCCGACCCCAAGTGGACCGACACGCTGATCACGCTGGTGCAGGACAAGAGCGTCGAGATCGCGCGCGAGGCCGCGGTCGGCCTCGGCAAGATCGCGAGCGAGAAGGCGATGCAGCCGCTGGTCGACGCGCTCAGCAAGGCCGACAAGGAGTCGCGAGAGAAGTTCTTGCAGGCGCTCCGCGACGGCGTCGGAGCCAACGGCCTCGTCCTGGCGCTCAAGACCGTCAAGCACGACAAGCCCGACACCGAGAAGTTCCAGACCAAGCAGATCTTCGACATGCTGAAGGAGCTCGAAGACCCGCGCGGCGGCGACGCGCTCTACGCGTACATCCAGACGAACCCCAAGCCCCACTGGAAGAACGAAGCCGCGATGCGCATGGCGGAGATCGGCGACGTGCGCGCGGCCGAGGCCCTGGGGCAGCGGATGTCCCAGGATCCGATGAAGCTCTACAACGACATCGACTGGCCCGAGCTCCGCCGGGACGACAACGAGCGCGTGTACGGGGCCCGCATGCTCGCCGACCTCGCGGCGATCCACCCCGAGAAGCGCGACTACCTGCTCAAGGTCGCCGAGCCCGGCGTTCTCTCGTGGATCGATCCCGAGAACAAACCGCAGCCGCACGCCAACGGCATGCGCTTCCTCGCGATCGTCGGATCGCAGCGGGCGGTCCCGATGCTCAAGAAGTGGGCGGACCCGAAAGACAAGCTCCCGGCCGAGGGCGCGCAGCCGCCGTTCCCCGAGAACTGGGCCACGGCGCAGAGCGCGCTCCGTTACCTGGGGTGGACCCGCGCCCCCGGCGCCTGGGGCATCCTCGAGAAGCAGCTTCATCGCCGCATCCCGAAGCTCGACGTCTCGTGGGACTCGCTCATGCAGGGCGGCCTCACGATCGTCGGAATGACGCTCCGTGCCCTCGGCGTGGGCGCGTCCGACGGGTTCGCGCAGTGGGGCGACCCGAAGGCCTTCGACGACCTCACGAAGTACATCGAGGAGCCCAAGGAGAACGAGCAGGCGCGCATGGGCGCGTGCTTCGCCCTCGCGTGGGTCGCCACCGATGATCAGATGAAGACCGTGGTGAAGAAGGTGCACGACGTGACGGGCACGGACCCGAAGTCGAACCTGCTCCGCCAGTGCTACCTCGAGACGCTCGTGCACAAGCCGGTGCCCGACGCGACCGCGGGACTCGTCGACCTGCTCGTCCCCGCCGTCACGGACATCGAGACGCGGCATCAGGTGGCGCGCGCCATCGGCATGGGCGGCATCACGGAGAGCATGGTCCCCCAGGTGTTCGGCAAGCTGAGCGACGTGAGCCTCAAGGCCGACGCCGAGCTCGCGCTGATCCTCGGCGCCGACTCCGATACCGCGTCGCGCGCGCTGGCGACGTACAACGACACGGGCGTGACGGCCGAGGCCATCGAAGAGTTGAAGGACGTGTACAACAAGACCTTCGGCTACTGGAGCGACAAGAACTACGACAACGGCGACATCGCGCGCTGGGTCGCGAACGCCGAGGCGCTGGCCCACGTGAAGATCCACGATCAGCTCCAGGACTGGCCGCGAATCATCCTCGGACGCAACCTGATCGAGTCAATCGAAGTCGACAACGGTCCGCACTCGATGACGCGCGTGCACCTCCGGGCCAAGCTCCTCGCGGACGCCAAGGGGACCAACGACGTGAAGCGCACCGAGGCGATCGCCCTCCTCAAGTTCACCAAGGAGAAGGGCGTGCTCATGGCGCTCCGCAACGAGCCCGCCCCGCTGGGCGATCTCGCGCGCCAGGCGTTCTTCGAAGTGATGAACCCCAAGGCCAACGGCGAAGCCATCCCCGAGTACGCCAAGGCCCCCGTGACGGGCGGCGCTCCGGGCGGCCCCGGCGCGCCCGGTCACTGACCGCTCTCGAGCGGAGATGAGGGAGCCGCAGAGACGCAGAGACGCAGAGGGAGCAGGTCCGAGAGGATCTGGGCCCTCTTACGTCTTCGCCCTCTGCGCCTCTGCGGCCATCGCTCTCCTCTCGTGCGTGCCGCCGGCGCCGGCGAAGCGCGTGGCGGTCGATTTCGTGGCATCGAATCTGGCGGCTCCGGCGGGGGCTGCGCTGGAGCAGGCCTGCACGCCCACGGGGCCGGAGATGTGCTTCAACGCCGTCGACGACAACTGCAACGGCGTCATCGACGAAGGGTGCGGCCTCGAGACCGGGCTCCTGCAGTTCACGATCGCCTGGAGCGCGGCGGCCGCAGACGTGAACCTGTCGATCACCACGCCGGGCGACGAGCACTTGCCCAACGGCCGCGAGCGCTCGACGAAGAGCGGATTTCACCTCGATCGCGACTGTCCCGGCGAAGACGGCTGCGGTGGCCAGAACGTCGAGAACGTCTACTTCGACGGCGCCGAACCTCCGCGCGGCTCGTACTCGGTCGACATCACGCTGGCTGATCTGCATGGCGCCGAGTCGCCCGTGCAGGTGCACTTCGGCGCGCGCCTGGGGTCGCGAACCGTCGGGTTCGACGTCACGCTCGGTCCGGGCGCCTCGGGCGAAGACGCCGCGAAGAAGAAGACCTTCACGTTCGTGCTCGCGTGAGCCTCGCCTGCCTGTCCCGGCTCGCGGTCGCGGTCGCGGCGGTTCCCTTTGCTCTGCCCGTCCTCCTCGTCTTCGGGTCGCCGCGCGCGCGCGCGCAAGGCGACTGGGGCGTCGCCTACGCGCCGGCCGATGCACGCTCCACGCGACCGGCCATCGTCTTCCTGCACGGAATGTGGGCGAGCCCGGAAGACTCGTGCGAGCCCTTCGAGGCCGCCGCGACGCCCTTCGGGTTCCTCGTCTGCCCGCGCGGCAACGCGCGGCTCCGCGTACCAGGCGACGCCGGCGGCTGGGTCGACGACGACAGCGACGCCGGTCTCAAGATGTGGTCCGGGTCCGCGGCCGACGCGGCGCGCTCGATACACGCCGCGCTCGACGCCGCCGAAGGGCTCGCGCCGGGGAGGCGCGCCCGTCAAGGGGGAACGCTCATCGGCTTCTCGAACGGCGCCTACTTCGCCGCCGAGGTGGCATGCGCGGAGCCTGGGAGGTGGACGGGGCTCGTACTGATGTCGATGAAGCTCGACCTCGACGCCGGCCGATTGCGGCAGGCGGGGGTCTCCCGCGTCGTCTTCGCAGCGGGCGACCGCGACGAAGCCCGCCCGTCGATGCAAGCGCTCGCCGCACGGCTCGCCGCCAGCCCGGCCAGCGCGGGCGCCGGCGTAGGGGGCGCGGCCGGCGCGGGCGC
>CALFNG010000084.1 GCA_937902985.1 uncultured Myxococcales bacterium
CACGGCGATCGGCGCGGTGAGTATCGCGATGACCGCTGGGCTCATGTGAGAGCCGGCGTTCGGGAACAGCGAGCCGCAGACGTTGATCATCGTGTGGTAGGTGACGGCTGGAAGCAGGCTCCCTCGCGCCCTGTTCGACGCCAAACGATGAGCACCCGCGAAGCGACGCCGGCTAGGCTCCACCACGCGATCCACGACGGGCTGCGTCCCATCTGTAGCCCCGTGATGATGTGCCAGGCGGCCCACACGCACCCCAGCGCGACGGATGCCACGGGCGCTCCCAGCCGACGCTGCATCGGCCTAGCGGCCGACAGCATCCATCCAGCCTCTTCGCCGACGGCTCCGACGAAGAAAATGGGGAACAGCAAGAAAGCAGTTCCCCACGGAACGCGAGGCTCGGCAGGCAGTGGCATGTGCAGAGCGCGCTGCGCGAAGTACGCCGCGACGAAGACGACCGGCATCAGCAGGGCCGAGACAAGCAGCCAGGGAGTGAGCCCAGGCGCTCTCGGATCGAGGGCGCGCGCGATGTCATGAACGTGATGGTTCATGCGCCCCGCCCTCCGCTCCAGCAGCACCCCGGCCACCAGCGGCATCGGGAACGTGAGCGCCGCGAAGGGCAGATGCATCGGGACCCAGCTCGGCGTGTCACGAACGAAGGCTCCGACGATCCAGAACGGAGCGCTGAGCGCGAACACGACCGCAAAGAAGCTCCCGGCCGTACGGAGTTCAGCGGAGCCGGACATGGTCTTGCGCCATCCCTCCCAGCTCTCACCAACCTTCCTCTCGGAGAGACCGCTCATAGGCCGCGGCGCACGGTCAGCGCCCTTTGCGGCCCGTTGCGTCTCTGCTCGGCGACCGCAACCGTGGCGATCTCTCGCGCACGCAGGTCTAGGCCGGGGCGCGTGTACACGTCGCCGAACGGGAACTCGATGATGCACCTCGCGGCATCTCACCTTCCACGCGCTCCGCCCCACCGTGCAGAAGCCGTGGCCCGATCACTTCGGTCGAAACGCCACGCGGCCGTCGTCGCTGCCGAGGGGGTTCGTTCCGGAGCCGAAGTCCGTCCAGTAGACGTTGGTGTCGTCGACCGCCACGCCCTGCGGGTAGTTCAAGTAGTCCTGCACGGTCGTCGAGATGCCGTTGCAGCTGGCGATGACGCACCCGGTGATGCGCCCTTCGCCCTCTGGGCGCAGGCCGCCATCGTCGTCGAGGTCTCCCCACTGGGCCACGTAGATGCTGCCGCCGTTGACGGCCATTGCCGACGGGAAGCTCACGTCGCCGAGCGTCGTCGAGGCGTTGCCGGCGTCCGTCGGGGCGAAGGAGACGGTCGCCAGGGTGTTCGCGCCGCCGTTGCTGGTGCCCCCAAGCTCGACCGGCACGGGGCTGTTGGTGCTCGTACTCGTCGACGCGAAGTACACGTGATTCGCATCGACGGCGAGAAACGGGCTGAGTCCCGCTCCGAGGTCGAGCGTCAACGCGTGGACGGTCCCCGGACAGTCGCTCCGGGAACACGCGAGCACGGTGCCCCCGGGGCTGCTGCCGAGACTCACCGACATGACCGCGTAGACGTTCTGGTCGTCGAGGGCAATGGCGAGCACATTGCCGATGAAGCCGGGGGGCAGGGGACCGGAGGACGCTTCGGCCGAGATCGAGAACTCGCTTCCGCCGTCGCATCCGGACGCCGGGCATTCGTGGAGTTCTTGCGCGTCGAGGTCGGCGAAGTACAAACTCGCGTCGTCGACGGCGAGGTCGCCGACTCCTGCGTCGCCGGACCAGAGCACGGCGGGCTCCCCGTTGCATCCGTCCGTCGGGCACGAGAAGACCTGCCCGGAGCCTCCCCAGTAGACCCGGCCGCTGTCGACCACGAGGTTCGTCACGTCGGTCCACGAGCCGGTCGCGAGCACCGTCGGCTTGTTGCTGCATCCGCTCTTCGCGCACTTCACGATCTGCGCGCCCGAGTACGTGCCCGTGTTGACCGAGTACGAGCCGCGGTTGACCCAGTAGACGGACGTGCCGTCGACGGCGATCCCCGCGGGCGAGTGCTGCGAAGATGCGAGCACGTCGGAGGCGAGCGGAACGCAGCTTCCCGTCTGGCACGCGCCGCCGTTGCAGTCGTGGCCGCAGGCCCCGCAGTTGTGCGGATCGGTCTGCATGTCGCCGCAAGCCGCGGCAGCGTCGCTGGTGGCGCTCCCGCCGTTGCCGTTGCAGCCCGCTCCGGCGAGGAGGCTCGTGGCGAGCGCGGCCCCGGTCAAGGCCGCGGCCGAGCGCGCCCTCGCGCTCGGCCTGGTCCGCGCTCGCTTCAAAGCGTTTCCAGGTACGCGACGAGATCCGAGATATCGCTCGCCGAGAGCGACCCGATCGAGCCGTGCGCGGGCGTGGAGCACGCTCCGAAGCGGTCCGCGATTGTGGCCGCGCAGCCGTCGTGCATGAGAGGCGTGCGCCACGCGACGCCGACGAGGGGCGGCACCTGGAACGCGCCGCCGGTTCCGACGTCGACGGTTCGGTTGTTGGTGAACTTCGGGCCCGAGTGGCAGCCGGCGCAGCCGACGTCCGCGCGCTCGAAGAGGGTCTTTCCGCGCTGCGACGCGCTCGAGGTCGAGGCCGGCGCGGGCGGTGGGACCGTCTGCACCCAGCCCGTCAGCGCGTTGCGCTGATCGTCCGGCAACATCGCTCCGCTCATGCGGATGGTGTAGACGTCGTTGACCAGCACGTTGAGGTCGGCCTCGTCGCCCGGCCAGTGGTACGGCGCGGTGCCGGCGATCGTTCCCTGAAGCGAAGGCGTGCGGCGGTGGCCTCCGTCGAGAATCCACACGTGCCCGTCCTCTCGGCCCTCGGGATGGCACGAGGCGCACGCGATCATGCCGCCGGCCTGCGTGTGGAAGACGTCGTGGCCGGTGTCTTCGCGGGACACCGTCGACAGCGCGACCGCTGTCGACGCGCCCGTCATGTCGAAGATGCGCAGCTCCGACGGCTCACGCACCTGCACGATGAGACGGTCGCCGCTGAAGGTGACCGCGATGGGTTGCTCGGTCGTTCCGTCGGTCGCGAGGATCGGCGTCGATTGCTGCTGGACTCCGCACGTCGTGAACACGAACACCGTGTCGAGGTCCGACGTGAAGGCGTTGCCCGGAGCGACGGCCGCGATCGTCGAGCCGTCGGGCGAGACCGCCACGTCGACCGGGAGCACACCGGGGAATGGCAGGTTGAAGAGGACGCTGCCGTCGGCTCCCAGCGCGGAAAGAACGTCGAGCACGATGCCGGTCGGCACGCAGCCGCCGTTGCCTTGCCGGGAAGACTGCCGCGACAGGTACCCAGGCGGGAGCCCCCCGTCGCTGGCGCCGATGCAGGTGCTCAAACTCCCCTGTGAGGGCATCCCGACGCCGGTTCCCTCGAGCAAGCCCGGCAAGCCGCCTTCGTTGGACGCGATGACCGTTGGGACCGTCGAGGTGGACGCGTCGCTGGCGAAGGTCGTGGCCCCGGCGTCCTGGACGACGGTGGGGGCCACGGCGTCTTCGGCGGAGCCGTCGTTGGCCGCGTCGTCCGCGAAGCCCAGCGACGACGCGTCGTCGCCGCTGGGCGCCGAGCCGGGGTTGCTGATCGTGCTGAACACTCCCGAGTCGTCTCCGGGAGACAGCGGCGTTGGCGGGAGCGACACGGGGCCGGAGCTCGAGCCACCCCCAGTGACGAACCCGCCGGAGACGCCGGACCTCCCACCGCAGATGCTCCCTCCGCCCCCGTAGCCGCCTTGCACCTGCGTCTGGACCGAGGTCGTCGACTCGGCCTGGTGCACCGCGACCACCGTTCCCGACGGTCCCGCGACTGTTCTCCAGGCCACGTGCGGCAGGAACGAGGTCTGCGGCGACGGAAGCGCGTCGCGCCGCGCAATGGCGCCGCTGCTCGTGATGCGAAGCACCTCGGCCGAGCGGAACTTCGTGACCGAGAGCGACCCGTTGCCGACGATCACGTCGCGCAGGTCGCGTTCGATCGCGAAGGTGTGCGCGGCCGGGCCACCCGCCGCCGGCAACCCGACCAGTTCGCCCGTTGCGCAGGCCACCCAGACGAGGTCGGTGGCGGAGTCATAGGCGACGCCCCGCGGGGCCGCGCACACGGCGCGCCGCTCGAGGATCGTGCCCTTCGCGGGGTCGATGGTCGCGAGTGCGCCGCCGCTTCGCAGGGCCACGTGAACTCGCCCGGCCCCGTCCTCCACGAGGCGCCCCGGCTCATCGCCCGCCGTGAGGGCGATGGTGGACTCGACCGCGCTTGTGGCGAGGTTCACGACGTACACGCTGTCGCGCTCGGGGTCGGCCGCGATGACGCGCGTGCCGTCATGCGTCGCGAGGAGGGTGCCGCCCGAGATGGGCGGTGGGGGCACGGCCGCGACGACGGTCGGCCCGAAGACCGGCTCGGCGACCGACGAGACCATCCCGCCGACACCCGTGAAGGCGGTCGTCGGGAACGCGGTTGACGACGGCGAGGACGCGCCGAAGCTGCAGGCGCCGAGTCCACCTGCCACGGCCACGGGGAGAAGCCATACGCCGAGGCTCCACGCGGCGTGTCGTTCACCCACGTGTCCGTGCAGGCATGCGCGAATCTTTCTCACGGGACCCTCCGTACTCTGAAAAGCAGCGCGTCGAATCAAGGCGCCGCACCCTGATGGATGGCCGACCCGCCGGGATTCAGTCAGCAAAAGCTTAGCCATCGCTAACTCGGCGACATGACGCGATTCCTGGCCGCGCATTTTGTGCCACCTATGACCGTCGCGTCCGAGGGGCGCTCGATATCGCCTTGAACAGGAGGCGGCTGCCTTCGACGGTGGACCTTCGCAGGACACGGGGGCGGTCGTCGCGGCTGCAGCGTCTCGATGGACACCCCCGTCGTCGCAGAGGACCGTGACGGAACCGCTATCGGCGACCCCGAGCTGCAAGTAGATCGCGCTGTTGTTGTTGCATGCCGCGGGGACCTGGCCCGCCGTGATCACCTCGGAAGTGTTGTTGCACAATTCAGGAAAGTCCGTGACTCGCTGCGCACCGACCAACGCTCCAGCATCGACTCCTTGATAGACGCAGAACGAATAGTGCGGCGGGGCCCCGTACACGATGGCCACGAGGGAGCCGCACGCCGCGGTGCTGACCCCGTTCCCGAAGGCCACGCCCGCGGGCGTTGCGCCGCAGGCAGCACTCAGTGTGGACGGATAGGTCGGAAGACAGTTGAACGTGTCGATTGACGCCGTGCACGATCCCGCATCCACGTCTGTGCTCGCATCGGGGAGAGCGTCCGTCGGCGCATCCACCCGTCCATCGGAGGCGTCGTT
>CALFNG010000085.1 GCA_937902985.1 uncultured Myxococcales bacterium
CGACCTGGAGGAGTGGCCGAGTGGTCGAAGGCAGCGGTTTTGAAAACCGCCGTACCGGCAACGGTACCAGGGGTTCGAATCCCTTCTCCTCCGCTGAATTTACAGGGGATTTCGCATCGCCCGGTGCCGAACGTTTCCGGCGCCACCCCGCGCCATTCACGTCCCATTCACATAGCTACCCGAGGCGCTTGCTGAACACCTGCACGGCATCGCGCATGAGCGTTTCGGTCGTGTGGGCGTACCTCTGCGTCACCGAGAGGTGACAGTGCCCTGCGAGCTTCTGCACCGTCGGTCCCCCTGCACCCCCAACAAAGCACTGGGTGATAAAGAAGTGCCGCAGGTCGTGAAGCCGGGTGTGCGGCAGCTTGGCGCGGTCGACAGCGCGGTCGAACGCGCGACGCAGGCCCCCGTGGGTCCAGGGCTTCCCCTTGCTCGATGGGGCGACGTACTCCGACGTGTTGCGCTTCTTCGCCTCCTCGAGGATGGCCTGAAGCGGTGGGGCAATAGGGAGGGCCCGCTGGTGCCCCGACTTCGGCGTGACGACGATGCCGTAGGTCATCGCTTCCCGGACGAACAGCAAGCTCGTCTCGAGGTTCACGTTGACCCATCGTAGCCCGATGACCTCGCTCGCCCGCAGCCCGGCGTAGGCAGCAAGACCGAAGGCGATCTTCGCATGCGTGTCGGCTGCCGCCAGGACGGCATCGACGTCCACGGCCGAAGGTGGTTCGTAGACCTTCGACTGCACCCTGTTCAACCTCGGGAAGTCGGGGTGTCCGTGGTGCTTACCCAGTTCGACTGCGTTCCGGACAATCGTGCGCAGGGGCATCACGATGTTGTTACGCGTTGCGGGCGAGAGCCCATCCCGTGCGAGCTCCTGGTCGAAAGCGATCATCGCCGCACGGTCGATGTCGCTGAGCAACCAGTCGCCGAAGCGCGGCAGAAGGTAGGCCTGCAGGTTCTTCTCGTACCCGATGGCCGTTGACGGCTTCAATGTCGGCATCACCGTCTTCTCGTAGAGCTCGTACGCCTGCTTCAGCGTGAGCTCCTCCTTCTGTACGGTGCCCTCGGCCACGTCCTCGGGTTCGGGGACAAACCCCTTCTCCGTGAACGTGACGATGAGACCGCGCTCCTCCGAACGCGCGCCCTCGGCTGTCTGCAGCTTCGCGTTCCGGAAGTAGCGCTTTCGGTGCCCGGTGCGTCGGTCGACGTATGAGATGTCAATGACCCAGGGGCGCGTAGAACGCCGCTTGTCACGGTAGACGGCCATGCTGGCTACTCCTTCTCCAGCCTGGTCGCGTGCGTGGGACGAGAAGAAGAAGTAGCACGCGTGGCGCGGTTCTCGAGGCCGGTGTCGGGGCCTGCTTCCGAGTTCCACCCCGGGCCCAGGTTGACGCGCCAACGGCCGGCGAACTTGCGGGCGCGGACGCCGTCGAACGCGGCTTCAATGACGCCGTCGTCTGCGCACCGCGCACGCCTCTCGATGGTACGTCGCAGCGCCCCCGTGCCCATGTCGAGCGAGACAGCGGCTGCCGCGAGGCTGAGCCAACGGGCCGAGCTCATGACTGTCCGCCGCTCGCGGAGCGTGAGTCCCTCGGGGCTGGGGGTGGGGAGAGAAACGAGCGCAGGATCTTGGGCTCCACCAGCCGCCCCGCGAGAGCGATGCCGACGCGAACGTAGAAGCCGTCCGTCAGGGCAGACGGGTCGCGGCGGGTGCGGGCGAGATAGGCGAAGAGAGCTCGCGCTCGCCGAATGCGCAGGGGAGTGTGCAGCTCCATCAGCAATCGGACCCGCGGGAAGACGCCGGGGATGGTCGCGGCGAGCCGATCGTCGACGTCGAGGGTCCGGAAGACGAAGAGGCGCAGGCGCCTCCTGCGGCGAAGGAGGTAGGCGACGATCTCGCCGGACTCGAAAAGGGCGACGGGACCGAGCGCGCCGGTCGCGTCGGCGCACGGCGAACCGCAAAGAATCCGTGTTCGCGGTCGATCGCCATCGCGTGTCCGAGGGCGGATTTGGACGGCGGTCCTCATCGGTCGCGGCCCGGCGAGCGGCTTCGCGCGCCTCGGTTGGTGGTCTCGATGCCGCCTGGGGCCGGCGTCCAGTCGTAACGGCGGCGATTGAGTTCCGATTTGTCCGGCGGGCCGGGTTGGCTGGTCCGATCGCGTGGGGCGATCGCAGGAGGCGCAGGAGCCTTCGCCGGTGGCGCGGCCGCAGGCGCGGGCGGCTCGCGCCCGGAGACCTCGGGCCGCGGCAGGACCTTCGCCTCGATGGCCGCCTGGGCCTCCCGCCATCGACGCAGCCGCGGCTCCACCTCCGTCTCGCGGGGGCCACCGGGCGGCGGAGGCGTCCAGTCATACCGGCGCCGGTGGAGCTCAGGGTCGGGTCGGCCGCCCGCTTGCGGCCCGTCGCGCGTCGGATCCGTCGACGGCTCGAGACCCCTGCCGTAGGGAGGTGGACGCAGCGCGCCGTCGAAGTCGAGCGGAAGCCCGGTCCCGCGAAACGTGCTCAAGCGTTCTCGCACCCGTTCGAGCGGGACCTCCCCGTGGCGAGCTGTCCTATCGCGCTCCTGAACGAACTCCACGATCGACCCCTTGTCCGTCGCGCGGTGGATCGAGTGGCGCAAGCGCGCCAGGGCATGCGCCTCGGACTCACCGGGAGCGCGCGTCACGTAGTCCGGGACCGACGCGTAGATCCACGGCCCGGACGGGTTTCGAGCGACCACGATCCGATCGCGGTTGGGATGATCGAGGACGGTGAGCCCGGACGCACCGTCCTCTGGCCGCTCTTGGTAACCGGCCTTCTTCGCGTACTCGACCAGATCGATGGTGCGCTTGAACCCTTCGAGCTCAGATCGGAAGAGCACA
>CALFNG010000086.1 GCA_937902985.1 uncultured Myxococcales bacterium
GGACGTCACGCTCGACGACTACGAGCAGGTCATGCGCGAGGCTCGATCGCGCGCGAGGAACGGCAAGCCCCGGCGGAACACGCGATGGCACATCGCCCAGGTGACCTACCGCGTGCTCGGGCTGGCCGAGTACCCCGCGAAGCTCATCACCGGCAACCCAGTCCCGGCGAGCGCGAAGCCCAAGAAGGGGAGCGAAGTCGCCCTCCAGTTCATCTACCCCAGCGAGGACGCCACCCTCCTCGAGTGCGTCGCTGTGGACGCGGGCGGCAAGCCCAAGGTCGACCTGGGTCATCGTGTGCTCTTCGGCTTCCTCGATCGCCAGGGCTGGAGACGCGAAGAGGCGCTCGGCGGAAGGGTTGAGGGTTGCCTCGCCGTTTTCGGCGCCGGCCCCGCGAAGTGCCCGCGATGTGGAGAGTCGACGAAGGGGGCCGGCCTTCCTCGTCGCGCCACCCGCGTCGTGCGGGCCGAGCTTGCCCGGCTCGACACACGTCCGGCGGCCGAGCGCGACGCCATGGCGATCAGGGGGATCGAGAAGAAGCTGCTCAAGTCGGGCCGCTTCCCCGTGTTCAAGGTGCCTGCGATCGCGCGCGCGATCTTCGAGCGGAACAAGAAGCGCTCGCCGGAGGCCGCATGAAGGGCTCGAGCGCCGCGCACACCGCGCTCTGCCGCGCGATCCTCCTCGAGCTCGGGCGCTTCCCGGCGTCATCATCGGCATGAACCCGTCGGGCCGCGCGAGTACGTGAGCGAGCGTACGGGCAATACGTTCGTCGTGCCGTACGGGTGGCCGACTCCCGAGGGAGGGCCCGATCTGCTGGCCGTCGTCGGCCTCCACGGCCGTCTCGTCGGGCTCGAAGTGAAGACCGGCGACGCGACTACGACGAAGGAACAGAGCGCCTGCCACGACGCGCTGCGGGCGGTCGGTGTCGCTGTGTACGTTGTGCGGTCGGTCGCTGAGGAACGGGCTACGCTCGACGCGAGGTGACGTCAGAGCGGGCAGATGAACTGAAGGCCCGCGTCGCCGAAGGAGAGCTGCTGACAAGTGCACCCGATCGGCCCACAAAAGGTGCTCCGCCTGGGCAGCGTCACCGAGCACCCTTCGGGGTACAAATTGCTGTTACCCGCCGCGTTCGGGTCGAGGCCCGACACCGGGCATCCCACTGCGCCAGGCGGCCCGGCTTCACACATGTAGACGGCGGCGTCAGGAATAAACGCCACCTCCTGGCACGTCAGCGCGTCTTCGCCCGCGTCGGACGCGGCCATCGTGGCGGAGCCTCCGCAGGCGGTCATCAGCGCGGCGCCCGCCAGGACGGGGATGCAAGAGTTCATGGACGCAACGCTAGTCCGGGGGCCGTGGGGAGAGGGCGCCACCTCTGGCTTGCAGCCGGGCGGTGATACGGGCAAGCAATACCCTGTTGATCGTGGAGAAAAACGTATGAAAAACGTGGGTGATTTGCGCGGTAGAGATGGTACCCTGAACAGACGGTGAGTGGAGCAGCGACCATGGCAGCCCGGACACACCGGCACGTCGGTCCTCGCTACGCGCGGCCGCAAGATGTGCATGAGCTCGACTCGTCCGCTGTCGGCTTCACCAACGGCTTCTATTTGCGCGTACCGCGCCTGCACTACTCGGGCGACCTCGCCCTCCTCAAGCAGCCGATGGTCGCGATCGTGGGATCACGCGAGGCCTCCGAGGAAGGCCGATTGCGCGCCGCGCAGCTAGCCAAAAAGCTGGTGAAGGAGGGCATCGTGGTCGTATCCGGGCTCGCAGCCGGTATCGACGCGGCCGCACATCGAGCCGCGATCGCGAACGGGGGCCGAACCATCGCGGTAATCGGAACGCCCCTCGAGAAGGCGTACCCCGCGGAGAACGCTGCCCTGCAAGAAGAGATCTACCGCGACCATTTGTTGATCTCCCCGTTCGCCTCGGGGATGCGAACGTTCCCGGGTCACTTCCCCGAACGCAACAGGGTGATGGCTAGGCTCGCGTTGGCGACGGTGATCATCGAGGCGGGCGATACGAGCGGCTCACTCCACCAGGCCGCCGAGAGCCTCGAAGCTGGCCACCACGTGTTCATCGCGAAGTCGGTCGTCCAGAACGGGCGACTCACGTGGCCCGCGCGGTTCATGGGCAAGCCCCGCGTGCACGAGCTCGAGTCGTCGACGGACGTCGCGGACATTTTGCTTAGGTGAGGTCGTGCGGAAGATCGTGGTGGGGGGAATCGGGACACTCTGTACGGTCTTCGGCGGCAAGCATTCGGCATCCGCAAACGCCAGCGCCATGCAGACCCTCGCGTGGTTGGCGAAGAACAATCGCGAGCCCGACCAGCGCAAGAAGGGCAACGTCAATCATCCCTACCATCCATCCGGGAAGCCGCGTCTCTTAGCCACACCAGCTGACGCGTACGCGTACGCCGCCGAGGTACTCACGGCACCCCGCCTGAAACCCCTTCTGTTGAAGGCGCTTGGGGTAACGGGATCATCGATCGCGTTGGTCCCCGTACCGTCATCCGAGACGACCAGGAAAAGATCGACAGGAGAGCGCTGGCCAGCGCGCGATCTTGCTGAGCAGTTGCAGGAGCGAGGGATGGGGACGGTTCGCCTCTGCGTCGTCAACAAGACGGCGAGAGAAATGCAGACCTCTACCCAACGTCGGATCCCGGCCCCTGAGGTCGTCGCCAACCTCGAGGTCATCGCTCGCCCTGCCCGCGGCGAAGCCGTGATCTTCGTCGACGACGTCATCACGTGGGGCGTGAGCGTGGCTACGATGGATCACGTGCTCGGCTGGGATGGGCCAACGACTGCGATCTGCGTGGCGTTCTCCGACAAGGCGACCGCCGACTGCTACCAACCGAGGAAGCGGGTCATCGAGTACAAGGCCACGCCTTGGGGTGTCCGGATCTACGATCCGGACAAGGCCACGTAGATCCGGCCCTTCGCGCGCAACCGCGGCTTTCCGCGGCCGATAGGGGTTCCAGGAGGCACGATGCCCGACCCCATCGGCGGAGCCTTTCGCAAACGCCAGCAGCTACTGGAACGACCAGGCCCACGACCACTGCGAGAAGGCCCGCAACGTCACGGCAGGCGCGCTCTGCGACGAGCCGACGGTCATCTCGGACGCGTGCCGCTCGCCGGCCAACCGGCTCGACGCGTTCGTCTGCGACGACAAGAGGATGGCCGCCGCCCAGAGCACGATCCTGGGCGCCGTAAAGGACATCGCTCTGACGATCTTGGGCGTCTTCGCGGGTCGCCCGTGAAGCCCGACGATCCGCGCTGGCCGTACCTGGTCTACGCCACGGCGCTCGTCCCGGTGATCGGCCAGCCCGTCGTTGTCGTCGCCAGCTCGATCCTGTACTTCCGCTGGCGCCGCGCCTGGCCGCGCGAGGCCTTCTGGCTGAACGTGCACGCGTGGATCGCCGTCGGCCTGAACATCGCTCTCGTGCTGGGTATCCGGCACCTCGTTCGGCGGTGACCTTCTTCGCCTGGTGCCCGCCGCACGTGTTCCCGTTCGTGCGGTGCCCCGAGTGCGGTCGGATCGTTCGAGTGCGGTGGCCGGAGTCTTGGGCGCCTTGCCGTGCATGCGGGACGGCGGCGGCGCGCGAGGGCCAATTCGTCGGCCGCCACCGCGGCCTCTATGGAGCCCGGTGATCGGGAGCATGTTCGCGCGCTACTTCTCGACGACCTCCCAGCAGGCGTCAGGACGACCGGGCGTGATGCAGTGCTCCGCGCGCATGCCTCGCACGTCACGATGGGCGCAGAGCACGCGTGGCGCGGTCCACGATGCCAGCGTATCGGGCTCTGCGAGGCTTGACGCGCACTGAACATCAGTGCAGCTATCGGCGGATGGGAGCGCCCGACCTCAGCGAGAACAGCGACGGCTCGTTCTTCGGCGTCTGCGGGAAGTGCCTCGCGACCTCGGGCACGATCCGCATGGCCGACGCCTTCCTCGCGTGGACGGAGCTTCTGGCTCTCGGGTGGCGGTCGTACGTGCCGACGACGATGGCCTGGGGCGCGCGCCCGTACGCGATCTGCCCGAAGTGCGCCGTGAGCGACCTCTCGATCGAAGCCGCCGTGAAGAGGGCGCAGAAGTCGAGGAAGAGGAAGTGACTGGAAATTCGAGCGAACGTTGCGGGCAGGCGACCTTGATCCAACCGCGGCGCGACATAGGTTCAGGGCGTGAGCATAAGAGCCTACCGCTGGCGTGTTGCGCGCATCGTCCGGCTCGCGCCGCCCCTCATCGTCGTCTTCGCGCGCGTTTCCGCAGAATGGGGCGGGGATCCGATGGTTCTTCCCCACCATGACGATGAGGCGTTGCCTGTTGAGCACTCGTCCAACATGCCCGAAGGCGAAGGGGAGAACTACCCGGTGGATTCGGTCGCCTCCGTGAACGCCAATGGCGCCGGCGCCACGGGCGCGACTGGGCCATCGACACCGTCCGGCGGCACGGGCGCGACGGGCGCGGGGCCAACCGGCGCGACGGGCCCGCGTGCGTAGCGAACGGCGGGGGCCCCGGTCTGCCTCAAAACCCGACCGTCAGTCTCGGCGCTCGGCTGGGGCCAGTGGCTCCCCCGCTCTACTCCCCGGCGTTGTCGGTAGCTGATTCCTTCGATCTCTGAATCGCGTGCCAGGCCGAAACCCAATCAGTCGCGATCTGGCGTTGCGCATCGGCCAGCGACATGGCCCCCGAGCAGACCTGCCGGTGCAGGTAGTTCTCGACGCGATCCTTCTCGTGGAAGCCCGGGTGCGGCTCCGCGGGCTCCGGCCAGAGGTTCGCGATGATGTTGTCGCCCCCGAGCTCGAGGGGGATCAAGTGGTCGACCTCGAAGGCGCCGCGCGCCTGGGGGTACGCGTAGCCGTAGTCCGTGAACGCCTCCCGGTGCACGGACGCCGGCACGTTGCGGCGTGGTTGGGTGCTCTGCCCGCAGATGACCGCGAGGTCGGTCGTCATGACCGCGCCTGGGGTGCACGTGGGGTCGGGCAGCGGCCCGCGGGCGACGCAACCGGCCTCCTTCGTCGGGGGCTGGCTCGCGGAGGCATCTGAAGGCGCCGTCGCCGCGCTCGCCGCCGGCGGCCGCCCGGCACTCGAGCACGCCGCGAGTGACGCGACGACGACGACCGACCACGCGCGCCGGAAGCCGTGGCTCATTGGCATCCGCATACCCCGCCGTGATGCGAGCAGCATCCTCGATGGCCAGGGCACGCGCACGTTGGTGAGAGCGTCCCGTCGCAGCAGAGCACACCGGTGCCACTACCACCGCCGCGGGATGCGGCGCGCGGCCTAGGCGCCGGCGCAGGGGAGGGCCCGACGTTCGCCCTCGGGGCCGGGGGCGGTCGCGCCGAGATCACCGGTCGAAGAGCGGCCAGCTTCTCCGTCTCCTCCTTGCAAGCGAGGGCGCATTCCACGCGCCGGGCTTCCAGCGTCGGGTCGGCCACCAGAAAGTGGCAGTCGAACGAGGGCGACGCGCTCGCGTCGAGCGCAAGCGATGCGCACTCGTCCAAGGCCCTCGCGTACTCGCTCTGGAGCCCCTGCTCGAGCACGTGCTTGCACCGGTCGACGCACGTGGCCCGCGTCTCCTCGTCGCAGCGCATCGCGTTCGCGCTCTTGCACGGGTCGTCGTTGTGGACGCGAGCGCAGGAGGCGACCGCGTCGTCGAGCCAGTATCGGCGTTGCCGCTCCTCCTTCTCCTGCGCCTCCAGGAGCTCCCGGCGCTCCTCCGCCTGTTGATCTGCTCTTCGGTTGACCCTTGCGTGGACCTCAGCCATCTGTGCCTGGAACACCGCGAGCCGGCGCATCACGTCATCCACATCGGCGCGTGCGTCACTGCAGCGCTCGTAGCCGATCGCGTTCCGCTGACACTCGCCGGCTCGCCGTTCGGCTTCATCCTGCATGAGAAGGCACTTCTCGAGCGTCTGGCACGCCTCGGGGATCTTGGTGCGCAAGTCGTCGTCCTGTCCGAACATCGCCGGCGTACACCCGACTGCCAGCACCATCAGCGTCACCGCGAAGCTCTCGCGAACCCCCATCCCCCCGATCTCCTCACGGGCGTCTCCCCGAATCAAGTGCGCATCTACATCCCCTTGGGAGCGCGCAACGAAGCCGAACGGCGATCTTGAACTGTCACGACAGTGCATCCGTGAACTGTCGCGACAGTTCGAAAGATTTTTATAGACCTTTACGTGATTCAAAACTCGGCGCAGAGTGTCTCCCATGGCTCGAATGGGACGGCCCCCCAAGGACGACATGGAGCAGATCTCGCTCCGAATCGCGCGGGCGTGGATTGCTCGGGCGGTCGCGATCGCCACGCAAATGTCCGAGCGCGGGTTTCATGCGGACCGCGCGAGCGTGCTCCGAGCCGCGATCGGGCAGGGACTCGAGGCACTCGAGGGCGAGCACATCTCCGTACGCCTCGACGGACCGGACCGCGATCTCGTGAGCGCCATTGCCCGCATGACTCGTGAGACCGTCGGCGAGGTCCTCGCTGACGCCATCGCTCGCTCGGGCGCCGTCGGCCCCGCGCTACGCAAACACTTCGAGTCGACGATGAAGGCGCGAACGAGCACGGCTCGCCCACCCGCGACCCGCCATCTCACGGATCACCGTGACGACCGGCTCGTCGGAGCGATGAAGGCGCCCGCTAGCCCACCGAAAAAGGCGAAGAAGTAGAACCCCGTTGAATTTCCGAAATTGAACAGCGGGGCGCCGGCGCGTCTGAACCACGCGCCGGACCCCTACGCAACCCCAGGTAAGTGAGGTCCACGTGAAAAAGAAGAGTAGCACCGCCAGGTCAGTTTCCGACATCGAACCGTCGAAGAGCCCCTGGCCGAACAAGCGACGATCGGAGCGGCGCGGAACAGCCATCGCCTGGGGCGCCGTCATGGTGCAGCAGGCCATCTGCGAGCTCTCTCGAGCGTGCGAAGAGCTCGACAAGCCCGGCAGGCGCCGAGTCTCCGGTGCTCTCGCGGACCTCCAGTACGCGGGCGAATGGCTCGACGATGCGCTCGCGGCCGGCCTGACCATGAGCAACACGACCACGCCCACCGGGCGCCGAGCAGGGGCCGTTCGCGAAGTGATCCAGCGCCCGCTGCATTGGCTGCGCTTCGTGGCCTCGCTTTCGACGGTTGGGGATGACGGCGACAGTCCGTGGGCGAATAGAGCGCCAACCGTCGACGACATCGCGTTGCTCGATGTCGAGGTGCTCGAGCGGCAGCAGCGGGGTGAGTACGCCAAGTTGGAGCGGGTGGCCCGCCGGCTGATGGCGGAGCGCGACGCACCCGAGACCTCCGATGAGGATCTCGTCCGCCAGATGAAAGTGTGCGAGTTCACGAAAGAGGAGCGCCGTCGTCTGCTGGCCATCCGCGACGAGAACCGGACCGAGTCAGCCACGTGGGTAGGCCCCCGATGAGCGAGGAACCCGAGACGATGCCCGCGCTCGCGACCGCGGACACCGACCGGCCGCCGCCGATCATCCCCGCGGGCGGCGCCGAGCGCGCGATTGCCGACGCGATCCAACAGGTCACCATGGCGACCGCAAACCTCGCCGCGGTGGCGAACGCGGTCGCGAGGGCTCTCGACGCGACGACGGAGTAGAAGGCCGAAACGCTCCGCGGCAACGCGGGGCGTCGCACCGTGACGCGGTGCCTGTGAAGATGGCCAAGATGACGAAGAAGGCTTCAACACCCACTACGCAGTCGAAGACTCAGCGCTGGCGTGTGGCGCTGAAGTGGATACTAAAGCTGACCGTTCCTGTCCTCGGGATCCTGTACGCGACCACGTCGGCGGTTCACGTTTGGGACCACCTGTCCGGTAGGTCTGCCGCGCTGCGCGCTTACACCCGTCTGGCGAGTCCCGACGGGTACCCAAAAATTGCGATCTACGACGACGAAGAGGACTTCTCGTCCCTCTATTCGTTTCTCATGAGACAGCCGGTTAGCGTCGAGGCAGCGGGGAACGCGTCGGCCGGCCACCGACCAACGTGCATCATTCGCCCGGGAGGCTCAATTGGAGCTGAGCTTGGGCCGATGCCTCCAGAGTTCCCTGACGTTCGCTTCGTGCCCGATACCCTCCCGATTCTGTTCGGCTACGACTATGCGCGGAAGCCGCTCCCAGGCGCTCGCACCATCCGAGCTTGCAGTCTCGGCGATCTCCGTCAGTGGGCCCAGAACTCGATGGACACTGAACGGTTCTGGGTCACGAATGTTGGTCTCGTTCTTCTGTCGATAGTGCTGATCGTGATCGACCTTCGAAAGTCGGAGAAAGTCGGGACAACGTAGGCCATGCCCCCTCCTACCGGCGCCGTCGAACCCCTGAAGCGAGCCGACCGCACGGCGTTCATCCACTGTCTGCGTGCCATCGCGCTGGCCGGTGCGTTCGAACTCGCATGCGATGGATCTTCGAACGCTCCTTCGAGCCCCCCGACGCAGCAAACGAACGTCGTCGCCGTGCCAGCGACTCCGCAGCCTGCCGCATCGGCGGCGACAACGTCCTTGCCCCGACCATCGGCCTCGGCTCACTTCGAGTACGTGCCTGGCACCGAGAAGTGGAGCATGGCGAGAATGCGCGGCGACGCGAACTACAGGTCTTCGTACACGTACCAGACGTGCATGAAGGCGCCGCCCCACCGCGCCGATGAAGCAGCCGTGTGCAAGGACATCAACGACTCGTGCGTGGACAACTGGCGCAGCCAAGAGGCGTGCGACAAGGACTCGAAGAGCGTCGGCATCGCAGGTCTCAGCAACGTGAAGAAGCTCGACGACCCTAACGATCCGACGGGAGCCTCTTTCTTTGCTGACCCGAACGCGGCACGGGAGACCAAGTAAGCGATGGGCTGCAAGAGCACCGGCACCGTCCAGCCCTTCAAGGACGCATGGATCCGCACGCTCGCTTGCCGTGGCAGACTGACGGTTGGGGGGCCGGGATGAAGGGACGCGAGGCCATCTTGTTCGGTGCGCTTTTATCGTCAGCGGGCCCGGCCGAAGGGTCATCCGTCCGTGCCGATGACTCCATCGATTGCGTCCAGCGCGCCCGGCACGATGACATCGCGCACAGCCACGAGCCGGACGTCTCTTTCCGAGCGCTGCTTTCCGCGTGCCGAAAGCGTGTCGCTCGACGTGACGCGCTTCTCGCAAAGCTCAACGCCTACGCACCGCTGGCCTGGTACGAGACCGCCTCCGACGAAGCTCTTTCCGGCGCGGCCGACGACGCGAGGACGGCATT
>CALFNG010000087.1 GCA_937902985.1 uncultured Myxococcales bacterium
CGTCCATCAGGATGCGTTGGAGATGATCGTGAACATGAAGCCGACTGCCGCCGCATCGCGGGCAGGTTGCGGGGCGATACCCCGACAGCTGGCGTCGGTCATCCCGAGGTCATGCCCCGAGGGGCTTGAACACCGCGCAGGCGTTACCTACATGACCTCACACGCGAGCCTCCGGAGGGGAACCGCAGTCTGACGCCCTGCGGAGCGGCGACAGGGTGCCCGAGGCTCGGCGGCTCAACACGCGCTCCGGCATCATGGGCTCCGATGATCATCCCGCTCCAGGACTTTGACTTCGGCGTCCTCGACGATCCTGAGTTCAAGGAAGACGCGGTTCGCGAAGAGATCGTGGCCCCCCTCGTCCGGGCGCTCGGCTACGCCGTCTCCGGGCCCAACCGAGTCATCCGGGGGCGCCGCCTGGAGCACCCCTTCGTGTCGCTCGGCGTCGCAACGCACCGGATCTCCATCATCCCCGACTACCTCCTCTTCGCCGAAGGCCGCCCCGTCTGGGTCCTGGACGCGAAGTCGCCAACGGAGAGCATCGACGATCCGGACCACCACGCCCAAGCGTACAGCTACGCGATCCATCGCGACGTCCGGGTGGAGTGGTACGCGCTCTGTAACGGCCGGGAGTTCGGCCTCTACAACGTGGCCGACATGGCGCGGACGCCGCGGCTCCGGTTCAAGCTCTCCGAGGTCGCGAGCCGCTGGGCGGAGGTGCACACGAGCCTTCGCCCCAACGGCCGCGTTGCGAGCCAAGGTCGGCTCGACAAAGACTTCGGCATCCTCTTGCTCGGCGTGGGTACGCAGAAGGACACCCAGCTGCACTTCTTCGGCGTTCCGCTTGTGAATCCGCCCATCGGCCGGATGGAGGGCGGCCCCTAACGTCACCCAACTGCCGTTGTGGCCTGAGATCAGGCGCGGCACGCCCAATAGCTTCCTCAGGTCCGCCCTTTTTGCCGCCGTTCACGGGCAGTCCAGACAGTGGATGGAGGCCGAAACCTTGGCCAGCCTCAACGGTTTGCACGTAGTGTATACCGGTCACCAACTTATTCAGTCCGACTTAGATGTATGGGAAAATCTCGCGCACCTTGCGAGGCTGCACCCACTCGGCCACGAATGTCACTTTACTGCCTACGGCCTGCTCCAGCTCATGGGTCGGCACACTGGCCGAAGTGAGCACTTGTGGATGCATAAATCAATCACGCGGCAAGTCGCGTGCGCAGTCGAGATCACGGATGGCAGAAAGACCTATTGCGGCTCGCTTATTCAATCCTTCCGAAAGGACGAGATGAGCGGAGCGTACATCGTCCAGCTGAATCCGGATCTGACAAAACTGTTCGGCGACAATGAATGGACTGCGCTGGACTGGAAACAACGCCACGCAATGATGAAGCAGCCGCTTGCGCAGGCGTCGGCGAGCGACATGGGGACGCTGGCGTATTTCGTCATGAGCTTTCGGATGGCTTCGATTTCGGAGGAGAGACGGAACTGCGGGACGATGATGCCGCGGCTTACGAGCGTCAGGAGCGCGTTGGGACCGCCCTTCACGTGTCCGAGCAGAAAGGCTGCCTCACTGAGGCAAGCTTCGCAGGTGTAAAGGGGCGCGCGGAGGCCATCGAACGTTTCCCGCGCCCAGGCGTGGTCTGGCTCGCGTGCGTCGAGCAGGGCGACGAGTGGCCCCGTATCGACGATCGGTCTCACCGTCCGTAGCCGGCCATGTATTTCGGATCGGTGGTGAGGTCGCCGGGACCTTCGAGGGATCCGATGAGATCTGCGGCGAGCTCGCCGACGGTACCCTTCACCTTCTTCTTGGCAGCTTTCCCGTTCTTTTTCTGGGCGAGCATGGAGAGGGCGTCGCGGAGAACCTTGGCGCGTGTGCTGCGGCGCTCTTTGGCGAGCGCGGTCAGCTCGCGGTCGAGTTCTGCGGGTAGCTTGATGGTCGGGGCGGCCATGATCGTTCTCTAGTTCGTGTAACCTGTGGGAATTATAGCGCGATTTGCGCCCTGCGTCAATTGCCGAGGGTGTCTTAGCCCCCTGCCCTGTGCATCGGTCTGCAGCGTGTCGTCCTTCGGAACGCGTAGCATCATCCGGTGAATTTCCGAGACGAAGGGGTGCCCCCACGCGTCCGTCCTCGGCACCTTACGGTGCCTTGCGGGCGGCCGAGTTCCCCCCGATCGCCGTGCTCGCCGCCGGAGAATCCTGTGCGGGCTTCGCCCTTCCTCCGGCATTCGCCGGAGCCGGTTTCCCCGTCAGCTTGCGCGCGGACGATGGGGGAACTGCTCCGGGCCCTCTCGGGCCGGGAGCAGAGATCGAGACGCCCGCTCTTCAGCGGGCCGGAACAACGCGGGTGATCTCGCCCTCGAAGAGAAGACCGAAGGCTACGGCGGACTCGGCCCGCATCAAGGACGCTTCGCCCCGTTCGGGTCTACGCGCCGCAAGCGGACGGCTCCGCAGAGCCTGCGCCGTTCCTTGACCCGGGTGTCGCTTCGCCGTGTCAGCGAATCGTGGCGAGGGCGAGGGACGGCGGATCACGCTCGCCGCTGGGCGGCTTCGGACTCGGGACTGGCACTCCACGAAGAAGAAGGCAAGCGCGAGCCGAATCCCGTGGCGTGTTTGGGAAGCCCCCTGCCCTCCTGCGCGTTCTGTTCCTCGAGCAGCCATGGAAGCAACCACCCGCCCGACTCTTGCCGAACGTCTCTACAGCGCCTTTGATGCTCTTCGAGGGAAGGAGCAGGCCCCTGAGGCCAAGCCCCCAGTCGAGAAGGTGGCGACGATTCCGGTAGCAGGCCCGCAGCCGTCGCAGGCCATGAGCCCGCAGGCGCTCTTGGCCGGGAACCTCGACGCCGCCCAGGGGCTTCGCGGCGTGTCGAACGGAAGTCACGTCCCCGTGCAGGACCAAGGCGCGCAGTTTCCGAGGCAGGCTACGCCGCGCCCGACGCTCCCTGCGCCTGCCGCGACTGCATGGAGATCGCCATCCAAGGCCCCGCTGAGAAGACGGCTTACTGCGCCGCGTGCGAAGCGGCCGGATGCCCCGACTGCCAGGGCGTCCCGGGAATGTCGCAAGAGTGCCGGGCTCCCGGAGCCTACGGCGGTGACGACGCCGGCTGAAGGCCTGGCGCGATCAGGCCACGGGCCCCGGGCGACCCGTCGCGGGGCTGGCCGAGCCTGCTTCAACCATTGACTGAACGGGTGCATAGGCTGTAACATCCGCGAAAATAGGAGCGTGTAGCCGTGACCTGGCTCGTCTGGGCACACTCTTGATTTCCAGCGGGGGGGCCTTCGACGAGCATGACCACGCCGTACCATGCCAAATACTGGGCGACCGCGCTGACGCTCCGCGAAGCGCCGGATTCCGCGAGCGGGCTGACGCGCGCGCTCGGCAACGCCCGAGTGGATCTCAACCCGCACCAGGTGGACGCTGCGCTCTTCGCCTTGCGGTCGCCGTTTGCCCAAGGCGTTCTGTTGGCGGATGAGGTCGGGCTTGGAAAGACGATCGAAGCGTCGCTCATCGTCGCGCAGCGCTGGGCGGAGGGACGCCGCCGGATCCTTATCGTGGTCCCTGCGTCGCTGCGGAAGCAGTGGCAACAGGAGCTACTCGAGAAGTTCTTCTTGCCCGCGGTCGTCCTTGACGGGAGCTCTTTCCGTGACCTCGAGCCCGGCGTCACGCCACTCGAGCGCGATGCCGTGGTAGTGGTTTCTTACCAGCTTGTCTCCTCGCGGCAGGCGGAAGTCGCGCGCGTGCCGTGGGATCTCGTTGTCCTCGACGAAGCGCACCGCTTGCGCAACGTCTATCAGACCGGAGCGAAGACCGCGCGGGCGGTCGCTGCGGCCATCGACGGACGCCCTCGCATTCTGCTGACGGCTATCGCCCGTCGTCACCGGCGTGCTGTAGGTCAGGGGCTTCGTAAGGTCGGATGCCGCGCCAGCGATGTACGTCATCATGTACCCGTTCACCGTCGGGTTGTTGCCGAACTCGTTGGCGATCGTGACCGATCCTTCCGGCGTGCCGTCATTGACGGTCACGATTAGCGAATTACCGGAGGTATTCAGAAACACCTGGGTGTTCGACGCATTGACCTGCAGCTCGTTCTTGTCCGTGGTATTCGCCGTCTCGTTGATGGTGTCGCTCCCGTCCCCCTTGTTGAACACGTACAGGTCGTTGCCTGCTCCTCCCACGAGCGTGTCGTTGCCGAGGCCGCCCGTCAGCGTGTCGTTGTTCGCCGTGGCGTAGTGGCCGTTCACGTCGGGTGAGGTCGTGCTGATGCTGTTCGCGCTGCTGTTGCCCACGAGCGTGTTGCCAGGTGTCCCACCGATCACGCCGACGAAGTCGTTGTTCGCGGCGTTGAACAGGTTCGCCTTCGTTACACCGTCGATCTGGATGGTCTGCCCGTTGATATTGAGCGTCGTGTTGCCGTTGGCCTCGGTAGCGTTGTTCTGAAGGTCGGAGAGGAAGGTCCCCGCGTACGTGGACAGGTCGAGCTTGTCCGTTCCCGGCTTGAAGTCGGTCACCTCCAGCGTGCCCGTACCAGCCTGCTGAACGATAACCGTGTTCGCGCCGCTTCCGCCCGTGATCGTATCCCCATACTCTGCTGTGATCGTGTCGTTCCCGGCGCCGCCGTTCAGCGATTCTCCCGAACCGCCAGACTTGATCACGTCGTTGTAAGAAGAGCCGGTGACGTTCTTGATGTCGCCGTTGAAATAGTCCTTGATGTCGGCGCTGCCGGAGAAGGTCGCCGTGCCCTGCAGCAGGTCGATATTAAGGCCGGTGCCGCCGGTGAGGGACGAATAGTCCGCGCTATCCAGGCCCGTCCCGTTGAGGAATACGTGCAGCGAGTTGTCCAACACGTCCGTTTGACCACCAGCGGAGCCCAGCGCGACCGTATAGGCCTGCAGAACTCCTGTGTGGTCAGGGAGATTGAGGGTGTCGCCGTTTCCAAGAAAATATCCGGTAGGAACTGGCGGTACCTGCCCGGAAGATCCGTCGCTGTATGCGTATTTGGCCAGTTGCGGATTCGCTGCATCAAGGTCTTCAGACTGATGAGTGGCCTGCTCCGCGAGAGTAACGGCGCTACCCAGCACAAAGCGCGTTACCATTCCAAGCGTAACGCCATTATCCTCACCACCAAGATAGTTGAGCGCAGCGTACCGAGCGGCCCCGGTATCAATGCTGGAGAGAGCAGCGGACCCAACACCAGTGTTGTCCTGGAATATATTGGCGGTTCCAAGATGCGTTGCGGAGTAGATAGAATTTACGAAGTCCACGCAGTTATTGCTGGTTACGACATAGGTGGGGGTATTGTTGATGAAATTCTCTAAGGCATTCTGCGCGCTGACGAATTGGTCAACATTCAATGGGATCGCACCCGTGCTGATTTGCGTGATGCTAGGGTTCGTGATTGGTGCATTCATCCGGTCATAGTCGTCGGACAAGCCGTTCGCGTAAAAGCCTAAGACTACTTCCGGAGTGCCGTCAGCGCTGGTATGCGTGTATTGAGCAAAAGCGCCCTGGTCAAGGCCAGAGCCTTCCAGTTTTATATAGAAATGTCCTGCCCCCAATAGATTGACCGGGCCGCCAGAGATCAGTCCCCTGTCATCGGAATATATCGTCATTTCTACTGCCATAAAATCTCCTTGGAGTGTTAAAAATAGGGCTGGGGTGACATCGCGCCACCGCCGACGAAAAGCAAACTAAAGAGTAGAGCCGCCAGTACCGTTATAATGCCGACCGACTGACGCGCCCACGACTCAAATAGCGGGGTTTTGGTGTTCTTCGCGTTGCGCCGAAGACAAATGAGCGAGCAGGGCAGGTATGTGATGAATTCAAAACCAAACACTTCGCTTGGCGTGTATAGCGGTACGAGGAAGGGTACGCCTCTCTTTCCTATGTATTGTACACTTGGCAGTATCCCGTGGTGAACAGCGACCGCTTCCAGATATAGTACTACCTTAAACGCAACCATATTCCCTAGCACGACCAGTAGCCAGAACACTGACCACAAGCGAGCTTCTCCACGCCACGCTCTTTTGAAGTAACCGAACACTTTTGTTATTCTCCTTTCTCCATTTTGGGTTAACATCCTACTCGGACTCGACGATAACGCCGAGCAGGTACCAAAGCGTGGCGAATACTACGCACATGACCACAAGCTGACGGGTCCAAGTCTGGTACTTTGGCGTAGTAACATTCGGAGCGCATCGCCATATGCAGACCAATGAAAACGGGAGCCACGTAAGAAATTCGAGACCAAAAGCGTTACTCATTTCGTGCTTCACACCGATGTATTTGTGACCACCGGCACCTACGCCGATGTACGTGTCGCCATAGATCCCGTGTTTCGCAGCGATGAGTTGGCCAAAGGCGATTAGGCAAAAGGCGATAGCGTTTCCCAGAACCCCGATTGGGAGGGCCACTCGCAGCAGCCTTTCCTCTCCACGCCACGCCCTTCCAAGGTATCCGAACATAGTGCCTCGTCGCTCTAGAAGTTTTCCGTGGCGCCAATGCAGCCCCACGCGAAGAAGAGCGCAGGTATACTCAACACGACGAGCCTGCGCACTGCTCTACGGCACTTTTCGGCCTCGACATTCGGAGCGCATCGCCAGATAGATACGAGCGAATAGGGTAAGAATGTAATGAAACTGACACCCACGATGTTGCTAAGTAGATGTGAGGCAATTAGATGACCTGGCTCGCCGTGATGCGTACCCATGACTCTTGTGCCCGGATAGAATCCGTACCGTTCGCTCAGGGCCATGATTCCGGCGACGGCGACAAGCGACAGCGCGTTACCAAGAATCCCGAGCGGAAGGAGAACGCGAGACAATCGTTCTTCACCTCCCCATGCTCTTTTGAAGTATCCGAACACTCTTTCGATCCTTTATCCGCCGCCAAAGCAGGATATACGGGCCCCATAAACGCACTCTATATGGAACTCACCACCGAGTTTGATATATCGTATGTAGGTAAAGGTCAAGATATATAATTGCACACAAGCCCTTGTAGGAAAACCGTTAGTTGCCTCGTCTGACGGACGAGCTGTGTTGTTCGAATTGTGTAGTCGACTGGAATCGATTGCAGTGCCCAGTCGCCGAGATACTCATTTGCCAGGCAGCGCCCGAGGGGTTTGACCCCGAGGGCGCAAGCGCCGCCGCGCGTGGCGTGTGTCCACGCAAGCGGTGGGGCCCCGCTCTTCAGTGGCGGGGTAGCGGCGCCTTGGTGTCCCGAAGGCACGTAAGCGCGCGTCCCAAAGCGCTGGCGAACGAGCCGAAGGGCCAACCCGTAGGGTTGTCGATTCGCGCGGCGTAAGCCGCGCCGCCCCAGGCCGCCCAGGACACCCGTCCAGGCCTGCGGGGCTGCAACGGTTCCGGAACCCGTCTCCGGCCTCTAGGGGCGCTTGAAGGGCAGCGCATCGACGTCGTCGTCGACCCGAGCCGAGCGCAGCTCGTCGGCTGGAGCCCCTCCGGCCCCGGACATCGAGTGAGCAGCCGATGCGCATCGTGGCTCCCCACTGTCCTCGAGCCGCGCGCAAAACCTGACGCCAGCCCTTTCCGTTTCGTCGCGCTCTGGCTTCCCGATCGGTCCCCTCTTTTCCGGCTCGTTCTCGCGGTCCGCCGAGAGCGTCGCGCCCTGCCATCTTCGACCCCTGCGGGGTGCCGAGCTTCTGCTTTCCCCTTCGGGGCCCGCGAGCGGTCGCGGTTTCCCTTACGTGAGCCGTCCTTGATCTCATGCACCCACCCGAGCTCGCGGAGCTTGCCGAACCCTTCGGCGACGTCACCGTTCTGGAAGCTTTCGACCGCGGACTTATAGCCCGGGTGTTCCTGGCGGCGGATTTCCTTGAGCTGGGCGAATTTGAGGCCCCCGTGCTCCTCGATATACCGGAGGGCATCACCGCGCTCGACGCTCGGATGCTGACGGGAGTCGCCTTGTAGGATGACACGCGCCCCCAGGCGGTCCGAGAGCTCGAAGAGCTTCCGCATGGTGGGCGCGCCGACGAGGCCATGGCAACGGCTTGGGCGCAGGCGCTTCGGGCAAGGCGACCAGCGGCTCCAGCTTATTCGCGAGCAGAAATGCATTCGCGAAGCTCGACGCCCCGAAGGACGGGCGGGCGCCTTTCTTGAGCAACACGACGAGGGTTGCTTCCTGATTCGTCGGCGGTACGAGCGGAACGGCGCGCAGGTCTGTGTGTAAGGTGACGCCCTTGTTCGCGTGCAGGTCGTCATGCAGGACGATCGTGTAGTTCAGGGTGACCATGCGCCCGGTGTTCACCATGGCGAGAACCGAACTCGCGGTCGTGCCCTCGAAGCTGACGACGGGAGAGAAGCTCTGCTCGAGAAAGTAACGATCGATCAGGGCGCGGAGTTCGCGCATGCCCGGGTTCGTGGACCGCTTCGATGGTATCGCGAACCGTTGTGACTCGTTTGCGGTGAGCGAGTACTGCTTACCAAAGCCGCGCGCGTGATAGACGCCTCGATTGCTGGCGATAAGGACGAGCGGGCTCACGACGACCGGGTATTCACCGGCTGCGGGGTTCGGCTCGCCGGCCATGTACGAAATGCCGAGGTCGACCTCTCCGCTCTGAACGTTCCTGACGACGGTTTCGTGGTCGGCTTCAACCGCGTCGACCTCGAAGGGTCGAACCGGCAGATCATTGTTGTGGATGAGCGCGTATGCGCCGTTCCCCACAAGGCCGGCGACGAGCGGTTCGTACGCGATGCGCACTGGCCGATAGGCGTCGGTCGGACCGTTGAAGAGATTCGAGATCGCTCGCCGGGCAGCAGCCTCCTCAAGCAGCATCCGATCGCCATGTTCGAGAAGCACGCGGCCCGCGTCGGTGAGTTGCGAACCGGTCTGGCTCCTGTCGAAGAGGCGTACGTTCTCGCCCAGGGACCGCTCAAGGTCGGCGACCGTTTGGCCGATAGCGGTCGGCGAGATGCGCAGTGCCTTCGAGGCGTCCCGGAAGTTGCCCAGACGGGCCGCCTCCCGAAAAATCTCGAGTTGGCGCAGGGTTAGATGCGTGGATCCCTTCGACATGCCCAGCATCCTAGCCCTCTTCAGTTCGTCGATGCGAACAAAAGAGTTCTCCGTGTGAACAATGGGGTTGACTGGGCCGGAGAGCCGCCCCAGATTGGGATGAGTCGACGTCACGTATGCCACCGCCCATAGCGGGCGGCGCGCGCGGCTTGCGCAGAATTTCTTCCGCCTCGGAGGTGGCGGCTGCGGTCCCCTTTTGTCGGTCGATTTCATCTGCAAATACCTTGACTTGAAAGGACATCGTCATGCGTACCGAGCTTCTTCGTCGAGTCACTTTCCTCGCGACATTCGGCATCGCCACCTTCTCTGGTGGCGTGCTTCTGGGGCAGTCACGGCACCGTGGGCTGCCTCCGCCAGCCCCACCGATCACGCCTACGTCGCCACCGGGCGAGGGCGCCGGAATTCCTGCTTGCACCGGCGGTGCCTGCCCTCTCCACCACGGCGTGTCGGACCCACCGACGTACGACACGATCGATTTTCACGAGCAGCAGGGCTCAGAGTATTCGCTCAAGTACGACAATCTCTGCGCCTTGGGGCTCAGCGCCCCGCGCAACACCCTCGTCCTCGAGTACACCCTGTACCAGGTGGTCATCGAGGGGGAGCACCTCGAGCCCGTCTATCGGGTCATCCGGAAGCGGCAAGTCGGGACGCTGCAAGCAACGTCGCTGGCCAACGGCAGCACGACGATCATCCCGCTTGTTCCGTTGGCGTCTCTGCCTCGGTCGAACGCGGGCTCGTACGAGAACCGAGTGTGGGGCGACTCGGTGCTGCCGCTCCCTCCGTCGGATGAACCGGAGGCAGGGGACGAACCGACGGTAACGCGAGTTCGCGTGGTTTTGCCCTCTCCGTACGTGTTCGGAAAGGCGGGTCAATACGTCCGCGAAGAGGACTGAGTCTCTGTTTCGTACGACGCAGACTTCCTTGAACTAACCACGATGCGCTTTTTCACTTCTGCTTTGGCTTGGCTTCAGCACACCCGCCGCGCCCGCGATGGGCGCGGCGGGGAGCAGTGCGACCCGCTCGCAATGCCGCTCGTGTGGCTGAATAAATTCGATGCCCTATCCCCCTATGACCTTTTCGAGGGATGTCAGGTCGTCGGAGCCAGCGGCTCCGGTAAGACCTCGAGTGCGGCCCATATTTTGCGTGCGCTATTTCGTGCGAATTTCGGCGGAATCGTCCTCTGCGCCAAGCCTGGCGAATTCGAGCACGTATACCGCATAGCCCAGGAGACAGGCGCCGAGCGGCGAGTGGTCCGCTTTGCTCCCGAAGAAGCCTGGCGATATAACCCATTTGCCTTTGAGCTTCAGCGCGCCACGCGTGGCGCGGGACTGATTACCAATATTGTCGCTCTCATCCTGCAGGCCATGGAGTGCGGCGGCCGGGGCAAGAATACGGGCGGAGATACGTACTGGCAGGATGCACTGACAGAGCTTCTGACGGCGGCGGTACACCTCGTATGCGTTTCCACGGGGGATTGCCAGCTCTCCGACGTGCTGCAGGTAATCCAGACCGCGCCGCAGTCGCGCGAGGACGTCACGCCGGAGTCCACATGGTCCAGGACGAGCGCCTGTTTCGCGATGCTGCTTGCGGCGGAGAAGAAGGTCACCACGGAAGCCGAATACGGCGATCTGGCCGTCACCGAGCAGTACTTTTTCCGTACATTTCCGGAGCTGGCGTCAAAGACGAGATCGATAGTGGTGTCCAGCGTATCGGCGATGCTTTCGCCGATGATGCGCTCCCCCATGCGGGAGCTGTTCTGCACTACGACGAACATCGACCCCACGGCCTGCGAACGCGGCGCGATCGTGGTCGTGGATTTGCCGGTCAAAGACTTCGGGTCCGTTGGCACTTTCGCTCAGACCCTCTGGAAGATGACTTTCCAGAAGGCGATGGAGCAACGCGACATCGCGAAGAGTCCCGTACCGACGTTTCTCTGGGCGGACGAGAGCCAGTATTTCGTGTCGAGCTATGACCTCCAGTTCCTTGCGACGGCCAGGAGCTCGCGCGTCTGCACGGTCTACCTGACGCAGAACATTCCCTCCTACTACGAAGCACTCGGGCGCGACCACCAGGGGCAACACAAAGTCGACGCGCTGCTCGGGAACCTGGGCACGAAGCTCTGGCTCGCCAACGGTGATCCGACGACGAACGAGCATGCGGCGAAGATGATCGCGCAGACCTGGCAGATGCGGCAGGGCGCGAACCAGGGCTATTCGTCGAACATGAGCCAGCAGGGCGGCAGCCTCACTACCGACACCACCACGAGCGTCAACTACAGCGACAATCAGGGTGTGAGCCTTTCCGAGCAGCTCGCGTTTCAAATACTCCCGCAGGAATTCACGACACTGAGGACCGGCGGTCCTCGCAATAACCTCCTTGTCGACGGAATCATCTTCAAGCCCGGTCGCGTTTGGAATGCGACCGGCACGAACTTCATGCGTGTGACGTTCAAACAGCAATAACTCAAGGAAGGAGCTTTTCTTATGTTAGGAGCAAGCGCGACAACCTATCGACGCCAAATGATGTTCTCGGGTGACCCGGGAGCAGTCGCGGCGCAGTTTCTGTTCGCGGTGGTGGACGCTTTTGCGCTCACCGTCCTCGTGTTTCTCCGGAAGGGATTCGGAGAACGGTTCTATACGGTTTTCAAGTTCGGAATGGGGCTGGGCATTCTGGCGTTCCTGATCATGCTGCGGTCCCTTGCCGGAGCGTTGCTCGGGGCGCTGCCCATGGTCATGGGCATGTTCGGCGTTCCGCCGCTGCTCGGGATGCTGGCGGGCCCGATGCTCTCGCCGCCGCATCACGCTCCCGAGCCGCATGCGCTTTTCGATGCGGCTTCGCTTCTCTACTGGGCGTTTCTCCTGGTGGGCTTCGGGCATCTCGTTGTCGGTTGGCTGAGGTCATGGAACATCGGGCATTGGGCCCCCGTTCACTCGAAGTCGGCGGGCGAACCGCTATTGACGTTCAATGGCCGCGTCAACCACTGGCTAGCAATTACGGTTTTGGAACCGCTGGTCGTGATTTTGCTCGGCCAGATCCTGCACGCGTGCGACCCATCGGTGCCGTTCACCTACTTCGTGGTGCTGGCGCTCTTCATCGCGGCCTCGGCACTCCATCAATATCGCCTGTACCGCGACGATCTCCTGGACGAGCAGGACGCCCGTCTGCTTGCGGGCTTCTACGCAGGGCAGGCGAAGCAGGTGGCGGCGGGAGGCAAGCCGACCTCGAAGCTCGGCGGCTTCTTCTTCCCGCTGTTGCTTCCGAAGAAACCCGAGGCGCAGGTCGACATGCTGCGCCAGTGGGCCAAACGCCATCACGAGGCTGCCGCCGGTGACGAGCCCCCTCCTCCGTCTCCGCCGCCTGCGGCAGCTGCATAAGAGACTTCGTTCGATGCTTATTGCTTACCTTATCACCGTAGTTTCTTTCAGAATCCGACACTTTCCGTGAAGCACTGGCCCCCGGCGCGCCGTCTACGCGCCGGGGGTTTTCTTTTGCGGGCTTGCTCTCGCGGCCCGCCTCTCCTGAAACCTTTGCCTGCCGTCTGACGGCAGCCCTTGAGCTTCGCACCCATGAAGCACCGACCGCTTGCCCGCACTGCACCGTCGGCTCCGATCGCTGCCGCTCCGGAGCCTGGACCCGAAGAGCGCGACGACGTCACGCCCGCGCCCGAGGCGGAGCCCGCGCTGGCCCCCTGCCCCTGGCCGCCGTACCTGACGACGGTCGATGCGACCCGGTACTGCGGGTTCAAGACAACGGGCGCGCTCCGGAAGGCAGCCTACGAGGGCCGCATCGTGCCCGCCGGCCGCCGGGGCGGTTCGGGCACATGGATGTGGCGGCGCGAGGACCTCGACGCGTTCCTGTGCGGACGTACACTCTCGGTCGGACGCTCCAGTGCGTCGCCTCCGAGTTCTGGAGGCGAACATGACCGAGCAGAAATGGACACTGAGGTGGAACAGCTGGATCAGCCCGACGAAGGTGCCGGGCGTCTTCAGGAGAAAGGAGGGCGGATACCTGGTGCGGGGCCGGACGAAGGACCCCGCGACGGGCAAGGACAAGGAGGTCAGGAAGGCTCTCGACGTCGAGAGCGAAGCGCTTGCGCTGAAGTGGCTCGAGGAAGAACTCGAAAGGGTTCGGAGCGGAGCAAGCGCGGGCCTGTCACCGAAGATGCGCTTCGCCGACTACGCGCTCTCCTTGGCTGAGCGGAAGCTCACCGCCAAGGAAATCAAAAGCGCGCGAGGACGTGAACGCTGGAAGTACACGCTGGAGCACTTGATCGGAGGGACGGAAGACGTGACCGGTTTGGGCGAGCTTTTCATCGACGAGATCCGGCCCACGCACATCGAGGCGTGGCGCACGGGGATCGCCCGGCTGATCGGAGCGGGCACGTACGCGCCGACGACCACGAACGGCTGGCTCATCATCCTCCGCCACATCCTGAAGCGGGCGAAGCGCGAGCTTCAGCTCCCCTTCAACGCGGCGGAGGGCGTGCCTTGCTTCGACACGTCCGAGCACGAGACGTACACGGAGGAGGAACCGAACGCGCTCACCGGCGAGGAGACCGCTGCCTTCCTCGCCTGCATGAAGGAGGAGTTCCCGGGGCAGTACGCGATGACCTTCCTGGGTTTCGCGACCGGGCTTCGACCTTCCTCCATGCGCCCCCTGCGGCGACACGGGGCCACGCCTGACGTCCTCTGGGACCAGGGCGCGATCCTCGTTCGCCGGTCGCACGTGCTGAAGGACGAGTTCATGAAGACGACCAAGACGGGGCTGCGCCAGCGCATCACCGTTCCGGCCGAGGTCATGGACGTACTCCGGTGGCACATCGACACGCAGCTCGTCACGCCGGAGCAGAAGGCGAGCGAGCTGCTCTTCCCCGCCGAGGACGGCTCCTTCCGCTCGGAGTCGTTCCTGAGGAAGGCGTTTGCGATCGTGGGCGGGCTGATCGGCCTGAAGAAGAAGTTCACCCCGCGCGGGATGCGACGAACGTTCAACGACCTCGCCCGGGTGGCGAACGTCGAAGCGCTCGTCACCAGGAGCATCTCGGGCCACCTGACCGAACAGATGCGCGAGCACTACTCCACGGTGTCCCCCGGGGAGCAGCGCGAGAGCATCGGCCGGGTTCTTCGGCTCGTGCAATCCGGCACGAGCGACGGGCCGTTACCCGAGGGGACCGACGATGGCGGTATGCATCGCGGTATGCCTCGGGGTTCGAGCGGTATGCATTCGCGCCTGGGGGTGCGCTAACCGCTTGCTTTTATTGTAGGCGCGATAGGTTTCGAACCTACGACCCCTACCGTGTCAAGCGCCGATGGGCCGTGACGGGCCGTGTCGGCTAGTGAAAAAGATTGAGGATTGTGACCACGGGCGTGACTCAGGCGGTCCAGCCGTGACGCTCAAGTGGTGCTCCAGGTGGTGCTCCGAAGAATGGAGCACCACCTGTGCCAGCCGGGGACGCCGCCGCGGCCGGTCAGCCGCGCCCCCTGGGCAGCGCCATCCAGAAGCCCGTCACGCTCCGTGCCCTTCTGAGGCGGGCGGCGCCACCCGCTCCAGGATGACCGTGACCGGGCTCGACGTGAGCCGGCGCAGCAACGACTCACCCTTCGCGAGGCTTTGTCTTCCCCCCAAGCTCCGCCTCGAGCTCCTCGACGGTCGGGAGGCTCCCCTTCAACTTGGCCGGCAGCTTCTCGAGCAGGCGGTAGGCCGACACGCCGATGGGCTTCTTCGTGTCGCGCAGCGCGTACTCGACGACGACC
>CALFNG010000088.1 GCA_937902985.1 uncultured Myxococcales bacterium
TCATGGGAATCAACACACCGAAGAAGAATCGTGTCGACCAGACCAGCTCCGATCAGGCGCTGATCGACGGCCTCAACAAGCACGAGGCGGCCATTCCGGCCGTCGTGATCGCCGGGGTCACGGTCGCCACGAAGGCGCTCGTGACCACTGTCCAATCGCGGATCGACTCGAGCAAGGCCGTTCTGTCGAAGCGGGCGGCCTGGCAAGCGGCCATTCAGGACGATCGCGCGCTCCGTGACAAGACCAAGACGTTCGTCGCCGGCTTGAAGCAGGCGCTGCTCGTCGCGTTCGCCGGTCAGATCGACGCGCTCGCCGCTTTCGGCCTCACGGCCCGCAAGGTGCCCGTCGCAACGCCCGAGCAGCGGATCGCGGCGACGGCCAAGGCCCTGGCAACACGCGCCGCGCGCCACACCATGGGATCGAAGCAGAGGCTTCCTTTACGACGTGGGACACGAGGTATCCCGCTGCAATTTGCCCGGCGAGCTGCCAGCGCCGCGAGCCTTTGACCTCGATGGGGGTAACGACGAGCCGGTCGCCGCCTAGGACGGCCGCGACGACGGGTCGCGCTTCGACCCCGCCCTTTCGGAGCAGCTTCGAGAGCGCCGCAAGGCGCTTGCGCGCCGTGGCGACGATGGCGCTCGCGTCAACGGCCGCGGGAGCCGTGTGATCGAGCCGACCGAGGTCGGACTTGAGACCCTCGATGCGAGAGGTCTCCTGGCGCAGAGCGGCGAGGAGCGCGTCCATCTCGCCGCCGCGGGCGATGGCATCGGCGAGGTTCTTCGCGCGGCGCGCGGCTGCATCGAGGTCGCGCTGGATGCGTGCTCCGGCGGACTTCCGTCCGCTATCTGCGGCCCGCGCCTCGAGCTCGGCTTTGAGCAAGCCAAGAGCGCGCTCCGCGATGTCTCCGCTGATGAAGGGCGCAAGGGCCCGGAGCAAGGCCGTGTCGACTGCGTGCTCGGCGCGATAGCCGATGCCGCGGCAGGCCGCCCGACCGTGCATCCGGTGGCGGTCGCAGACGTACGAGAGGTTGTTGCGCTTCTTGGTGCCCGACACGACGAGGCTAGAGCCGCAGACGCCGCACCGCAGAAAGGACGACGCCAGGTGCTTCGGAGTCGCGGCGCCCCATGCCTTCCTTCGCGGGCGCGCGAGCAGTGCGTCGAGCCGAGCGAGCAGCCCGTCGGGCAAGATCCGGAGCTCGGGATGGGCGATGCGCAAGACGTCGTCTTGCGGCGCGCGCACGCTCACGAGCGTTCCACCGCGTGCGACCATGCGCATCTCGCCGTGGCGGTATTCGCCCCGATAGAGCGGATGGGTGACGACGTTCTTGACCGCCTGCGGGCTCCAGGTGGTCCCTCCCGGCGAGGGGACCCCCGCAACGTTGAGAGCGACGGCGGTCGCGTGAAAGGAGCCGCTGCGCTCCACAAAGGTCTCGCCTACGCGCACCACGACGGCGGCGCAGGCATCGTCGATCTCCCAACGCGCGGCGCCGCTCGCATCGCGAATGTTGCGGTACCCGAACGGCGCGGGGGTCGCTCGCCGGCCGGCCTGCACGCGGAAGCGCAGGCCCTCCCGGATGCGCTGCGCGGCCTTCGCGCGCTCTTGCTCGGCGACCACGCCCTTGACGGCCGTCAGCAGGTAGCCGTAGCCGTCCAGCTGCACGAACGAGCGGTCGGTGTAGGTCCACACCTCGACGCCGGAGTCCTTGAGCTGAACGAGCAGCGCCGCTTGCCGCGCGGCGTCGCGCGCAAGCCGATCCAAATCGCGTAAGACGAGCACGTCGAAGGCGTGGCGCTCTGCGGCGAGGAGCATGGCCTGAAGTTGGGGGCGGCGCAGAATCTCGGCGCCGCTCTCGTCGTCGTCGACGAAGACGCGGTCGGCGGAGAAGTACCAGGCTTGCGACTCGATGGCGCGTTCGGCGTTCTTTTGCTGCACGAGGCACGACTCGATTCCCGAGCGGGCGCCTTGCCGATCTTCCTTGCTCAGTCGAACGTAGACCGCGGCTCTCATGTGCAGATGCTCCTCTCGCGTCGGCAGTAAGACGTCTCGGTTCGATACCCTGTGCATGTCCAGCAACCGATGACCGCTGGCGCCGCGGCAGCGTACCGTGGGGCCGCTTCGATCGTGCTCACGTTGTGTTCTGTTTCAGCTCGGCGAGCAGCACGTCGGCCAGCGCTCGGGCGATGCGCTCGCGTTCCGGCATGTCGAGCTTCGGCCGTGGCAAGACGGCGCCCCGAACGACGAGCGCCGCGACGCCCGACAGCGGCGACCTCAGCGGCGCGCACGCCACAACCACCTCGCCCGGCAGGATGGGGATAGCCCAGTCCGATGGCAGCGGCTGGCCGTCGACCGTATGGAGGGCGAGGACCCGAACGTGGCGCCCGCGAATGGCAGCGCGTAGGTCGAAGCCGAGGCCTCGCTCGATTGCAGGCCCCAAAGCCTGCACGACGGCGCCCCTCAGCTCCAGGGACGTGCGCTGGCGGTCGGCACGGTTTGGGTCCGCAACCTGCGGCAAAGATGGCGCGCCCTCGGCCCGCAGGGAAAGCGCGGCGACCGCAGAAGCTCCGACGAGGGGCCGGGCCATGCGTTTCATTGGCCCGAGGTCCTCTTCGTGGGGGGAGCCCCGTACGGCTCACCCACAGGCTCGGCGACGCAATCCACGCGCTCAAGTTGCAGCAGCTCGCTAGGGTCGAGCTCGGCGACCGCGACGCGCGCCGGAGACCCGCGCGACCGGCGGGCAGACGGCGTGTCCCTCGGTATCGACGGCTGGCGCAATGGCGGGCTTGCGTTCATCGCCGCCGACCGCCCTGCGTGAGGACGGGACGAGGACTTTCGGAGGGCGGGAGGAGGAGGAATGTGCGGCTTCGCGGCGTGCGCGGACGCGTTAGGTTGGGTGGTCGACGCGTGCGCGTCCGAGGCGGCTCGTCTTCCGGCCGAGCGATCACTCTTCATCGGTCCCCGACGCCGCCTCGCCGCCTGCGGGAGCCGCGGGCGCTTCGTTGGCCATCCTCGAGAGCTCGGTCTCGTCCGCGATGACTTCGCGCGGCAGATCGTCGACGAAGCGGCGACCGCCCTGGAATTGCTCGATGACGTACTCCTGGTATTGCGCGAAGCGGCTCTCGGCTGTTCTACGGGCGGAGTCCTTGGCGTTGTCGGGGATGTGCGGGGTGTACGCGAACCATAGCTTCACGTAGATGGCGAACGCCTCCATGTGGATCTCGAGGTCGCGCTGCGTATGGTCGCAGGCCCGACGGAGCCCGGCGATCTGTCCCAGGAGCAGCACCTTGTCGTCGGTGCGATCGAGATACTGGCGAAGGGCGGCTTGCACGACGAAGCTCGTCGTCTTGCCCGTCGCCGCGCTGTAGGCGGCGAGCTGCTTGGCCAAAGGCGCATCGACGTAGGGCTGGAGCCTGACTCGCTCGTTTCTCATGACGCTCCCTTCCGCTTGTCTGAGGGTCTCGCCGGTCCACGAGGCGACAGGACGTTCGTCCCGCGTGCTCGGCGCGTGGCGCTCGGACCGCTCGGAGGCGGCTGCGGCGGCACCTGCGTTCATCGATCAGCGCACGCAAGGTGCTGCGTTAAATCGACATGCGGCGATGCGATCGCGCGGGGAGCCGCACGAAGATCGCCGGGCATTTCAAGGAGACGCCGCGGACTTTCGCGATCGATCACGTCCCCGACTCGGCCGTGGTCGCCGCGCGAGCAGCCGCCCGGGAATCAAAAACGGACCCCGCAGTGGGGGCTGTCCGCCCCGCGTGCGCCCCTCGGTAGGACGAGGTCAAACGTTGCTAATTTTCGATCGTGGAGATGTATTTGAGACGGCCCCTGGCGCGGTGGCACTGCGCGGACGGGGTCCCGCCGAGCGTCGTGTCGAAGGCGCGGGTCGCGAGACGCAGAAAATATTTCTCCAACATGACCACCTCCGTCCCACCGCTGTGGCAGGGACCGATGGTCGGCCCGCTTGGGAGCGGAGTTACGGCGAAGCGGTGCCCTCAACGAAGTCGGTGAGGGTCGGCGTGAGCATGTCGCCGTCCATCCCGACGCGGACAATCGCTTCGTTGTGGCCCAACCCCTTCAGCTCAACAAAGCGCGACCGTGTGGCCAGCAGCGCGCGCATCTGACGAAATCCGTCGAGACACACCGCGTCGTCGTCGGTGCTGTCTACGAAGAGCATCCGCGGAGGATCCGTCTTTACGTACGAGATCGTCGAGTGCTCGGCGAGCGACGTGTCGTCGGGCCCGAACAACGTACGCATGATCTCGGCTTGATCGGGTTTGAGGTAGCCGAGCGCCGCGCGCAGATCGAAGACCCCATCCACGGAGACGAACCCTGCCACAGCGTCACGGTCGACGCCGTTGCGCTGCAGGATGCGAGGATCCATGGCGAGCAGCGAAACCAGGTGCCCTCCGGCCGAGTGTCCGATCACCACGATGCGCTTCGGATCGACGCCCCAGCCTTCGGCGGCGCGCTTCACGTACCCGATTGCGCGGGCGATGTCGTCGAGGGAGTCGTCACCTCTCCGAACCTGCGGGTATTGGCGGTAGCCAACGACGGCGGCGCCGATCCCGCGACGTGCAAAAGCCGCCCCGACGTTGCCGTGGGTTCCGAGGAGCGGTTGGAGCCATCGTCGATCGAGCGGCTTCCAGTAGCCGCCATGGACAAAGATGATCGCCGGAACCGGCCGCGATCGGAGCCGGGGCAAGTAGAGGTCGAGCCTTTGCTTCGGGTCCAGACCTTCGGAGAGGTAGGGCACATCGAGCCTGACATCGATGTCGCCGAGCTTTCCGTAGTAGTTTCGTCGCGCGGGCCAGACGTAGACGCCAAGAGTGAGCAGGCCGACTACCGGAACCACGACGAATCGTCGGCTTGCGCCGGTCAGACGTCGCCAACGGAGTGCGGGCATTCTGGGGTCCGACAGCTTACAGGACGGAATGTTCCGCCTCCGACAAGAGGGTGCCGCACGTGGCGAGATGGCGAACCGAACGTACTCGCGGCGGGGGACACGGGCTCCGATCGTGCCACCGTGATCATCGTCCCACGCAGCAGTCTGATGTGGCGTGGCTCCTCGAGCGCGCGTAGCCGCATCGCCCAGGCGCGCTCGCGCGCGGCAATGCGATCGGCGCGCACGTCGTCCCACGTCAACACGACGCACAACGCTTCCGCCACGCGCACGCGACGGCGTCGATCCCCGGGTGCCATTCGTGGATCTGCGCCTTCGGCGGGTGCATGGCCCGCCGAAACCTGTAGATGCGGTCTTCCACCTCCTCGGCGTACTCGGTACCCAGCGGATCCCCCCGGGCGAGGAGCTCCACTGCGCGCACGGTCACGGCCGTCGGGACCGGGTCCGGGACGATCCAGTCGCAAAGCGACAGGTCCGGTTTCCGGCGTCGGCGAGGGGAGGCCTCAGCGCCGACGATGACCGCGGACGCCGCGCCCATCCCGAGCCGGGCCAGAGCTCGCCCCACGCCTTCACGCGGTCTTCCGCTCGCTCTTGCGCGTGATCTTCCGGCCCGGCCGCGCGCGCTTCGCTCGCGTGAAGTCCTCGCGTGCCTCCTCGATCATCTCGACCGCGACCGTCGCGGCCTCCGCCTCGACCGCGGCGCCCGCTCCTGAAAGGACCGTTTGCGGTCCGGGGTGCTCGGCGGATAAGAAGAGGAAGCTCCCGGGCGGGCGCGAGGAGTCAACGTATCGCCTCTTTGCGGCGATCGTTCAGCCACTCGTTCGCTGACGGCCGAATCGCGGACCCATTTTGGCAGCGCCAAGGCGGAGCAACTCTCGACGCAGTTCGTAGTCGGCGAGCTCCGAGACGATGAACGCGTGCTCACGCACAGCGCGCCGAAACCACGCCCGCACCTCGGCGTGCTTGCGCGGATGGCAGATCTGCCCGAGGACCCCCGTGTCCAGGAGCAGCTTCACTTGGGCTGCGTACGGAGCGCGAGCCGCTCCACGTCGTCGACGTCCCAATCCGGCTCGTCGACGATTTCCTCGCGCTCCCATCGGTCGAGCATGGCCGTGACCCGCTGCGTTCGGTCGATCTGCGGCAAGACGCGAGCTCGTCGGGCGTCGCCGGGGGGTACACTGCTCGGGTTGCTGCTGCTGCGCGGTGCCACGGCTTCAAGAGTAGCATCTCGCCGTGAGCCGCTCTACGCGGGGAACGAGCCCCGACTGACGCAAGCGCTCGGGCAACGCGAGAACGGCCTGACTCGGCTCGGGATGTTGGGCCGTCCTGACCTTCACCATCGGGTAGCTGCTGATGCCGACCATCTGACCATCCGCTCTCGGCAGCCAAATCCCGGACGGACCGGGGGGTGACCGTGGGCGGGCCGAGGTCGAGATGGAGTCGAGCAAGAGGCGGAGCTACACGAGGGAGCAGCGTGAGGCGGTGCTCGCAGAGGTGCGGGCCATCGGGGTGCAGGCGGCGTCCAAGAAGCACGACGTTCCGCAGAGCTGCGTGAGCCGGTGGGCCAACGCGGCAGGGGTGAAACGGGCGGGCGGCGAGACGCCGGTGGAAACGGCGATGACGGCCCCGATCGAGACGCCGTCGCCTGGCGTTCCGGTGCCTGCCGACGTGGCTCCGAGCGCGGTGGCGACGCCGGTGGCGAAGCGGACGCTCCGGTCACGAGTCGCGAAGATCTACTCGCCATCGCCGACGGCCATGGTGCTCGAGGACGCCGCGAAGGACGGCGTGACGGCGGCGGCGAAGAAACACGGCATCAGTCGCTTCTCGATCTACGACTGGCGGCGTCGGTTGACGAAGGCCGCGGCAGGCGAAGGTCCGTCGCCGACGAGCGGTCCGGCGCCGAGGGACATCGAGCAGCGCGCCAAGGGGCGAACGCGCGGCGACAAGGCAAGGAGCGCAAGAAGTGAACGAGCGTCTCCGCGGCTACGAGCGCTCCTTAGCTTCGATGAGCGGTTCGAGCGCGTCGCGAATCTGCCGGAACGCCGCCGCCGCGCGCTCCGCGAGCGCGTCGTCGAGGTCGCGTTCTTCGCGCCACGGAAGCGAGAGCAGCGCTCGAACCGTGCGTGACCCGAGAGGTTCCACGCTGGTTCCGACCGGGAGCGCGTCGCGCGCATCGAGGAACAGTTGCTTGTATCCGTCGCGATCGTCGGGCGCCTCGGTCGTCATCTCGAGGCCGACGCGAAGCGGCTGCCAGTTCGAACCGGTATCGCCGCCCATCCAGATGACCGCTTCGACGGAGTCTTGCTCATCTTCACCGTACACCTGGCCATACCCGACACGCTTCCGCGCATACTTCGTGACCAGCCAGGTCTCCTCCATTTCCTCGTCGAGGATCGACTTCATCTTTCGGAGGAAGCGCACGACGCCCGGAGGCGCCGCGGCATGGCCGTCACGTTGCATCAGGCGCGGAACGAAGGCGTCGCGAAGTCGACGGAGCTGGCCGGCGACGCGCGCGGCACACGGCTCGTCGAGTTCCTCGGCCTTCGTCCAAGGGAGCTTCTCGGAGACAACAAGAGCGAACTGCTTCGCTTTCTTCAGGTCCTTCGCCTTCGTCACGATCACTTCGTCACGGCGCAACGCGCCCCCGTCGATTGCACCCTGACAGACCGCCTCGAGGGCGGCGCGCTCTTCGGGATCGCGAGCGTAAACCGTCAGGCTGATCAGAATGGGCGAGTAGACCCCGCTGTCCGACTCGCCGAACTGAATGGCGCAATCGCAGACAGTGCTTTGTCCTCCGTCCGAGGGACCGCCGAGCTCATGGACTTCCACATGACTCCCAGACCACCAGTAGTCCCGGTAGGTGAGACGCTTCGGGCTCTGAGAGCTGGCCCAGCCCAAGGCCGCCATTTCGGGGCCCAGGATCGCATGCACGCGCGCGAAGAAATCCGCCGCGCCTGGAGGGGCGGGTGAGCGAGTCGACGGCCCGTCGCGGCCCTCGGGGCGCGACTTCTTGCCAGAATGAGCCTGGGGCGATGGCGCGGTCGGAACATGGACCTTCGCCGCGACGGGGTCGCCTTTCGCGTCGACGACCTCCACCCGAATCGTCATGGGGCGCTCGTGCACGGTCACGGCGCTGACGACGTGAGGCACGAGGATCTGCTCCTCGTCGCGACGGTAGACCCCGAGCGCGACGACCGCGAGCTCGCTCCGATTCAGCGGGTCCTGTCGCCCCGCGAAGCGCTCGGCGAGCTTGAGGAGCCTTGTGTCGACCCGATCGCACACGATGAGCGCGAGGTAGTCGCCGTCCTTCAGCGAGTGACGAATATGTTCGTGGTTCGCGTCGATCCACGCCTTGTCGTCGTTCGCGGCGTTCTTGAAGAGGGCGGCGAGATTCGCAGCATGGGCCCACTCTCGCTGCGCCGTCTCGCCGTACCTGACGATTTGCGTCAGCACCTGGTCTTTTGCCTGCGGGTTTCGTCCCAGCTTGTCCTCGACGAGCACGAGACGCTGGAAGCTGCCGTCCACGACCTCCGCGAGGACGACGTCGACGCGGTCGACCTGCCGACCGAGGACGCGCAGCGTCGCTTCCGTCCCGAGAAGGGAAGCGCGTCGAAGGACGTCGGCCAGGGCGTCGACGTTCTCGCAGACGAGATCGTCGAGGTTCGTCTCCTTGAGCGGCTCGACGCGCTTCCAGGCGAGCTGCTGCTCGACGCGATGCCCGTTCTTGTCGAGGACCGGGAGCTCATCGGGGAGGGTGTCCATCCGGCCAAGGTATCGCACAACGGTCGACGCGGTCGCCCACGATCTCTCCGCGACGGTCTACCTCCTCAATTTTTGACTCTTCCGGGTTTCGGGTGCGGAAAATGGCAAGGAACTCACGTCGCGAAGCAACTGCGCACGCCCACCACGACTGTGGTGTGTGCGCTCCGTGCTCCTCGGGATGCTCGTGGTGGTCGAAGGCGAGGAACTTGTCGATGGTGTCACGGAGGTTCCTCGCCTGGTGCCTGTCGAACCGAATGAAGTCCTCGCCGGTCTGCATCTCGAGGATGCTTGTCGGTGATGGCAACCATGTCGAGCGTTCCGTGGAGCCCGCTTCCAGGTTGATGAAGCGCCCGAGCCGCCGCGGGAAGCGGTGCTTCTTCGTCGTCTCTGTCGCTACTGCTGCTGCTGTCGTCGTTGCTGCCGTGGCCATGGGTAGATCCTCCTTCACTCGAATGTGTAAACGTTCATTTGCGCCTAACCGCCGACACGGCGAACGTCTCGCGGCGTCGCGCGAGCAACCACCCACGAACTTCGACCGTCGCTCGGCAGAGCCAACGCTGCGTGAGACATGTTCACGAACGCATCAATGACCCGCCGGTCGACCTCGACCTGGCCCCGCTCGTGAACCATCGCAGGTCCGCCGAATGCCACGCGGCCGCGCGATGGTTGTCGCGCTGCCCTTGTACGCGTCCCTGCTCGGTCGTTACGCCGTGGCCCTCGCCAACCTCGCCGGCTGCGTTGCCTGGCCCTTCTTCGTCTTCGCCAACGTTGACGACACCGTTGAGGGCGCGGGCTCACCTCGCCCGCGTTACCACTCCACACCCGGTGCGGCTCCGCCTTCGGCGACGCCTCCGCATCCTGCATCGTGATCACCCCGGTCGCGTAGACGATCAATCAACCTGGCACTACGGGGTCTCGATCGCGCCGATCGCCGTCGCGGTGGCGGCAGCGTCAACGCCTCGACACGCGAGAGGCAGACGTCCTTGCAAAAACGTCTCTTCGGCCCACTTCCAAGGGCGGCACTCTGTCGTCCACTGGTGCCACCCCTGCGAGGCTCGAAACGCAGCGTCGAAACGCGCGACGTCGCACGCGAAATGCGGTTACCGGAACCACGACGCTTGGTATCCGGTCGCCGTCTCGGACGTCACCCGGATCACTTGCATGTCGCCTACGCAAGACCACCGGGCTCGAACGAATGGCGGTGATGTCGCCGACGGAGGCGTGATCGGTCTTGGGGTCGCGCCATCGTGACGTTCGTTTCTCCGTTCATCTCCAACGAGTTGCCCGGATCATTCACCGGCCTCCTCGCCGAGGCGGTCGAAGGTCGACATCGAGGCGACGACGTTGCTTGCGAGGCCATCACCGGGACCCCGACGGTTGACATCGGGTCAGCCTTTACTCGTTGTCCACCGGATCCTCACCGGTGGCCGCCAGAGCATCCTCCACGTTCGGACGCACGCGGCGACCTCGTGTCGCCAACATGCTGAGAACATAGCAACGGCTCAGTTGTCCGCGGCTCTCCGCCGCCATCCCTCCGAGGCATCCGGACCGTCCCCGCGGCTGCCTTTTTCTGCGTTCGTTGTCAGTCATCGAGGACATGCTCACCGGCTGCCTCAGGGGCATCCTCCGCCCTTCCACGCGGCCGCGGTGCCCGTCCACTTCGCGCATCCCGTGGGCCTCGAGGATTGGCTCGCCCGCTGCCTCCGCGACGTCCTTCGGATCATCCACGGGGCTGCCTACGGGAAGCCGGTTTGGCGACCTCGTCCGAGGGTGCCGCGGCATCCTCGCTCGCGCCTTTCGTGGCCGGCTGCGCTGCCTTCGCGGCGCCTCGCGCGTGCCTTCGCCGGACCTTCGCCCGCGCCCGCGCCAGACCCTCGGACCGTTCGCTTGTCTGCATCTCGGCTGCTTTCGCTTACGGCGCGCCGTGGTTCCAACGTGCCTTCGCGCGCTGTGGGTAGCTCGTGAGGTTTACGACGTGGATGGCGATGCCGTGATCGCCTGAACCTTCGTGACCGCCTTCGTCGCGTATTCGGTCGTCATCCGCTTCGCCTTCGCACCTGCTCTCGCTCGCTGCCGTCGTCACCTTCTTCGTTGCCACCGTCAGGGTCTCGCGTCCGCAAAAGCGTCTCTCGAATCGGCATCCCTCGACTGCCTTTCGTGCCTTCGGTGGTCAGCATGATTTCTCAACCCGGAGGCGAAAGCCGAAGGGCAAGATAAAGGGCGGGAGTCACGTGTGGTGTAAGAGTGCGATACGAATCAAAAAAATGTGTGTCACGGAGGCCCACCGAGGAGCCATGGCAGCGAGAACAGGGCGATTCGATTACGAAATACCTGGAGCTACACAAGCGTGATCGCGGGATTTCCGGGGGCCCCGTGCTCGTGGCCGGCAGCCGCCGAGCAGGGGCGATTGGGGTCCTCCCCTGAGCCGGCGGCGTCGTGCTCTTCGGTGGAACCTGCGCGACGGTACACACGTCGGCCCGGTCGTTTCCGGGCCGAGCTGACGATGGGCACCGGACCATCATCGGCGCTTTGGGAGCGCGATGGGGGAAGCATCCTCGCGATCTGGGTCGCCAGGAACACCCCGCCCCCTGCGGCTCACTCGTCCCTCGGCGGCGAGCCGGGAGGCGACGGCCCGAAGCGACAGCCCTGACGCGCGAAGCTCGCGAGCCCGCGCGATCGTCGCCTGTTCTCGCCCGGCGGCCGCGAGTCGCACGCCGTCGGCACTCACGGCGAAGCCGTAGGGTACTGCGCCGACACGCTCACCGCGGGCGCGCTTTACGGCGAGTACCGCCCGGGTCCGGGCGCGAATCAGGCCGTGCTCGTACTGGGCCGCGCCGTCGATAGGCGTGCGCATGAACGCATCGGCGGGCGAGTCGCCGTTTCCCTCACCCATCGCGCTCACGAGGCGGGCGCCCGCACGGGCCGCGGCCCACTCGACCTCGGCGGCAAGCGCGACGTCGCGGGCGACGCGATCACGTTTCGCCACGACCAAGCAGACCCGCGCGGTGCCTGTGCAGCGCCACCAACGTGGCTTGCAGTGCGGGACGATCGGCGAGACGGGGGCGACGCTGCAAACGCCACGGCCGCCCCGGTGCCAAGCCGACGGCGAGGCTCCCGCCGACCGCGGGCTTCGGTCCTCGGCAGAGCGCCCGCCGGGTCGTCGTCAAAGCGCACCTGCAGAAGCTCGGAAGTCACGGCGCCCAGGCGGCGGCTCGGCACCTGCGGTACATCGAGAGGGGCGGCGTCGAGAAGGACGGCTCGCCGGGCGTGCTCTACGCCCCCGAGGGCCCCGCGGCCCGCGAGACGTTCGAGCAGCCTCGCCTCGGCGAGCGGCACCAGTTCCGGTTCATCGTGTCCCCGGAGGACGCGCGCGATCTCGACCTCACCGATTACGTCCGGGAGCTGATGAAACGCGTCGAGCGTGACCTCGGACGGTCCATCGAGTGGGCGGCGGCCAACCACAGAGTCACGACACCGACCACCCGCATGCGCACGTCATTGTCCGCGGCGTCTGCCGCGGCCGGCAACTGCGCATGGATCGCGCCTACATCGCCCGGGGTCTTCGGTGGAGCGCCCAGGAGCTGGCGACCGAGCGCCGGGGCCGCGGCTCGAGTCGAGATTCGACGGACGCGCGAGCGGGAGGTCACCCAGGAGCGCTTCACGTCGCTCGACCGCGAGATCGAGCACGCCTGGGACCGAGCGCCGCGTCGATGCCGAGTCGCTCGTGGAGCGGCGCCATGGTCCGGAGCCGGCGCTCCTGGTGCGCCGGCTCAAGCAGCTTGAGGGTCTGAGCCTCGCCGAGAGGAGCAAGCGCATCGAGAGATCCTCGACGAGTTACACGCTGTTCGCACGCCGCATGCGCTCGGCCCCGCAGGTCATAAGGGCCGTCGGGCGCGACCTGGAACTCGTGGTCAACGATATGCGCCGCCGCTCGAACCTCCGACGTGGCCCACCTAACGCGGCCTCTTGCCCCCGAGCGCGTACTCGGAAAGCATCTTGATGTCCTTGTCGGGCCAGCCTGTTCCGTCGGCAATCTTCTTCGCGAGTTTCTCTCGCGCTTTCTCCTCCTTCAACAGAGCCTTGTCCTGTTCCTTCTCGGCATCTTGGACGGCGGTCCTCTTCGTGACGAGGCGCTCCAAGGCCGTTTCAGCGGTCACTGGGGGGCCTTCTGCTGGCTTCAGGAGTTCGACCTGGGCCTTCAGGAGCTTCCCGGCGGCCTTCTTGCGGGCCATTTCGGCGTCGAACACGGCTCTGATCAAGTCCTTCAGGTCCGGCATGGGATCGAGGATCGGAGTCCACCTTCGCCGCGTCAAGCCGACATGACTTTTGATCGAGAGCCGCCGTTCAAGTACGTGGTGCATGACCGTCTCTCGAACGCCCAAAGTTGGCCTTTACGGCCGAGTATCTACGGCCGACCAACGCGCAGACCTCCAGCTCGACGCCCTCCGCTCGCTCGCCGAGCAACGAAAATGGCCGATCCATGACGAGTACATCGACGCAGGGTACTCTGGAACCAAGGATCGCCGACTTGCGCTCGACCGGCGCATGGCGGACGCACGCAAGGGCATCGTCCTGGTGATGGACAACCTCAACATCCACGACCTGTCGTGCCTGTACGAAGCCTTCGAGCACGGTGACACGAACATCGGATCGGCGTTCTCATCTACGAGGGCGCGCGCATCAACGCGTGAAGACCTTCGCTCGGGGCCGCCATGACAGCTCCTGATGAGCGCCGCTGAGGGCCTTCATTCTTTGCCACAGACGACGAGCAGGCGGTAACGCCCGTCCCCCTCGCCGATCATTGCCGGGAAAGTCACCCCCTGCTCCCCATCGCTGTCCGAACGCCTCGTCACCCGCTCACGCTGGGCACGTCACGCCGCCGACACCGGCCGATCTCGGGAAACTCCAGAAGATAAAGGGGGGAGCCCCTTATTTGAATATAATAATTAATAGACAAGAGATTTTTGGCTCCTTTGGATTCGGCGTAGACCGAGAACCGCGCACGTTCCCGCCGCTCGTCTGCGCTGCCGAGGGGCGGATGGGATGGGTCTCACGATGGGCAACCGCGATCATTCCGACGACCGACTGGGCGACGTCCGACCTCGGATCGGCCGGACCGACCGCGCGCGCGAACGGGTCGCCTCGAGACCACTTCGCATCGCGACGCTTGTGCGCCGAGGTCACGGGCTTCTCGGTGCCAGGGCGGCGGCAAAGCTGCAGCCGACCGCCGGCTTCGGTCCTCGGCACAACGCCCGCCGAGTCGTCGTCAAAGCGCACCGGCAGACGCTCGGAAGTCACGGCGCGCAGGCGGCCGCCCGGCACCTGTGGTACATCGAGCGCGACGGCGTCGAGAAGGACGGCTCGCCAAGCGTGCTCTACGGGCTCGAGGCGCCCGTGTCTCGCGAGACCTTCGCGCAGCCTCGCGTGGGCGAGCGGCACCAGTTCCGGTTCATCGTGTCCCCAGAGGACGCGCGCGATCTCGACCTCACGGGCTACGTCCGGGAGCTAATGAAGCGCGTCGAACGTGACCTCGGACGGTCCATCGAGTGGGCGGCGGTCAACCAAAACCACGACACCGACCACCCGCATGCGCACGTCACGTACGTCGCGCTCCCCGGCGTACCTCGAACGAGCGGACGCGATCCTCGGTGCGCTCGTCGACGGTGCCGGCGCCGTGTACCTCCTGCCCTTCCGTGTATCGACTACCGAAACGCCCGACGGCGGCCGTCACCGGGTGCCGGGCGCCCCGGGCCCGCAGCTGCGCGTCTTCTCCTCGGGGAGGCCACCAGCTGAGGCCGCAGCACTCGCCACGCCTCCAGTCGGGACAGGCGCCGTGGGACGCCTTAGGACGCTGCCCTACCGACGGTGCGACGGGCTGCTATGAGACACGGAAGCCATGACGCGCGACGAGCTCGAGGCCGATCTGACGACGCTTCCAGACGTCCGGAAGGTGGAGATCGTCGGCAACGGAACGCTGGTCGCCACTGTTGTGGGACAGGACGAGGCCGTGCGACAGAGGACCGCCTGGGCGCTTCTTCTCGGTCGCCACGTGTCGCATCACCTTCAGAACGTCGAGTTTATCTTCACGAAGGCTCCGGGCGACGACGCGGGGGAGACTTAGAGTGCCGGTGCTGAGATCCCAGCTTGAGCCCGTCGACGAGACCGTCAACGATCTCGTCCTGGCGGCCGACGACCACTATTGGGAGGCGTACGAGCTCGCCGTGCAGGGGCGACCGTTCGCCGCGATCTACCTGGCGGGGTTCACCGTCGAGATGCTTCTGAAGACAGCCGGCTTTATCGTGGACGGTGCGGGTCGGGGCGATCCCATTGGGGGCAAGCTGGGGCCGGCCAAGATCTACGGCGGACTGCGATTCCCGGCGATCAGACGCGAATCGTATCATTCACTGCGCTTCTGGGCCGCGTTCCTGGAGCACAAGAGGGTCGACCACGGTCGACCTCTGGGTCCGGCGCTCCTCGCCGAGCTCCGCACCCGAACGGCACGCGCGAGTGAAACGTGGTGGATCGAGATGCGCTACCGGCCGGCGGCGCCATGGGCCGCGATGGCACGGGTCGAGGTGCTAACGCTCCTCGAAGATGTAGACTGGTTCCTGAAGAATCACATTCAACTCTGGAGCTGATCCGCCATGCCGTTCCGTCGTGCAACTGCTCGAGCCCGCCCGGCGGGCGCCGAAGATCTCGAGGATCGCCTCGCCCGAGAGATAGAGGCGCCGACGGAGGATCCGAACGCTCCGCTGATCGTGGCCGAACCGCCGGGGAACGGGCCGATCACGCGGCTCTTTGTGATCTGGGACGAATGGGACTCAATCTCGCAGCAAGATCGCTCGGAGATCATCATGAACGCCTACGTCCGCGCGAAGGGGCAAGCGGATGCGCTACGCATTTCGGTCGCCATGGGCCTAACGCGAGCCGAGGCGGCACGCATGGGCGTTAAGGAGTAAAGAAGTGGACATGCTGAGGAATACCACTGCGGTGATGGTGTTCACAGGAACACTCATGGCATCGGCCACAAGTAGCGCCGGGTTGTTCTTGTCCGTCACGGGTGCGTGGGTCGAGCAGTCGTCCGGTCTGACATCCATTTTCGACGAAAGTCTCGACGGGAGCTTCAGGCGGTCTTCTAGACGAAACCCTGCTTGGTTCTTAATCAATACGGGTTCTTGGGAAATGTCCGGAACGGTGAGGTGGTTGGGGCAGGGGTCCTTCGCAATGAGAGGAGAATCGAAGCGCGTGCTTGGACCTGAGTATTACCCAGGCGAAGGAGGGGGGTGCCGATATGAATTCGTGTACGACGCAACGGGGGCTTTGTCGAAGGACCAGCAGACGTTCAAAACCGTGGATTGCTCGTACACCCTGAAACTCATCTGCAAGAAGGGTACTACTGTATATACGGAAGCAAATAGTCCTTGCTTGGAGACATTTCGAAGAGTGTCTGTCGAAAACTAGTTGTATCCAGCAGCCTCCGAGAGACGGCTGCCCTCACCGCGGGAGGCGGACTTTCCTCGTCGCCTCCGTGAGCGTCCAGCCCGATGGAGTGACGAGCACCCCCGGCAAGCCCGTATGGCAGGACCTGCTCGAACCGGGGCCGAGCAGGGCGCTCCAGCGAGGCGTGGTCGAGATGCCTGATCTACTCGTCCTTCATCGCCTTCAGTTCCTCCTTGAGTGTCTTGTTCTCAAGCTCGCGCCGGGTCACTTCTCCCTCAGCCTTCTCTCGTCTGGCTTCGACCTCGCCAAGTTCGCGGAGAAGCCGCTCTACGTCTGTCCCGAGCGCCCTCTCGTTATCGCTCTTGCCCGCGCGGCGTCCTTGCTCCCCTCGTCTGCTTATTGCCGCGCGCTCCGCTAAATTGATCGCCATGACGCCAGGTTACTTCTTCGTTTCGGTGCACACCACGGGCTTCGGGGTCTTTGCCGTCTCGTAGTTCAGCCAGCCAACCCATCCTTGAACGATCGTCGCCAAGGTGATTGCGCCGGTAAAGACAACCATCGCACAGGCTGTCCTGCTTGAACTTTTGTCCCTTACTACGGCAAGAGTGACATCAAGGCGTGCCTTTGCCTGCTCGACGGCCATGCGAGGTGCCTTCGTAGCAATTTCAACCTCGTCGGGGTTGTGGTGCTCGCCCGACGGGAAGAGCTTCAGTGCGTCGCAAAGGTGCCCCGCCGCCGTCTCAAAGTTCTCAAGCGCCTGATCAACTTCGCTCTTCATGTGTCCTCTTATAACGTCTCGCCGAAACGCTATTGTCGAACCTGCGCGGCGCCCCTTCGTGAGCGTCTGATATCTCTCGAAATCTCATGGCACCACCGCCGCTGCCAGCGTCGCTGTCAGTCGGAACGTTCTCACGCTCGATCGGTGAGGATTCGGGCCGTACCGGTGGCGGCGCACGAAGCGGTTCGCTCTGACCCCGTGAGATGCACTGCGCAACGGATCGTGGCATCGCCGCGGCCCATCATCCCACGACCGTCTCCAGAGTAGAAGGGATGGAGCCACCCCGTCGCCGATCCTGACGGCGGATTCGCGTGAAACAACCTTATTGCTGTTGTCGCGCTCGCACGGCGCCTGGCGGGTATCCTTTGGGCGATGTGGCGTGACGGTACTTTCTATGACCTGCAGACGTTGGACACGCAAGCGCACGAGGAACGGCGGCACGTGCACAGTCGACGGCGCTTCAAGTGATCGCCATGGCGCGCGCGACCGCCAAAGCAAAGCGGCACGTGGAGTGTCTCCAGAGTTGTCTCCAAGAACTGGGTCGATTGGAGGGGAGAGCAGTGGACTGGAGAGGACGCGCGTGCGGCCGAAACCTTCGAGATTGTCGAACGTTAGCGACGAAAGACGAGCGGCATCGCCTAGTTGCGAAACGCCGCCTGCCAAGGTTCGAAACCTGCCAACTGGCGCACGAGGAGGCGGCATGGCGCGAATTACTTCGTAATTTCAAGCGATAGCGAGCATGGCGATCTGCTCGCAGTCAGAACACCACGTCGTCAAGGAATCTGAAGGCCGACGTCAAAGGAACCGTCGCCCCGGCAGCTCCGGCGTCTCCGGCGTCT
>CALFNG010000089.1 GCA_937902985.1 uncultured Myxococcales bacterium
TCTGCAGGTCCTCACGCAGCAACTCGCGCAACGCCTCGTCGCAGATCGCGTGCGCCTGCTCCTCGCGCTCGCCGAAGTTCGCCTCCGGAAGCGATGCGCGGAGTGCTCCACCTACCCGAGGTCGGGTTGTAGATCTCCGCGCTGTTCAAGAGCCCTGACGCACTCGAGCCGCCGGCTACGAGCACACGGCCATCCGACAGGCACGTCGTCGAGAAGTCTTCGCGGGCAGCCGCGAGGCTCCCCGTCGCCGACCAAGTGCTGGCGGAAGGATCAAAGAGCTCCGCGCTCGCCACGTCGCCCAAGCCGGCGTTCCCCCCACGACCAGGACCTTGCCGTTGGCGAGCGTGCATGCGCCGCCCGCGCCGTGCCCATCGGCCCCACGGTCGTCAGGTGCCCGTGGCGGGGCTGTAAGGTTTGACGTTGACGTCGGTCATCGACATCTTGGGTTCTCGATCATGCGGAATCGATGACAAGGTCGCGTGTAAGCGGTCCAAAGCCGTCTGAGAGGGCCAGGAGTCCACGGAACGCGTCTTAGAGCTGAGCGTCCCGATCTCGTCGGCCGCGCGTCGCGCGCCTCCCCGCGAACGCGCTGGCGTTGTCGTCGTCGTCGGACGCGACGGCTTCGCGCTCGGCGTCGCGGCCGTCGCGAACGCCCGGTCCAAGGCCGCCCGTGCGGCGACGCGGGTCGCCGAGATGTACTCCTCGACGAGTGATAGGCTGAGGCACAGGTGGCGCAGAGGTCCGCCGCATGATCCGCCCGATTTCCCGCGCCTTGCTCTATGCTAACTCCGCGCCCGGGCGCACATGAAATCGTATGGTTCGTGCGACTGGGAGGGCTCATGGTCTTTCGTCAGAAGAGGGTTCGCGCGTTCGCTACCGGGTATGTACTCGGTCTGGTCGCCGTCACGGGCTGCAGCGGGACAACCGCGTCGCAAACCCACCTCGGTGAGCCACGCGCCTCCGGCACCGGCCGCCCCCGATGCCGCGTCGACCCTCGCAGACGGGGGTGTATCCCCGGCCGCCATCGACGTGACCGGGTGTCACGTCGTGCGCACCTGGCCCGGCATGAACGAGACGGTCGAATCGAAAGACGACACCTGGGATGGCACGCGCCGGCTCCGTACGGAGATCCCGTCGCCATCGTCGACCAGCGGCTCAAGCCAGCGACTCGAGTGGCGCTACGGCGGCGCCGGGGAGGTGCTGGCCTATGCGGGCTTCGGTGCCGGCCAGTTCGACAACTTCCAGCACGACTATCGATTTGACGACCGCGACAACGTCGTCGAGTTCCGGTTCACGTATCCCCCGCAACCCGACGTGACCCAACCGTCGTCGGCCCCGCTCTACATGCATACGCAGAACACGAACACCTACGACGCCCGCGGGCGGCTCGTCGGGTCGAAGTCGGTCTCGACGGAGGCGAACGCACTTCCTTCGACAGACACCGTCTTTCACGAGGATCCCGCAGGCCGCTGCGACCGCATCGAGATACGGGGTTCCGGGCCTGGCACAGTGGAAACTCGCACGTACGACGATGGGGGTCGGCTCGCGAGGGTCGATGTCGCGCCGCTCACCCCGCCGTCGAACCCTACTCTTTGCCTGCCATCGGTGACGCTCTACGACTACGACGCAGACGGTCGCGTTGCGTCGATTCGCGAGTGGTGCGGCGTCGAGCCCACGGGCGCCCCGGGGGTGATCACGACGTACGAATACGTGGCTGACGGCTCGACGCGCATCGAGTCGCTCGACTTCGCCATCAACGACACCCCGAACGACACGATCCGTATCGACGGCGGGGCACCGCAGCAGGTCACCCACTACATCGAGACGCAGAGTGCCGCGTGCTCGGCCATCACGGCGGCGGAGGGAGCGCCGCCCGACCTGCGTTGTCGCACGGACTGAGACAGGAACGGAGCCTCAGTGGCGCACCTGGCCCGCGAGCTCGACGACGGCCTTCAGGAGGGCCGTGGGTTCGACGGGCTTGGCCATGTGTACGTTGAAGCCCTCGACGAGGGCGCGCGTCCGGTCTTCGTTGCGAACAAAGGCCGTGAGGGCGACGGCCGGGATGTTCTTCTTGGCTTCGGCGTCCGAGCGTGCGAACGCGCCGGATGAAGGCGAAGCCATCTTCGTCCGGCATCCCGATGTCGGAGATGATGACGTGCGGCGTGAAGGTCTCGAGCTCCTTGAGGGCCTCGGCGCCGCTGCCCGCCGAGCGGACCTCCATACCGGAAGCTTCGAGGAGATAGGTGACGAGCTCGCGCGCGTCCGGTTCGTCGTCCACCAGGAGGACGCGAATTCCCTCGGACCCGGCCGGGCGCGTGGCGTCGGCGGGTTGCGCCTTCGTCGCGGGTACGCGGGACACGCCCAGGGTCGTCGAGACGAGAGGGCTGATGGGCAAGCGAACGATGAACGTGGCTCCGTGATCGAGGCCGGGACTGTGCACCTCGATGGAGCCACCGTGTAGCTCCACGATGTGCCTGGCGATCGAGAGCCCGAGGCCGAGCGCATGCTGCGGGTAATATCCTGGTCGGTCATGACGGGCCCTTTTCCCGAACGCCTTGAAATCCGTCAGGATTATTCGAGAAGTTTGAGCCGTGGACAACGGCCCTGGGAGCCATCGCCAACCCCTGCGAACATTCGCACGTTAGCCCAGCGTCTCCTCGGCGTCTCCCCAGTGGATACCGCGATTGCCTGTGGCTCGATCACGCATGGTGGAGCGACGCTTGCGGAAACCTTCCGCGCTGAGGAATTGTCATGAGACACCGAACGGCGTCGAGCTTGTGTGGATTCGCTTCCACCCTTCTTATTTCGTGCGGCTCGATGCCGGACCCTGGCGCAGGTGCTGCCGGTGCCATGCCTGTCGATGGCGGAGCGCACGCCGGTGGAAGCCCCGTTGTGGAGGGCGGACGCGGCGGTGCAGGGGCAGCTGACGGACAGGGGATTCTACCAGGATCCGACGGCGGAGACGACGCAATGACAGCGACAGAGTCCTCTGACGCGGCCGCATGGGACGGCGTCGGCGGTCCGCGCGGTCCTGTCTACGCGTTCCCGGAAGCGCTCGGCTTCGGGCGAGCGATCACCGGCGGTCGCGGGGGCAGCGTCGTTCACGTGACCAACCTGAACGACTCCGGCGGCGGTTCCTTCCGCGACGCAGTTAGCGCCAGCGGCCGTATGATCGTCTTCGACGTTGGCGGATACGTTGCCTTGAGCTCGGCAGTATCGGTGAAAAGCAACCTCACGATCGCGGGGCAGACAGCGCCAGGCGACGGCGTCGGTTTCATGGGCAACGAGGTCTCGTTTTCCGGGAGTTCGAACATTATCGTCCGATATGTGCGTTTCCGGCCAGGGTGCACCGTCTGCACTCCGTCCGATCCCGACTTCAAGAGGAGCGGAATCAATCTCGCGGGCTCGAGCGCGATGATTTTCGACCACGTGTCGATCGAATTTGGTCAGTGGAACAACATGGACTCCGTCGGCGCGACCGACGTGACGGTCCAGGATTCGATCGACGCGAACCCGATCGGCCAGCAGTTCGCCGCGCACACGGAGACGGGGCCCTACACTTGGTACGGCAACCTCTTCGTCAACGCCCACAACCGCTGCCCGCTTGCCAAGGCGAACACGCAGTATGCCAACAACGTCGTATACGACTATCAGCTCGGATATACGGCGGGAAACACCGCTGGCACGTTCTCGCATGACGTCGTCAACAACTACTTCATCGCGGGTCCGTCGACGACTACGCCCTCCGACGCGTTCTTCCAGGTCAACAATCAGCCGATCTTCAACAGCGGGAACTTCCTCGACGCCAACACGGACGGGGTGCTCAACGGATCCGCCCTGTCGACCCCTGCCGGCGCGATTGTCCTGAGCGCGCCCTGGTCGTCGGCGACGGCGTCGCTGCCGGTCCGTTCTGCCGCGGACGCCTACGCCGCGGTCATCGCCGGAGCCGGCGCGTCGCTGCACCGCGACGAGGTGGATACCCAGGTCATCGGTGATGTGACCTCCTTGGGCATGAGCGGTCATCTATGGACGAGTCCAATTCAAACGGGGCTCGCCAATGGGGGTTTCGGCACTCTGAAAGGCGGCGCATCGCCGGCCGACGCGGACGGAGACGGAATGCCGGACGCCTGGGAGGTCCGCTACGGCCTCGATCCGAAATCCCCGTCGGACGCCAGCGGCGACTTCGACCACACCGGATACACGAACATCGAGAAGTACGTCGACGGACTTGCGGATGGCTCGTATCCCTAAATCGCCGCGCGCGGGAGAGCCGGTCTTCAGCCTCGCGGTCTCGATGCTCTCGTTCGCCGTGTCGGCCACCACCGTGTGGCTCTCGCTGCTGCACCGAGGGGCCATCAGGATGACCAAGCCGACATTAGTCGCGTTGCTGTACCAGTCGCCCGCCGGGTCGGGCGCTCGGTGAGACCACGCCTGCTCGGGCGCCATGTACGACGCGGTGCCGACGATCTCGTCGTCGTCTTCGTCGACGACAAGTTCTGGCGAGCGATTCGACCGCGCGACGCCGAAGTCGCGTTTCGTGGCCGGCGGCTCAAGATGGCACATAGAAACCCGCGAATTCGAGCGCGGTCCGCCGGTCCGGTCCTTGCTGTCATCACGGGCATGCAGATGCGAATTGGCGTCGCCTTCTGGATGGTGTTCGCCGCAGCCGGATGCGACTCCTCGGCCGACGCCGTCGCCGAGACCCCGACGGACTCGGGGCGCGATTCGACGTTCGAGGTCGGTTCGGGTGGGCAGGACTCGGGTCCGGACCTCGCGGATGCCGTGAACGATGTTGTTGCTCCACATGCGAAGCCGGACGCCGAGGCGGGCGTGGACGGCGATGCCGACGCAGGTGGCGATGCGCCGTGCCTCGGTGTCTGCGCCAGCGGCCCGCCCTTCGGCTGCGCCCGCACTTACGCAACGGCCGATTGTTACGGGCATACGTGCTGCGAGTTGCCCGACGACGGTGGCCCCCCGGTCCTCGACGGGTCTTGCCCGATGTGCGCGAGCCCCGACGACATCGGCTGCCCCGGTACCTGGTACCGGTCGGCGTCGTGCCCCCCGCGAGGGGTTCTCTGCTGTGGTCCGGGGCTCCCAGGGCATGGCACCGACGGTGGTTGAGTCGAACCTCGTCCTGGTGGCGGAGCCCGCAGCCGCCGGGAAGCGCGACAAGCATCACCCTCTGCATCGCCCCCGAGCAGGTGCCACTGCTTCTGCCCCGAACGATCGAAACCTCTGTGTCGAGGTGCCTAGAACGTTTCGATCTCCTCCGGCTTCACTCCAAGCCGGGCCGCGAGCGTCGCGAGTGTGTCGGCGTGCGGCTCCTCCACTTCACCGCGTTCGATGCGCGCTATCTCCTTCGCGCTGATGCCGTCGAAATCCTCACGGCGTAGCCCGCGCTGTCGGCGCAGGCGCCGAAGCGCGCCGCCAAAGCTCGCGTCCTTCTCGATGCTCCGTTGCTTCGCGCGCCGTCGTGCCTCGACGTCGAACTCGTACAGGATGGCGTCGGCCGCGGCCTCGAACTGACCGAGACGGACGGTCTGGCCAAAATCCGTGACCTCGAAGCTGTCGATCTCGGCCCGTGGTCCGCCGGGGCGCGCGAACCATGCGAGCGGCACGACGAGCGACTCGAGGTTGCCACGGTACAGGACGAGCACGCGATCCGCGGCATCCACGGCGCCACCGATGAAGAGATCGTCCCGGTGAGACGACGCAAGAACCTCGGCGAGTCCGTCAGGAGGGAGGAGCTTCACGCCCTCTTCGAGAGCGACGACGAACCGGAAGAGCCCATGAAGGAGCTCGCGGCGCGCCCCTTCGATGCGACCCAGTACGAGAAGCCGCTGATCGCCCTTCCGCGAGCCGCGCAGCGAGGTCGCAAGGAGGCGCTGCCTCGAGTTCGCCGCCGGAGCGATCCATAGAGCGTGGCGCCAGTGCGTCTCGAAGGCCTCGCGAACCTCGTCGGGCGAGCGCAGGACCTTCGGTCGAAGCGCCGCGAACTGCTTCACGAGCTTCTCCTCGTGGTCGATCAGGAAGACTGCGTCAGTCATCGTCCGCCTCCCGTGGTGCCACGGGGTTGCTCGGGTACATCGCGTCCCATTCCGCGCGGAGCCAGGCCAGGTTCTCGACGATGACGGCGGCGATCTCCTTCGGGACGTCGCCGGGCGGCGGATCCGCGTCCATGAAGCCACCCGAGCGCAGATTCCATCGCCACGCCCGCGATCGGTGCAGCACAGTGACGTGCGGCGGCTCGAGCCGCTCGCGATCGCGGATCTTCGCCTTCCACCCCCGGCTGTCCCACGGCGGCGGAAGCGGTAGCGAGAACGCCATGCGTGCCCCGAATCTCCATGCTGCACAATATGTCCCGTTCTTGGATTCAGTCAATGACAGGACATTTGGCCCACCACGTAGCGTGACTCCCCAAGATGCTGAAAGTTAAGGGATTTCTGCCTGTTGTCGCGCCAGACGTCCCAGATGGGTCGATCGTCGTCGCCCCTCACGGCTCCGGCGGGTCTCGAACTCGCGCTTGCGCGCGACCTCGGCGTCGGCGAGCTCGCCGTCGTTCGCCGTGTTGTCCTGCGCCTCGCCTCCATCGGGAACCTCGCGCCGGGCATTGCGCTTGCGGCGCTGCCGGTACCACGTCTGCCGGATGACGGAGAACATGTGCACGAGGAAGGTGTGGCCACCGAGGCCCCACGGCACGTCGTCAGGGTCGAGCACCCGGGCGATGCTGACCATCGCGAGATCCTTCGCGTCTTCCTCGTGGCCCGATCGCAAGAGGGCATGGTCCGTGCGATCGGTCGGGATCGCATGGGCGATGAACGGTCATGGCGGATGCGACGAGCGACCAACGCATTTGCCATGAGTCGTCGTGGCAAGAGCGATGGTTCGCGATCGCAAGGGCGATGGCCGACCATGGCAAGAGCGATGGTTCGTGATCGCGAACGCGATGGCCGACCATGGCAAAGCGCCATAGTCGTGATCGCAAGGGCGATGGCCGACCATGGCAAGAGCGATGGTTCGTGACCGCGAGTGCGATGGTCGGCCGTGGCAAGAGCCATGGTTCGTGATCGCAAGGGCGATGGCCAACCGTGGCAAGAGCGATGGTTCGTGATCGCAAGGGCGATGGGGGGCCAAGGCAAGGGCGATGGTTCGTGATCGCAAAGGCGACGACCGGTCGTGGCCCTTGCCATGGGTGCCCATCGCCCTTTGCAAGGTCGCGGATCTCATCTTCGCGGGCCGATTTGGCCGAGGTGCCTGGCCGCCCACCTTGTCCCACCTTTCTTTCGCCAGATCGGCCTCCGGGCGGGACAATACCCCCTGAGACGTCGGCGCGCGGCGCTCCCCGGCCTCCCCGCATGGTGCGGAGCGGCGCGGCGGCGGCGCGCGCACGAACCGAACGAGAGAGCCACGACCATGAACACCACCAAAGAAAACGAAGAGACGATCCTGGGGTTGATTCAAGAACACGGAGTCACGGCACGCGAGGACGCGACGAACGACGTCGTGATGCGCGCGACGCGAGGCGATCGCCGCGCCCTTGGCCAACCGGGACAACCAAAGGGCCTCGAGTGGTGAGACGAGTGCCGCGTTTAGACGATCGAAGACTTCGCCGCTGAGCCCCTGCTCGTTTTGAGCCCAACCATCAGACAGGGGCTCAAGTACGGACGCGATGGCACGTCGATACGTGGGTCGGCGGGTCGGCCGGCGAATTTGGCCAGCAACGTATGCAGAGCGTGTAAGCGGTCCAAAGCCGTCCGAGAGGGCCAGGAGTCCACGGAACGCGTCTTAGGCGCTTCCTGACCCATCGCATGCCGTTCAAGGCGGAATCGCGAACCATCGTGGACGCCCGATGGGCGTTACGTTGCCTCCCGCGCCTTTCTTGAGACGCGAACAGGCCAAGCAGTTCCTACCCGCAGCCCGGCCGCCTCGTCACCGGCGAATCGGAACCGTGAAGGTTGGGGAGCGCCGCGCCGCCATGCCATGCCGACCCGTGCACTTGGCGCGAAACGACTACTTCCTCGCGAAATCAACGTTTAGTTGCCGACGACGTGAAATACAGAAGGCTCCGAGAGCACCTCTTCAGACAGATGCTGCGCGCCAGTCGGTGGTAGCGGCGCTTGCGGATTTCCGTCGTGATACCTCGCCCGCGCCGTATACGTACCAAGCTCATCGAAGTGACCATAGCACCAAAGCTCCACACTCCTCGTCAGCCGTCCGCCAGGCCTCAGAAGCACGTACGCGCCGACGGTCGCTGGCTCGGAATCGGATTTGCAACTGAATGTCAACGGACCGGACGGCCCCGTAATTTGCAAATCGACTTCAGCGTGGTGTGGAAAATATGAAGACGCGGAGATCATTTGCGCATTCGCCCACAAGAGCACGTCTGACTGGTTCACGAGCGTCATCTCGACCGGCTGAAGGCCTCGATCCCGGCCGAAACCAGCGCTCTGATCCGCTATCCGTACGTCAAGTCTCGCCCGCGCGCTTCCGACCGCATTGGAGTTCTTCCCGACGAGGGACGAGCTGCACCCCAAAAGCAGGACGCCTGCGCAAACGATCGAGTAAGTCGAGGACGCAAGTCGCAACATTAGAAATGCCTCGGGGGGATAGCTAGTTCTCGTCCCAGATGGCTAACTGCGTACCTTCATTGATAAATTTCGCAGGGGGCGATGGAAATAAAAAGGTCGGAGTCCTTGTTTCCTCGGCGAATCGCCAAACGCGCCCGAA
>CALFNG010000090.1 GCA_937902985.1 uncultured Myxococcales bacterium
GGCCGCCCACGACCTCCTCCCCGTCGAGCGCGGCCATCGCCCAGAAGTCGGGGCGCGCGAGCAAAGTGACGACGTAGGCGGAACCGAGATCGGCCACTCCCTCGTCAAAGACGCTCGTCATCATCGCGAAGGTGTCTCGCGCGAGGTCCTCGTCTCCGCATTCGAGTCGTCGGATCTGCATGTGCGCGCGCATTCTAGCGGCGTACGCCCAGAAAATGAAGCGCGCGGCGATCCATCTGCGGTGAGCTCGGACGAGCAGACGTACGAGAACCAGCAGCTCACGCGCACGGTCGAGGCGCGTCCGGCGAGCACCTCGCTCGGACCGACGCCGACTGCGTCGAACGATCTGCTTCCGCGGCCGGCTCATCCCTCTCGACGTTGCGCTTGGCGCCCGCAGGGACTAACCCGCGTGTTGGAGCATGGACACCTCGAGGCTGATGCCGTCAGTTCTCTGCCGCGCACTAGGCGCCTACTGGGAGCGCGACCCGCATCCTGCCCTCGCGGCTCATTTTGCTCGGACCTGGTTTCATGTGAGGCCAACCGTAGTGGTGGCGGGGTCGGTAGACGTGGTGCCTGACGGCTACGCCGATATCCAGTGGATCAATGGCGTCCTTCGAATCGCCGGGCCGGACCGAACCGTGAACGCGGAGGAGCTCTCTGCTGGCACGATCATCGTAGGTCTTCGGTTCCAACCCGGCGCCCTCGGTCGGTGGCTGGGGACGAAGGCGCCCGAGCTCGTCAACGGGCGCGTTGCGCTGGAGGCGTTCTGGGGAGCGGAAGCTCGACGTCCTGCCGCCTTCGTGAGTGAGGGCCGTAGCCCGGAAGCGATTGCCCAGCGGGTGGAAGGCGCCTTGGTTGCCCGCGTGTCCCGGGTGAAAGCGCCTGATCCCGCCGCGTCCGCGATCTTTCGTGCCATCCGCGCCGATCCATGCGACCCCATCGAAGTAACGCGGCACCTGTGCGAGTCGCTCGGCATGAGCGCCCGAACGGTTCGGCGCCGTGCCTTGGAGGCTTTCGGCTACGGCCCGAAGACACTGCAGCGCATCCTGCGCTTCCAAAGGTTCCTGCGCGCAGCTCGAGCCATGCCACCGACGAAGAGTCTGGCCGAGCTCGCCATGGTCGCTGGCTACGCGGATCAGGCTCACCTATCCCGCGAGGCACGGCAGCTGACTGGGATGACGCCCGCGACGGTTGTCGCCCACCTCCCCTAAGGTGGCCGTTCCGTTCAAGACCTTGGCTCGCCACGGACGCATGCTTTCCGGCATGATGAAACCGCGCATCAAGGTCCTGACCTTGGCCGTCGAGGACCTGAACCGTTCCCTCGCGTTCTACCGTGATGGTTTGGGGCTGCGCACCGAGGGCATCATCGGTCAAGAGTTCGAGGAAGGCGCCGTCGTCTTCTTCGAGCTCGCCAACGACCTGATCCTCGCGCTCTATCCCGCAGCGTCGCTCTCGAAGGACGCGAAGATCGTCGCCACGAAGTCGAGACTCGGTGCTGTTTCGATCGGGCACATCGTCAAGTCGAAGCACGACGTCGACGCGCTCGTGAGCGACGCTCGCAGGGCGAAAGCCGTCGTCACCGATCCGCCGAAGGATCGTTTCTGGGGTGGCTACTCGGCCTACTTCCACGATCCGGATGGTCACCTCTGGGAGGTCGCATGGAACCCGGCTTGGACCGTGGCCGATTGAGCGGTCGAGTGCGGCGTTGGGCTCACCGAGGGTGCCGTCACAGGCTGATGAATAGGAGAAGGAACAATGAAACAGCTCGGAAGTGTCAAGGTTCTATTCGTCGCGGGCTTTGGTCCCATCTCGCGCGAAGCGACTGCGAGCCGCGGCCTCTACATGAACGCGCTCGGCATTGAGTTCACGGAGGAAGGCGACGGGTACCTGCACACCGAGGCCTTGAAGGGCGCGAAGAGTTTCGCCATCTGGCCGCTTTCGCAAGCAGCCCTGTCCTGCTTCGGACAGGAGTCTTGGCCGGACGACGTTCCCGCGCCCCAGGCCTGGCTGGAGTTTGACGTGGACAGCGTGGCGAGGGCCACCGCGGCCCTCGAATCGCAGGGCTACCGCATGCTGGTCAAGAACAAGAAGGAGCCGTGGGGTCAGACCGTCAGCCGGTTTTTGGCCCCCGAGGGGCTGCTGGTCGGAGTCACTCATACGCCGTTGTTGCGCGACAAGTGAACGCTCGATCGCGTTCGCAAGAGGGAAGGATGCGAATCGCGGACGCTAGCGGTGCTTGAGTGGCCAAGGACGAAGCCTGCCCGCGAGACGAGTGAAGTGGCGCCCCCCCGCCGCTCGTCTTCTCGTGGGCAGCCTTCGTCCTCGGAGGTGCCGGTTGAACCGCGCCTCCTGACGGCGGATGCCGCCCGGTACTGCGGCTTCCGTAGCCCGCGGGGGCTTCTCAGTGCCTTCCGCCGCGGTAAGGTCTACCCGGTCGGCCGACGCGGGAACACCGGCTCGCTACGTGGAGGCGCGGGGACCTCGATGCATTCCTCCGAGGGGAAGAACCAATGGGTGCGGCGCTGGCGCTACGTGATGGCGCCGACGTCGCGCCTGGGCATCTGGAGGCTGAAGGACGGCGGCTACTTCGTTCGGGTTCGAGTGACGGACCCGCGCACGGGCCGCCGGGTCCAGTGCGCGCGCGCGCTTCGTGGGCTGACCGTGACGATCTGGGACGCCATTCGGGTCCGGGACCAGCTTCGACACGAGGGGCACGAGCGCGTCGAGGGGGCGATCCGGTCGCCGCCGCCCTGGAGCGAGTACGCGGCATCGTTGTTCGAGGCAAGGTCGCTGAGGGGAAGCTCTCGTCGTCGAAGAGCCGTGAGCGCTGGGGCAACGTCCTGACCCGGCTGATCCCCGTCTTCGGCCGCCTGCGCGTCGACGAGCTGCGCACCGCCGACGTCGTCGTCTGGCGCGACCAGGTCGCTCGTTGGATTCGCGACGGCATGCCGTCGACGCGCAAGCGCGACGAGGGAAAGCAGAAGATCGTGAAGCTCTCGCCCGTCACCGCGAACGGCTGGCTCTCGATCCTGAAGGTCATCTGCGCGGCGATGACGAAGCACTACGAGCTCGCGCGGGACCCGGCGAAGCCCGTCGAGTATTTCCCAGCGCCGCGTACGTACACGCGCGAGCAGCCAAACGCGCTCACGGCCGCGCAGATCCCGATCTTCGCCGCGAAGATGAAGGAGCTCTATCCGCAGCACTACGCGATGGTGCTCCTCGGCTTCGGCATCGGCGCGCGCCCCTCAACGCTCCGTCCCCGCTCCGTCCCCTTCGCCGGACGGGGCCCGAGAGCGACATCCTTTGGGACGAGGCCCTCGTGCTCTTGCGCCGATCGAACCCCGCCGGCGACGAGATCGTCGACCAGACGAAGACGAAGCTCGACCAGGACATCCCGCTCCCGCCGACACTAATGCGCGTGCTGCGCGCGCACGTCGCGGCCCTCCCTCCAGGACCGATGCGGGCCTCGAGCTACTTGTTCCCGTCGACAACGGGCGGAATGCGCTCACGATCGGTGCTCGACAAACCGTTCCGCGACGTCCTGAAGGCCCTCGGCTGGACGCTCAAGCTCACGCCGAAGGGGATGCGCCGGACGTTCAACGACCTCGCACGGCAAGCGCACGTCCACGACATCATCCTGCGCGCGATCTCCGGCCACCAGACAGAGCGCATGCAGCGGCACTACTCAACGGCGCAGCAGGAGGAGATGCGCGCCGCGGTCGGGAAGGTGATCTCCATCGCGACGGCGCGGCTGCTCCGGCGTCGTCGCGCGAAGAAGCGCCTGTGATCGCACCCCCTGAACACAGCGCTGGACAGTTGCCCAGCGATCAAGCTTAATCGGCGGAGCCGCGCGAGCTCCTTCGTCGAGCGCGGGGGTGTGAGATCCGCGGCGAAGGGTGTGAAGAGGGTTGTGATCGCATCATCGATGACGCGAAATCCTAGAGCGGGAGAAGGG
>CALFNG010000091.1 GCA_937902985.1 uncultured Myxococcales bacterium
CCACGTGGGTCACGATCTGGCCGCGAAGTGGATCAGAGGAACACGGCCGCTGAAGGACCAGATGATCTCGGTCACGCCCGCGCCACTTGAGCGCCCGACCTGGTAGCTCCCCGACCGCCAAAATGCTCGCGGACAACCCGCGTCGCCATCTCCGGCCTAGGCACGCAACCCTCCTTGAGCGGCTCGGGGGCTCAGCACGGAGCACGCGCCTCGGCTCCCGACCGGCGCATGGGCCACGTCATCTCTGATGAGGTAGGCCGGAAAAGCCGTGCGATACTCGGAGGTGGCGAACGCTCGTCACGTTCGCGGAGGGGGGGGCAGGGGGGGGCATGGCTGCAAAGAAGAAGACGGGGACGATCGCGTCGAAGAAGACGAAGTCCGGGGAGGTGTGGCCGCTCACGGTCTTCCTTCTGAAGCCCGACATCAAGACGTTCAAGGACGCTCTCCACGCCAAGTCGAAATCCGTCGACATCCACCCGATTGCCGGGCTCGGAGGTCTGGCTCTGAAGACTGCCACCGCAAAGACGCCGAAGTGGGCGACGCGCTTGGCGACGGTCGTCCCAAACGCGGCGACGCTACTCCAGCAGTCGCCTGGAGCGCTCCTCTTCGTAGAAGCCGCGGGGAACAAGTTCGCCGTGACGTTCGGCTACGGCCGCAGTCTGCTCGCGCCGGAGGCGATCGTTCACGACTTCGGAATCCGGACCGTACTCAACACGGTCGATCCAAAGTTGATCCGCAGCTTGGATTCGCGAACGCTGGAGGTCTCACCGCAGCTCTCCCGAAAACAGTTCGTCGAAGATCGCCCGCTCGCCGCGTTCGCTCTGGACCGAATCCATGATCTTCTCAAAGGAGTGACGGGACGCGTCAAGAGCGGGGGGACGAAGTTCGAGAGCGACCTCGTGACGGGCACAGACTCGCTACACTGCCGCGTCCGCATCGATGATCTCAAGGAGATCGGCTCGTGTTGTTCCGGCTTCCAACTGCTCTACAAGAAGAAGGACTACCAGGCGAACTTCGACTTCATCGACCACGTGCGCTTCATTCGAGATCCGGTGCTCGTCAAGAAGCTCGACGCCCTCCTTCTCGCGAAGGCCAAGTCGAAGACGGCACTCAAGGACTTCGGGTTCGCACCTCCGCGACTCCTCGCGGGGGAAGAACTCTCGCGCCTACAGCGATCGTGGGAGAAGACGCTCGGCCCCGGCGAAGTAAGACCGGACGCAGTTCGAGAACGGCTCGGAGAGCTCGCACTGAAAGCGTCATCGCCCGAGGACTTCGTCGAACGGCTGAAGCGGGATCGCATAGAGCTCTGCGATGAGGCGGGCGCTGTAGTCGAGCCGTGGTCGCTCTACCGTTGTGTTCTGCTCGAAGTGATGTCGATGAAGGCGCACATTTTGACCACGGGCGACTGGTACGAGGTGAGCAAGACCTTCGTCGACGAGATCACGAAGCGGTTCGACAAGATCGTGTCGGACTCGCTCAAAGGCTGCCCGATCAAATTGCCGAAGCAGAAGAAGGCTCACAAAAGGGAGGACGAGTACAACGCGGACACCGCAAAGGTGCTGAAGATCCAGAACTACGACAAGAAGAGCCTGACGACCGGCACTGGCGCGGACCAGGTGGAACCGTGCGACCTCCTGGACACGAAGAACGGGATCTTCGTCCACGTGAAGATCGGGAGAACGTCCACAAAGATGAGCCACCTCTTCAATCAAGGTCTCGTGGCTACGCTGACATTCCTTGACGATGAGCGGGCGCGGGAGAACGTGCGTAACGAATGGCCGGCGGCCAAGAAGGCGAAGGTGCTTCAGGAACCCATCCAAGCCTCGAAGCTGACGACGGTCTTCGCGATCATCGACAAGCTCGCTAACAAGAAGCCGTGGCGCCTCCCGTTTTTCAGCATGCTCGTCGCGTCGAGCGTTACCGACCGCATCGCCCAGCGAGGAGTTCGGGTCCACACTGTCCGTGTGGATGCTGCGTAACGCGTTCCTCTTGAACGTCGTCAGGCAGGGGAATGCCGTGGCGATCATGATGCAGGAGAAACGCGGTCAGTCCCGGGTGGACCCGCGCGGCCCGACTTCGAGCGCCGACCGGTGACGTAGCGGACGCAGCGTTCGGGGCTACCTCTTGGCGATCCGACCAAGCGTCCTTGCCGCGACCGAAAGCGTTCCACCGAAGGCCCCAAGCCAGGTGCCCACGGCTGCGGGATTGATCGTGAGCCACGCAGTGTCCCGGCCGTCCGCTCCACCGTGCTGCGGCTGGATACCGTCGACCTCGCGACCAAGTTCGATCGATCGCTTCCAGCGGCCGACGAGCTCGGTTTTCGGGATAGCCCAGCAGTGGGCATCGAACGGGCTCACTCCAAGGCAGATTGCGAAGTCGTAGTTCTGATCGCGCAGCTGCTGGAACTTGTAGATCCCCGACTTCCACAGGGTGCTGAACTTCACCTCGGCGCGATGACCATTCACGAGTCTGTCTGCGTCCGAATGAGGAGAACGGACCACGTCAAAACCCTTTGCCGCCAGCCAGCCCGCAACCAGGCGCTCGCCGATCGTGCCGACCTGACGTGAAGGGCGCGTCTTGATCCAGGCAAACGGACTTCCTAGCCACTGAAGCTCGTCCGCCGCGTAGTCAGCCTGCAACGTCGCGGAGATCATCGCGAGCGCAGCGACCTCCGCGTCCACGATCGTGCGGGGCGCTGCCATTCCTAGAAGAGGCTTCGCTGTTCGATCGTTCGCCTCGCGGGCGCCGGCTTCACCGCGATCGCGGGCTCAGCCTTGTTCGGGGCAGGCTTGACGTTTTCGGCCACGAGAGGCGAGGTGGCAACGACCTTCTCGCTGGTGAGCGTCCTGACGCAATCTCGGAACGACACGTCGTAGTTGGAGAAGCGTCGCCGCATTACGTCGATCGCTTCCGGGCTCTCGTCGACGAGCACGGCATCACGTCCCCACTGTGCGGCTGCCTCACCGAAGCTGCCACTGCCTGCGAAGAAGTCGAGCAGGCGGTCGCCAGGTCGCGAGTGTACACGGACAATGCGCGTCAACACGCCTAGCGGCTTCTGCGTCGGGTAGCCGGTCTTCTCCTTGCCGTTCGGGCTAACGATCGTGTGCCACCAGCTGTCGGTCGGAGTCTTGCCACGAGCTGCCTTCTCCTCGCCGACAAGCGAGGGAGCCATGTAGGGGATCCGATCGATCTCGTCGAAGTTGAAGCAGTAGTTGGTTGGACTCTTCGCGTACCAGAGGATTGTGTCGTGCTTCGGCGACCAACGGTTAGTCGCCCTCGCGCCGTAGTCGTAGGACCAGATGATCTCGTTGATGAAGCTCTCGCGTCCGAAGATCTCGTCGAGCAGTACTTTCGCGTAGTGAACCTCGCGGTAGTCGAGGTGAAGAAAAAGACTTCCACTTGGCTTGAGCAGCCGATGCGCCTGTTCAAGCCTCGGGGCGAGGAACTGAAGATAGTCGTCAAAACGATCCGCGAACGAGCTCGTGCCGAGCACGGTCGTCCGATACCGGCGCCCCTGAAAACCCGTGCGGTCCCCATCATCGTCTCGCTCTGTCTTGATCCGGGTTCGCGACTGGGATCGGCCGGTGTTGAACGGTGGATCGATGTAGATGAGGTCGAACGAGCTCGCTTCGAAGTTGGAGATGATGGGCAAGTTGTCGCCTGCGAATACCTCGATCTTCCCAGCCTGGTCGGGGCGTGTCGGCGGCGGGAAGGCGCGCATCCCGCCGGTGACGGCGGCGCGCGTGGCTGCGGCTACCGAAGCGGCCGGTCGTGGTGCCGGTGGTGTTGACGTGTTCGCGAAGACGTAGCGCGTTCCACGACGCTCCCCCTCCGAGTGAACGTACGTCGCGCCGAGCGGGAGCCCACTCTTCGCCGCCATCCGGATCCGCGCGAACGCTTCTTCTCCACCGAGCGTGCCTGAAAGAAGAGGAAGGAGGTCTGACTTTGAGAATCTGCGCCCGGCGCTGCCGGAGTCGGCCGCAAGCGTGGCGACCAACTGCTCTAGGGTGCTGGCGCTCTCTGTTCCGGTCTGACTCATGACTTGCTCCTCCTCGCAACCTGCTGCTCTATCCACCGTTCGATATCGATGCGCTTGACTCTCCACTGGCCGCGCACTTTGAACGCCGGGATCTCGTCGGCGTTGGCCATCGCGTAGACGGTCTTCTCGGCCAGCTTCAAGAGGCTTGCGAGCTCCTTGATCGTCAGGATCTCGTCCCGCATGTAGCTCCGTTGGAGGGCACCAGGTTCCAAGCGAAGGCACCCTACACCAATAGTTCAGTAGGTCAACGTTTGTTCAGCTGTCTGGGCCCTTCGGACTCGGCGAACTCGAAGAGGTGTTGTGCGTCGTCGACGACGGCGCAGACCACGTCCTTCAGACGACCACACGGCCCCGACGCATTCCACAGCGCGGCGACGAGGATCTCATCGAGCATCACCGGCGGTGAACCCATCGATGAGGGATCCCGAACGCGTTCTCGATCTGTTCGGAGGTCAGTGAACGAGTCTCCGCGCAGTCGCGTGTCGCCGGCGACCACCATTCGCCGTCACTCCAGTGCTGGTAGCGCATGACCGACGCCGATGACCTTCGTGTACCCTGCACGTCGTGCCTACCGACAGCCTGACCGAGCTCGCAAGCGCCATCGCCCAGGGACTCCCCGGCCCTAGCGGCGGCCTCCGTCCTCACATCGACGCGCTTTTCGGAGACCGCTACCAGAAGCGGTATCACTCGCCGACAGCGGTGCGTGACGCGTATGCGCTCGCCGACGGTGACGAAGGCGTCCCCTACGCGGGGATCATCAACCCGGACAACCCTCCCTCCGGGCCGTACGGTGGAACGAGTGTCGTGTGGTTCCCGAGCCGTGACTCCGGCTCGCTGATCGATTTCGGGATCGGGACGCGCGGGCTTGCCCCTGACGAGGGGATCCTCACGCGCCCGGGACATGCCCGATCGCTTAAGCGCCGATCGCGCCAAGTTTGAGCGCGATCCGCTGCCT
>CALFNG010000092.1 GCA_937902985.1 uncultured Myxococcales bacterium
CGCGGACGGCTGCGCCGCCGCTAGGCCAGGACGCGGACGGCTGCGCCGCCGCTAGCCGGGCGGCCAGAAGACCGTCGGCAGCGCATGGCGATGCGAGAGCGCGAGCCAGTCCATGAGGCCGGCGACCGTGATGTGCACGAAGAAGCCCTGGTAGATGCTCTTGGTCCTCATGCTGAGCGAACCGAGCGCGATCCCGGCCACGATCGCGCCGTTCGCTTCGAGGAACGGTTTGCCAAAGTGGATCATGCAATACGGCACGGCCATCGCGAAGATGGCGCCCGAGCCGAAGCTCCGGCGGAGCGCGCCGAGCCAGAAGCCGCGAAAGAACATCTCGAGGGCGAAGAACTGCGTGAAGTACATCGCCTCCCACACGAGAAAGTCGAACCAGGAGCGCGAGCTGCCCTTGTAAAACGGGTAGTACGAGCCGAAGTCGGGCTCGCGCGACACGATGAGCATCACCGGGAGGACCACGGCGAGGAAGGCTCCGTAGATCCACGCGTGCTTGAAGAAACCGCGTGCCCGGAGGCCCATGTCGAGGATCGAGTCTTGCCTGAAGAAGAGCTTCCAGAGGGCGAACGGCAGCGTGTAGCCCCCGACGCGGGACGCGACCCACCAGCCGAAGCTGTACAGCTCGTCGTATTTCACCGTCCGGATCGCGCGCGGGTGCGTGAGCTCGAGCCGGACGAGCGTCGGCCGGATGGCGACGTCGAAATACGAGCGGCCGCCGTAGTACTCCTGCAAGGTCAGGATGACGGCGCACATGGCGAGCGCGACGAACGGGCGGAGGTCCGTCTGGCCGGCCTCCGCCGTCTCGATGCGGTACCTCGTGGCGTCGTCGTCGAGCTCTCTCCACGTGCTCCGGAAAAACCACCAGAGCGCCGGCAGAATGACGAGCAGGAGCGGGATCGGGAGGATCGGCTTGATCGCCGCCATGAACGTCTCGAGCGCCCCGGGCTCCGGCGGACTCACCGGCGCCGGGCCAAGGCTCGCGGCGAGCACGTTGCCGGCGGCCGACGCCATGGCGACGACCGGGTGGGGCATCGTCACGCGCTGAAGCTCGCGGCCATTCGCGCGGCAGACTAGGATGGCGCACGCTGGATTGCTACATCGAGTCGCGCGCCAGCCGCATCGCCCGCATCGCCCGCGCCCCCCGCACTGCCCGAGCCATGAGCCAAGAGAAGTCCACACGCGACCCCGTTCGCGATTCCGCAGGCCCACGCACTCCTGCTACGCATGCGCCGGAGCAGGCGCCCGAGACGTCGCCGAACTTCGTTCTCGAGCGCGTGGAGCAAGACGTGGCCGCGGGCAAGAACGGCGGGCGGGTCATGACGCGGTTCCCCCCCGAGCCCAACGGCTACCTGCACCTCGGGCACGCCAAGAGCATCTGCCTCAACTTCGGCATCGGCGACCGCGTGCCCGGCGCCTTGTGCAACCTGCGCTTCGACGACACGAACCCGTCGACCGAAGAAGACGAGTACGTGCGCGCCATTCAGGCCGACGTGCGCTGGCTCGGCTTCGACTGGGGCGACCGGCTCTACTTCGCGTCCGACTACTTCCCCAAGCTCTACGAGCTCGCGTTGAAGCTCATCGACGCGGGCAAGGCGTACGTCGACAGCCAGTCACTCGAGGAGATCCGCGAGGGGCGCGGCAACTTCTACAGGCCGGGACTCGTGAGCCCCTACCGCGATCGGTCGGTCGCCGAGAACCGCGACCTCTTCGAGCGCATGCGCGCGGGCGAGTTCGCCGAGGGGGCGCACGTGCTCCGGGCCAAGATCGACATGGAGTCGCCCAACCAGAACCTCCGCGATCCGGTCATGTACCGCGTGCGACGCGAGCCCCACCACCGCACCGGCACGACGTGGTGCATCTACCCCCTCTACGACTTCGCGCACGGGTACTCCGACGCCATCGAGGGCGTGACCCACTCGGTGTGCACCCTCGAGTTCGAAGACCACCGCCCCCTTTACGACTGGTTCCTCGACCAGGCGACGTTCGATCCGCGGCCGGTGCAGATCGAGTTCGCGAAGCTGAACCCGACGTACACGATCACGTCGAAGCGCAAGTTGAGGCAGCTCGTCGAAGGCGGTCACGTCTCCGGGTGGGACGACCCGCGGATGCCGACGCTCGCCGGGCTGAGGCGCCGGGGTTACACGCCCGAGGCGATCCGGGCGTTCTGCGAGCGCATCGGGGTATCGAAGCGCAACAGCGTGGTCGACGTGGCGCTGCTCGAGCACGCCGTGCGCGAAGACCTCAACGTTCGCAGCCGGCGCGTGATGGGCGTCGTGCGCCCCCTGCGCGTCGTGCTCGAGAATTTCCCCGAAGGCCAGGAAGAGGCGTTCGAAGCGCCCTGGTTCGCCGATGATCCGTCGCGCGGCGGGCGGACGCTACCGTTCGGGCGGGTCGTTCTCATCGACCGAGACGACTTCGCCGAGGTGCCCCCCAAGGGGTGGTTCCGTCTCTCGCCAGGCGCCGAGGTCCGGCTCCGCCACGCCTGCATCATCAAGTGCGAGCGCGTCGTCAAAGACGACAAGGGCGAGCTCGTCGAACTTCGCTGCATGTGGGACCCCGAGTCGCGCGGCGGCAACGCGAAGGACGGCCGCAAGATCAAGGGCACTCTGCACTGGGTATCCGAGCAGCATGCAGTGAACGCCGAGGTGCGCCTCTACGATCGCCTCTTCAACGCCGAGCGGCCGGGCGAGAGCTCCGGCGCGGTTACCGACGGGTCCGGCGAGGGCGCGGGCGACTTCTTGGTCGACCTCAACCCGGGCTCGCTGGTCGTCGAGAGGGGCGCGCGCGTCGAGCCCTCGCTTCGTGACGCTCCGGCGGGCGATCGGGTGCAGTTCGAGCGGGTCGGCTACTTCTGCGTCGACCCCGACTCGAAACCGGGCGCGCCCGTCTTCAACCGCACCATCGGGCTCCGCGACTCGTGGGCCGCGAGCCTCAAGACCGGCGCGGCCCCCGCGAAGGCGCCCGCGCGCCCGTCCCCGACCAAGCCCGTGGCGACATCCACGCCCAAGCCCATGGCGACATCCACGCCCATGCCCACGCCCATTCCCACGTCAGAGCCTGGCGGCGCGCGCGTCCCTGAGACGTGACATCCCTCGTGAGACGGCTACCGTAGTCGCGTGCGCACCCAACCCTACGCGAAGAGCGGAGAGGAAGAGCAGCACGCGGCGCCGAACAAGACGCCCAACAAGACCGACGAGCCGATGGCGACGCCACCCGTGCCCCTCGCTCCCGTCCCGGTGAATACCGCGCCTCGATCGGCGTCCAACAAGGCGCAGGACCGAGCGAAAGAAGCGGAGGAGGACCGTGCGCTCATTGCGCAGGCGCAGGCGGGAGACATGGGTGCGTTTCGACAGCTGGTCGAGCGGCACCAGCGGCGCGCGTTCTCGGTCGCGCTCGCCCTCGTTCGCAACGAAGACGACGCGCGCGAGATCGTTCAAGACGCGTTCTTGCGTGCGTACAAGAGCTTGCCCAACTTTCAGGGGAGCTCGAGCTTCTTCACGTGGCTCTACCGGATCATCACGAACCTCAGCATCGACCTCAAGCGCAAGCCCGGCCGGCAGACGGTCGATCTCGACGAGGGGCGGCTCGCCGCCGAAGACAACGCCGACACCGACTTCCCCACGCTCGGCCAGTCGCACCGGGGCGACCCGGCCGACGTCGTTCGCCGGGGCGAGATCGGAGCTCGCCTCCAGGCCGCGCTCGACGACCTTCCAAGCTACCACCGCGCCGTCATCGTCCTGCGTGAGGTCGAGGGCTTGAGTTACGAAGAAATGGCTCGGGCCATTGGCGTCTCGAAAGGCACGATCATGAGTCGGCTGTTCCACGCACGTCAAAAGCTGCAGCGCGCGCTGGCCGACTGCTATGCGGAGCAGATCGACGGAGACAGCCTCTCGGGCGAAGAGGTCGACAAGCCATGAGCCTGTCGCACGAGACCCTGCTCGAGCTCATGTCGCTCGCCGACGGCGAGCTCGAAGGCCCGGACAAGGAGCGCGTCGAGCGGCTGCTCGAGTCCGACGACGAGGCGCGTCAGGTCGTCGCCAGCCTGCGCGGCGACGAAGTGGGCGCCTGGCTCGCCGAGACGATGGACCGACGCGCGGGCGCCTCGGGGGCCGACGGCGTCGCCGACGCGGTGATGGCGTCCATCGCGGGCCCCGCGGCGGTCGCGGCCGGCGGTCCGAACGGTGCGTCCAGCGCGGCGAACGTCGGATCCGTGGCGCGCGGGGCGAACGCCTGGCCCGCGTTGACCGTGAGCGGCGGCAAGCTCGCGTCGCTCGCGGCGGCTCGCGCTCGAAGGTCGCCGCGCCTTCAGCTGGTGGCGAGCGCCGGAGCGGCCGTTCTGGCGCTCGCGGCGGGCGTGGCCCTCTACGTGCGGGCAGGAACGCGGCACCTCGACGAGCACGCTCCCGTGGCGAGCGTGTTCGCTCCGGCAGTCGACGTCGAAGCCGCATCGGCCGTGGCCCAAAGGGGAGTGCCCGGCGCGGGCGGGGGCGTCGAGGTCAACGAGATCGACGCCCCCTCGCGCGGGGTGTCGGTCTTCGAGATCCCCGTGGCCGCGGCCGCGGCGGTGGCGAAGCCGTCGGGCGCGTCGAGCATCGTCGTGTGGGTCGACGACGACCCGGGGTCCAATTGACGCTGCGCTCTTTCCCGGCGCTCGCGGCGCTGGTCGTCTTCGTGACCTTCGTCGTCTTCGCCGGCGCGGGAGCCGGCCCGGCGTTCGCGGCGGGGCCCCGTGGGCCTGCGATCGAGATCACGGTCATCCACGCGACGCAGCTCGACGGCGGCGGCACGATCGATCCGCTGCTCCGCGATCTGCCGCAGCTGACGCGCGAGCAGCCCTTCGTTCGCTACAACAACTACAAGGTCCTCGCTCGACAAGAGCTCCCGCTCGAGATCGGCAAGGCCGCGGCGAGCGAGCTGCCCAACGGGCGTGCGCTCGCCGTGACCCTCGTCGACGAGCCGAAGGACGCGGGAGGCCCGCGCTACCACGTGCGTGCCGAGATCGGCGAACCGGGCAAGAGGGCGTTCCTCAAGCTCCTCGAAGTGACCGCAAGCAGCAACGAGCCGTTTTTCGTCGGCGGCCAGAGCTACCAGGGCGGCACGCTCTTCCTCGAGCTCGTCGTCCGGCCGTGAGCAGGGTTTTTCGCTTCGCTCCTGCGCCTATGGTAATCGTCCCCTCGATGCCCCTCCGCAAGGCGGACGGTCCGCTGACGGTGCACGTTCCTTCCTCCGGCGCAGATCGACCTTCATGGATGGGGGTTGGTGCGATTGCCGTGGCAGGGTTCGTCATCGGGGTCGCCTGGCCGCGTCTCGCCGGCGTCCGCCTCGGGCCGAGCGTGCCCGAGGGACCCTCCGCGGCCGTGATCGAATCCGCGGCGCCCCCTGCCAGCGCTGTCACGCCGCGCGGCACGGCGCTCCCGGGCGTGCCCGCGGCGACGTCTACGACCACGGTGCCGTCCGCACCGCCCCCGTCGGTTGCGGCGGCTGCCCTGGCGACGGCCGGGCTCCGTGTGACGGTGGCGCACGGATCGATCTTGTCGTGCAAGACAGCCGGCGGCGAAGTCCTCAAGGGAGGTGACTGCGGCGCCCTCCCGGGGCTCGACGCCCTCGTCTTGCCGCGGCTCCGCAAGCTGGCCGATTGCTCCGAAGCGGCGAGCACCGCGGGCAAGCTCCACCTCGTCGTTCGCGCAGACTTCGGGCGCGACGCGCTCACGGTCGATCTCGGTCGAGACCACGGGGTTCCGACGGCCGAGCCACTCCTCGTCTGCGCGAAGAGCGCGCTGGCATCGGCGAGCCTCGAAGGCATTGCCCACGATCACGCGCGCTACAGCGTCGCGTACGGCGTCACGTTCACGGGTGCGTGCTTGGGGTCCCCCGCAGCGGTGGCTGCAGCCCCGGCATCGCCGGTGCCGGCTCAGCCTCCCGCTGCCACGCCGCCGAGCGATGGCACGGCGCAGGTGGAGTGGGACGTCGCCATCGTGCGCGACGCGCCAAAGACCGGCAAGGTGCTCGCGCGGCTCCAGCGAGGCACCGCAGTGCACGTCGGCTCGGCGAAAGACGGCTGGTACCCCGTGAAATACGGCGATGGCTACGCGAACGACGGATGGCTGTACCGCGGCGCCATCGGTCGGTGAGCGGGCGCTTCTTGCTTGTCGGGAATCTACGCTTCGTCGCCGGAGTCCGTCGCGAAGGGGGTCGTTCGCGGGCGGCCTTGCTCGTCGACGGCAAGGAGCTGTTCGACACGTTTTTCGGCCGAGTCGAGCTTCTGTTGCGAGACGCGCGAGAGCTTCACGCCCTCTTCGAAGAGCCGAAGCGACTCTTCGAGCGGGATCTCGCCACGCTCGAGCACCTGGACGATCTCGGTCAGTCGTTTGATTGCCGTCTCGAACGAGGGCGCGTCCCCCGGTGCGGTCGAGCCGGGCTCGGACGGTGCGAGAGGCGCGGGCGATGGTGCGCGCTGGGTCATGGGGGTGAAGGAGAGTACGCGGGCAGGCGCGGCGCAAGGCGCAAGCGCGCCTCGCCGGGCGATACGCCGGGAACCAGGGCATATCCCTCGTCGTCGAAGACGATCGGGACCGCACGGCCATCGCTGGTGGCGAGCAGGCCGGTCACTCCGAGGGGTGCGGGTGAGGTCTCGGCCGGTACGATGTGCAGCCACGCGATCGCGCGGGGCTCGACCTGGTAGACGCGGTCGATGCTGGTGCCCACGCGGGCGTTCGCGGCGATCCATCGAGCGACGGCGTCAGGGTCCAAGCGGTCCGCAAGGTCAAAGACGCGCCGCGCCGCCTCGGCGTCGCGACCCGAGACGTGCGCCGCGAGCGCGGTGAGGATTGCACGGCGCACGCCCGCGTCGCCTTCCCAGGCGTACGCCGCCGCGAGGCGTCCGGTGGCCGATGGCGAGAGGCTTTGCCCGAGACCGCGGGCCGTGTGCGCGCGAAGCAGTGCGTCGGGCGAACGAAGGAGCGCGTCGACCTGCGCCGAAGGTTCGTCTTCCGTTCGGCGTGCGAGCGCGAACGCGGCGAGCGGCGCGTCGGGGCCACCCGCCGTGGTGCGCTCAATCAGGACCGACGTCGTGACGCTGACGTGGCCGACGTTTGCGTCGGTGGTCATCCAGCCGCGCGCGAGCACTTCGCGTGTCGCTTCGTCGGGATCGCTCGCCGCTCGCGCCAGAAGCGTCGCGTCCGTCGGGAAGTCGGGCATCGCGAGTGCGCCCATGGCTCCGGCTCGCCGCACCCGGGGATCGTGGTCCGCGAGCGCTGACGCGAGCGAGCGCTCGCCGAGAGCGACGAGGGCCTGCACGCCCACCGCGCGATCGAGCGCGTCGGAGGACCCGCCGAGAGTAGCGAGCGTGCCGTCGAGACGGGCGCTCCGATCGCCGCGAAGGAAGCGCCGGACGAAGTACGCACGCGCCGCGAGACGGCGCGTGACGGGGGCGTCCACCAGCGTCTCGATCGCGCCGAGCGCGTCGGAGCTCGGCGACCGGGCGAGCGCACAGGCCGCGTCTCCCTGGAGGGCGGGCATGGCCGCGATGCCGTGGGTCTCCGGCACGCGCAGGATCGCGACGAGCGCCTTCACGGCCGAAGGACTGATCTGCCGCCCGAGAGCAGCGACGGCCGCTTCGCGCACCGGCGCCTCGGAGGCGGCGACGGCGCGGGCCGCCGCGGCCTTCACGATCCCTTCGCTCTGCACGCTCTGCGCAATCCGCAGGCCCTCCGTGACCGTCGCGTCGTCCATGACGAGGGCCTCGACGGCGCTCGAGGCGTCCGGGGTGGCGAGGTGCGCGAGGGCGCTGGCGGCAGCGACGCGCACGCGCGGGTCATCGTCATGGGCGGCCGCGCGCGCCACCTCGACGGCGCGGGTGTCGCCCGCCGCCGACAGCGCCAGGAGGGCCGCCGATCGGAGCGCCGGATCGCTCGCCCGCAGGGCGCCCAGGATCGGGTCGAGCACGCGCAGATCGCTGATGCGCGCCGCGAGCCCGAGGATGGGCGGCGTCGTCAACGCGACCCCCCCGAGGGTCGCCGGATCGGAGGGTGGAGCGATCGCGAGCGCGAGCAGCGCCGCGTCCTGCCCCGGGCCGCCCGATCGCGACGCAGTCACCAGACGCTCGAGGGCGAGCGGATTCGCTGACGTGGCGAGCGCGATCGCTGCCTCTTGGCGCGCGAGAGTGACGCGTGCCGCGCCCTGGCTTTCGTCGTCCGCCGGGTCACGGCTCGTCGCTCCGGGCGGGCGCGTGGCGAAGGCCTCCACGGGTGCGCGCACGATCTCGTCGAGCACGGCGCGCGCCCCGTCGTTGTCGGTCCACTGGGCCAGGCCGCGGACGACGGCGAGGAGCGCGCGCGGATCCTTGCGGGCGATGCCTTCGTCGGGGAGGCGCGGATCGAGGGCGCCGGGTCCGCTCGCGCGGCCGGCCCGTTCGAGGAGCGCGAGCGCTCCGCTCGTGTCTGTGTCCGCGGCTCGCTCGATCCCCCGCAACCGCTCGTCGGCGTCGGACGATCGCATGAGCCGCACGGCGGCGTCGGCGCCGAACCGGCCTCGGAGACTTCCGGGCGAGGGCAGGGCGTCGCCCGCCGAGTGCGTCGTCGAGCGCCCGAGGCCGCGCGTCGAAGGGCGCGCTCCCCGCGGCTGCGCGATCGCCGCGCCGGCGAGCCCCAGGCTGATCGCGACCCCGAGCGCGACGAAAGCGGCGGTCACGGCCCTCATGGCGTCTTCTCTCCGGCCTTGTCTTGCGGCACCTCTTCGACCGGGACCGCCGGCGGAGTCACGACGACTTGGCCCGGGCATCCATTCTGCTTCGGGTCGCTCGACGGAACCCCTGGAACGAGCGGACACGCGTCGTCCTTGTCGAGGATCTCGTCGCCGTCCGCGTCGTCTTCGGGGCACCCGTCCGCGTCCTGGATTCCGTCGTGATCTTCTGGCAGATCGGGGCACTCGTCTTTGTCGTCGTCGATGCCGTCACCGTCCTTGTCGTGCGGCCTCGGCGCCCAGAAGAGGGAGAGCACGATTCGAAACGTGGGTACCCCGACCGCCGAATCGAGCCCGAGGTCACCGCCCGCGAGCACGAAGACCTCGCGAGGATGGCCGAGGGCGATGCGGTCGTCGAACGCCAGGAGCGCGGGAGACACCAGCGACGCTCCGCGCGCGCCCAGCCCGAACGGTGCCACCGGTCCGGCGGGCAGCGACCCGTGCGCCGCGATCTCCCAGAGCTGCCGATCGCCGTTGTCGAGAGCCTCGCTGAACACCTTGGGCCGGACCACGAGACCGAAGGCCCACGGGATCGACTCGCCCAATTCAGCGGCGTCGTTGATTCCGACGCGTGCCGCTGCGAAGGGACTCTGAGGCCACCTGGTTCGCGGTCCGTTCGTCGCATAGCCGAGCTCGGCCCGCAAGGCGCCGATCCCGACGGCGTACTCGGCCAGCACCCGGAGCTGCGCTCCGACCCCGTCGCTGGACATGTAGCCATCGTTGACTCGCGGCGAGGCCGAGAGGGTTCCGAGGGCTGCGAGGCCGAAGCCACTATGAACGCCTTGGTGGTCGTTCGAGATCAGCGTGGCCTTCCCGCCGAGCGCGATGTCGCCGAGGGCGGTCCTGGTCACCGGACCGCCGATCCCGGTGGTCCCGTCTTGCCAGAGGGCCAGCGGCACCTCGACGCCCATCGCGAAGCGCGTGCCGAGGCCCAATCCGGCCACGAGGTCGAGACCGATCAGGTGCTGCACCGGCCGGATGGCGGCGCCGGCTGGGTGAAAGACGACCGCGTCTTGCGCGTACTGCGCCCACGCGCCCACGTTCCAGCGCCCCGGGCCCGCGGTCGTCGTGGGCTCGAGCACCATGCTCGCGTCCGCGTCGGCCGACGGTTTCCAGGTGCGCGCGTCGAAGGGGGGGCCCGGCTGCGCGCGCGCCGGCACGCTCGCCAGGACGAGCGCCACGCCGCTCGACCGCAATGCGCCGGCGACGATTCGCCTACGAGCGAGCGCAGGGCTCGTCATCCTGCCTCAAGACATCGTGCGCCGTTCGAGCTAGGCCGCCACTGAGGTCTTTGCGCTCGGCCATACGCGGCAGCCTACCCAAGCTCGTTCGAGGGCGCCCGGTCGGCGCTCAGTTGGGATGGAGCGCGTCGTGGCCGTTCAAGCCGTCGCCGTCGACCGCGGGGGTGTCGACCCCGGGAAGGCTGGGCGACGACGCGTCCTCGGCTCGTTGCCGGCTCTGCTTGTGCTGCCACCGCTTGATCGCGCCGCTCAAGATTTCGCCGATCAGCGTCCGGTATTCGGTCTTCGCGCCGTTCGCGATCAAGCAGAGGTCGCTGTAGTCGGGCGTCAGGCCGGGCAGCGGATTCACCTCGATGACGAAGACCCGCCCCTCGGGAGTCAGCCGGAGATCGATGCGCGCGACGTCGCGACATCCCAGGGTCATGAACGTGGTCCGGCAGGCGCGCTCGATCGCGCGGAGCTCGTCTTTCGAGAGGCGCGCGGGGCACTCGTAGCGCACGTGCTTCGGCCAGTCTTGCTTGCACGCGTAGTCGTAGACGGGGCGATCGTTCTTCGCGAGAAACACCACCTCCATCGGCGGCAAGACGCGAGGTCGCCGCTCGCCGAGGAGCCCGACGGTGAACTCGCGGCCGAAGACGTACTCCTCGACCAGCGCCGGCTGCCCGTACCGATCGATGAGCTCCCGGGCGACCTCGCGCAGGCACGCCTCGTCGTCGCAGACGCTCTTGCCCGTGATGCCCTTGCTCGTCCCCTCCTGGTTGGGTTTGACGATGACGGGGTACCGGAGCGGCCGGAGCTTCTCCCGGCCGGTGATCAGCACCTGGAACGCGGGCGCGTCGATGTCGACGAGGAGCCGCTTGGCGAGCGCCTTGTCGAGGCAGATCGAGAGCGTGGCCGGATCGCTGCCCGTGTACGGGACGCCGAGCAGCTCGCACAGGCTCGGGACCTGGGCCTCGCGGCTCCGCCCGGCCAACCCCTCGGCGATGTTGAAGACCACGTCGACCTTCGACGCCATCAGCGCGCGCGGGAACTCAGGCGTGGCCTCGAGCGGCACGACCACGTGGCCGTGGCTCTCGATCGCGCGGGTGATCGACTGGATCGTCTCCGGTGCGTCGTACTCGGCCTCGCGGTCGTCGCCCGCGTGCGACTCGATCCGCTTCATGTTGAACGCGAGACCCACGCGCAGCCCGGTTCGCCGGCGACCCGACCGCGGGCGGGCCGCGTCGAGCAAGGGCTGCAGACCATGACGGACCGCGGCCGAGCGGAGCACCGCGAGCACCGTCGCCTCGGCGTCGAGGCCGATCGCGCTGGTCGCCGCGAAAAGGCCCCCGTCGCTGGCGAAGCTCGGGATGGCCGTGGCGCTGAGGAACCAGACGTCGCCGCCGGTGCCGACGCGAAAGTCGAGGGCCGCGACGTCGCGCAGCGCGAACGCCGACAGCGTGCGCGCCGCGAGGTCGGTCAGGCGCTCACGCGTCGCCGCCGAGAGGCGAGCGGGCGCCCGCCGCTCCACGCTCGCGGTGTCGATGTGGGCGAGCCGGTAGTCGAGAATGGGGTGCCGCCGCGGGTACGCCGGATCGACGATCGTCTCGACCGCGGGCAGCGCCGCGAGCCCTTCGACGAACACGATGCGGACGTCGGTCCCCGGCACGTATTGCTCGACGACCGCCCCGTCGGGATATTTCGCGAGCAGCGCGTCGAGCACCCGGCCGAGGGCGATGGGGTCGTCGACGACGCTGTCGGGCCCGATGCCCTTGCTCGAGCCTTCGAAGTTGGGCTTCACGATCGCGGGAAAAGGCAGCTCGTCGAAGCCGCCGCTCTTCAGCGTGGCCCGGGTGACGAAGCGACCGCGCGGGCTGGGCACGCCCCAGCCGGCGAGCTGCTTCTTCGTGAGCGCCTTGTCGAGCGTCACGCACAGCGTGTACGCGTCGCTCCCGGTCGACGGGATGCCCAGCTCCTCGAAGAGCGCGGGATAGAAGGCGCGCCGCGTCTTGCCGCGGTGACCCTCGGCCAGATTGAACACGAGGTCGGGGGCGAACGCTTCGAGCCGCGTCACGAGGAGCGACGCGGGGCCCGTGACGTCGAACGGCTCGACGCGGTGACCGGCGCCCGCGAGCGCGCGCTCGATCGTGGCGATCGTTAATGGCGAGTCGAACTCGGCTTCGGCCTCGGACTCGGTGACCCGAAGGTTGTGCGTGAGAGCGATGCGCATCCGACGGGCGTTCTCGAGGATATCGAGCCCATATCCGCTGTCACCGACTATTCGCCGTCCCCGCTGGCCGCGCGGATCGCGACGGGAACGAGGTGCGTCACGTCTGGCGGCAGGTCGTGCTCCATGCGCAGCCGCTTCGCCTCGAGGTAACGAGACGAGTGCTGGTTGGGGGCGACGACGACCGGCACACGACCGGTCACATGCACGCCGAGCTTGCGGAGGGCGCTTACCTTGGCCGGGTTGTTCGTGAGCAAGCGGACCCCCGCGACGCCGAAATGCGCGAGCATGTCGCGAGCGACTTCATAGCTCCGCGCGTCGTCGGGGAGGCCGAGCAGCCGGTTCGCGTCGACCGTGTCGTGGCCGTGCGATTGCAGCGCGTAGGCGCGAATCTTATTGGCGAGGCCGATGCCGCGCCCTTCCTGGCGCAGGTAGAGCACTGCACCCGCCCCGGCGCGCGCGACCGCGGCCATAGAGGCCTCGAGCTGCTCTTTGCAGTCGCATTTGAGGGAGCCGAACACCTCGCTCGTCATGCACTCGGAGTGCACGCGCACGAGGACGTCGTCGCGACCCCTGAGGTCCCCGACGTCGCCGAAGACCAGGGCGACGTGCTCGAGAGACAAGCCTTCTTCGCCTTCTCGGACACGGATGCCCCGAGCGCTGCGAAAAATATGCGTCTCGAAGCTGCCGTGGCGCGTGGGGATCACCGCCTTCGCCACCCACTTTGTATGGTGCGCTGTCTCGTGTGCCGTCTCGTGCGAAGTCTGCTGCGTAGGCTCGTGTCCGCTTTGCGATGCGCTATGTGCGCCTTGAGGCCGGATCACCCTTGAGGGGACGTGCATCTCGTGTTTCCTGCTTCTTCGTGGGCCGTCGGGCCTGACCGGTCTCGGGCCACTCTTGGGACCAAAACGTAGGGACGAGTCGCCGCCCAGTCAAATGGGTCAGGTTCGCGCGGGCGATTCGCTCGATGGTCGGGTCGGTTGTTCCGATGTTCGACCCGGGCCACGGGTCGCGCGCGTCTCGGCCTTGCACAAGCGCGTCAGCATGTCTTCGAGGATGGCGTCGGCGTCGCGGCGGGAGCTCTTCAGCGCCAGGTCCGTTTCGGCGAGAACGAGCAGCCACCGCTCGACCTCGCGCGGCCGCACGGCGCGCGCCTTGGCGCCGAGCTCGCGCGCCCGGTAGGGCTGGAAGACCCCCGCCCGGCGCGCCGCGTCGTCGGCCGAGGCGCCCGATTCGAGGGCGGCCTGATACCGGGCGAGCTGGCGAATGGACCAGGCGAGGGCGCCCAGCAGCGGGAGGCCGCGCTCGCGTGGGTCGTACGCGTCGGCGAGGGTGCGGAGCGCCCGGCCGAGGTCGCGCGCGCCCACGGCGTCGACGAGCGCCCAGGTGTCGGCGGTTCGAACGCGAGCGACGCAAGCGCCGATCGCCGCCTCGTCGATGGGTGCCCCTTCGCCGGCATAGAGAGACACGCGCTCGACCGCGTCGTCGACCGACGACAGATCCGGGCCGGCGAGGGTGGCCAGGAGCTCGGGCACGTCGTGGTCGACGGCGTGGTTTTTCGAGGCGAAGCGGGCGACGATCCACCCGGGGAGGGCGCGGGCGTCGAGCGGATCGCACGCCACGAGAAACCCCCGCTTCTTGGCCGCGGCGGCGAGCTTCCGGCGGCCGTCGACCTTCGACCCCACGACGACGAGGCACGTCGAGTCGATCGGGGCCGCCGCGTACTCGGCCAGCCGGTCGAACGGCGACGTCGCGGTCTCCGCGTCCCATCGCTCGGCGCCCCGGACGAGCACGAAGCGGCGGGCGGCCATTACGGGCACCGTGCGCGACGCCGCGATGATCTTCTCGACGTCGACCTCGCCCGCGGTGAACTTGTCTTCGTTGAAGGCCGCGACACCGCCGGCCAGCGAAGCCGCGCGGAGCTCGCGCACGACCTCGTCGCGGAGCAGCCGCTCTTCGCCGGCGACGAGGTACACCGGCAAGAGGCGCCCTTTCCGGGCCTGGTCGATCGCTTCAGCGGGCGTCATGGCGTCTCGAGGGTCCGGCATCGGCCGGCGCCAATCCCCCCCGGCAGGGTGAGCGGCGGGGCGCCGGCCCTTTCGTCTAGCACGCCGTCAGCGTCGACTGGCGCGCCGGCGACGAGACCTGCGGGTGACCACTGCCAGCCCGAGGAGCGCCGCCGCCCCCGCGCCGAGCGTTCCGCCCGCCCATCCGTCTGCCCCGGCGACGACGCAGCCGCAGCCGCTGGGGTGGTCCTTCACCGACTCCTCTTCCGACGTGGCGTTGAACGCGCCCTTGGGCACCATGTCCGGAGCCGGGCCGGATGCGACGACGTCGGTGGAGGCGGGGCCGGCAGACGAGGGCGTGTCGTTCTGTGCGACCTGCGACCCGCCGTCGATGCCGCTGCTGACCGACTCCATCTTCGGCCCCTTCTTCTTCGCGTCCTTCGGGTCGCCCGCGAAGTCCATCGAGCCGCGGTAGACGGGGGGGTTGTCGCCCTTGAGAACCAGCTTCTGGGCGGCGCCGATGTCTCCGTCGGTGCCTGACAGGACGACCGTGTATTCGCCCGCTTCGAAGTATCCATCTTTGCGCGCGAGGTCGAACTCGAAATAGGTCGACTTGAAGACCTTGCCGCTCGGATCCGCGAAGTCGACGTCGAGCGACACGATCTGCTTGGCCGCCGTCTCGAGCACCACCCGGTGGTGCTGGGGCTCGCCGCCCTTCGTCATGATCGCGCGCTCGTCGACGGCTTCCTTCGAGAAGGTGAAGCGCATCGGCGTGTGCATCATGGCGGGCGCCTTCGACAGATCGATCCGCACCTTGATGTGCCACTCGGCCCTGCTCTCGGTGACCTCTGGCGTCTTGATCGTGTAGCTCGACGCGAACGCGGCCCGCGGAACGAGCAAGACGACCGCGACGGCGACAAGCGCGACGGCGAGCGTGACGAATCGAGCGAGGAGCGATCGCCGGAGGTGGTCCGGGCCCGGGACCATGCAGGGTCGGCAGACGCCGCGGACGTGGCAGACGTAGGATGGGTTCGTCATGACCGCGCCAAGGTACATCGATTGGTTTGTCGGGCGCTATCGGCATAAAAGCGCTATGGGCTCGCGAGACGTGGTTTGGAGGCGGCCACTCGAACCTCCTCCTCGCCGCTCGGTCTTGGTCTTGCTCGCCGCGGTCTTGCTCGCCGCGCCCTCGACGCTGGAAAGTGAAAGCCCGGCTGTAAGAGCTGTGAGAGCGAGTGCGCCCAACACGCCCGTTCCCCTCGAACAACCTCGCCCTCCTTGAGAACGAGAGAGCGAGCAAGCGCCAACCGAACAATCCCGAGGCGCCGCCGCTGCCCTACAGTGGGAGCCAGCGCCGCCGCAGCACGACCGACCGCGAGCGAGCGAGCACGACCGACCGCGAGCATGACCAATCCCGAGCATGACCGACCGCGAGCATGACCGAGGCGCCGACGCCGCAGTCGAGCGCGGGAGCGAGCGGAGCGAGCGAGCATGACCGACCGCGAGCATGACAAGCGAGCGAGCATGACAACCGCCGACATTTGCGGCAAAAAGACTGTCGTCTCCGGGTAACCCGGTGCGAGCCAATGCGTTGACACCCCGTAACCAGGCAGGCACACTCAAGCGTATGCGGCGAGCGATGCTTTCCAATTGCCCCGCGCGCGCGCGTCGGAGTCTTGCGTCATGAACGAGGGGTCGGCGGCAGTGTCGAAGGGTCCCGGCGTTCCGGATCCGCTCATCGGTCGAGTCATCAACGACCGCTTCAAGATCAGCGCGCTCATCGCGCGCGGGGGCATGGGCAAGGTGTATCGAGCCGAGCAGGCGCCGCTCGGTCGCGTCTGCGCTCTCAAGGTCTTGAACCCGAGCTACGCGGGCGATCAAGATCCGGAGTTTCACAAGCGCTTCTTCCTCGAGGCGAGCATCGCATCGAAGCTCACGCACCCGAACACCGTCACGATCTTCGACTACGGCCGCACCGAAGACGACGTCTATTACATGGCGATGGAGTACCTTGAGGGGCACACGCTCCATCGAGCGATCCGCGAGGCGGGCCACTTCCCGGAAGAGCGCGTCGCGCACATCGCGCGTCAGATCTGCCGCGCGCTCCGTGAGGCGCACACGCTGGGGGTCATCCATCGCGATCTCAAGCCCGCGAACATCTTCCTCGTCGAGCACGGCGACGAGACCGACTTCGTGAAGATCCTCGACTTCGGTCTCGTGAAGAACGTGTCCGATACGAAGACCGAAGATCTGACGCAAACGGGCCTCTTCATGGGCAGCCCGAAGTACATGGCGCCCGAGCAGATCCGCGGCGACCGGGTCGACGCGCGAACGGACATCTACGCGCTCGGCATCATCATGTACGAGATGATCGCCGGCAAGGTGCCGTTCGACCGGCCCAACAGCGTCAACATCTTGATGGCGCAGGTGAACGAAGAGGCGCCGCCGCTCCGGGTCATGAACCCGAACACGCAGGTGTCGCTCGCGTTCGAAGAGCTCATCGCGCGCTGCATGTCGAAGAGCCCCAACCAGCGCTTCTCGTCGATGGACGAAGTGCTCGCGTGCCTCAAGCGCCTCGGGGGCGCGTTCAACCAGACGTTCAGCGGCACGCAGACCGGCGAGTTCCGCGCGATCGGATCCTCGGGAACGAGCCCGCGCCCCCTCTCGTCGACCCCCGATCCGATGACGAGCGGACCGAACGTCATCGGCTCCTTCGCGGGGCACGATCGCGTGCTCACCGGTTCCGGGAGCATGCTCGTGCCCGCCATTCCGATCGACGTGGGCGTCACCGGCCCCATGGTCTCGACTCCGCCGCCCGCGAGCGGGTCCAAAGGCGTGCTCGTCACCGCGGTCGTCGGCGTCCTGGCCATCGCCGGCATCATCGGTTACGCGGCGGTTCGGCCGAACGGGGCCGCCGGGTCCGGCGTCCAGGCTCCGGTCACGCCGTCGGCACTGGCCGCGCCGCGCTCCGCGGCCGCCGAGCCCGTTCCCCCGCCCGTCGCGATCGTCAAGGTTCGCATCAACACCGACCCCGACGGGGCGACCGTGAAAGAAGACGGCGTCGAGCTTTGCGGGAGCACGCCCTGCGACATCCTCTACAAGGGCGCCGACGCCGACCCGGGTCGCGAGCACAAGCTGGCGCTGAGTCGTCAGGGATACAAGGTCGAGACGAGGACGCTGAAAGTCGGGGACAGCCCTCTCGCCGTCAAGCTGGCGAAGGCGCTCGAAAGCCCACGTTTCATCCCTCAGGGGCAGCCTGCTTACGGCGGCCAGCGACCCGAGGCGCGCCCCGAGGCGCCCCCACCCGCCGGTTACAAGAACGATCTTCCGTACTGAGCGACTCATCAAAAAGAGGACGAGCCATAGTCGGCTAGTTTATGTTCTCTCTTGAGAGGCTGCGCGCTCGGTCTCCAAGGGGCACGCGCGCCGTATCGAAGACACTGGAATCATCTGGCCGGTAGATCCGCGGAGTCGGCGGCTCTCGCGCGCATACGCGATCGGCATCTCGTCTTTTCCCCAAGCTTGCTCGAGGGAGCTCGAAAACGTGGCGCAACGCAGGCTCGCAAGGATCGCCGCCGGGCTGGTGCTCGGTCTCATCGTCTTGGGCTCTCGCGGCGCATCGGCCGACGAGCGAACCGAGGCGCGCGCTCACTTCAAGAGGGGTATGGCCGCCATTGCCGACGGCCGATACGAAGTGGGCATCGAGGAGCTGAAGTCGGCTTACGACATCCTCCCGCACCCGAACGTCCTTTACAACATTGCCCGCGCGTACGTGGACACCGGCGACCTCGAGAACGCCGTCATCTACTACCGTAAGTACCTCGAAGGCGCGCCCAAGGATCGCGACGAGGTCGCGCAGCTCGTGGTCGACCTCGAAGATCGCATTCACAAGCAGCAGGCGATGCTCATCGAGGCGCAGCAGACGCAGGCGGTGCCCGCGGGCGCCGGTGCGGGCGCCCTTCCGGGAGTGACGCCCACGGCGCTGCCGCGGGGGGCGGTGACCGCGACGACCGCCGTCGCGCGGACTCCTTCGGGCGACCTCCGCAACGACCAGGTGTTCGAAGAGAGCGTCGTCACCGCCTCGAGAACGGCGCAGAGCCCGCTCGACGCGCCCAACTCGACCTCGATCATCACCGAGCAAGACGTCCGCCTGTCGGGCATCACGAAGATCCCGGAGCTGCTCCGACGCCTTGCGGGTATCGACATCATGGAGACCACGGCCTCGCAGACCGAAGTCTCGATGCGCGGCTTCAACCAGCGACTGTCGAACAAGGTTCTCGTGCTCATCGACGGGCGGAGCGCATACACCGACCTCCTCGGCGCGACGCTCTGGTCCGATTTGCCGGTGTCGGTCGAGGAGATCCAGCGCATCGAGGTGGTGCGCGGCCCCGGCTCGGCGCTCTACGGAGCCGACGCCTTCAACGGTGTCGTCAACATCATCACGAAGCCGCCCGGCGAGGGAAAGAGCGGCGTCAACGCGGGCTACGGCGATCACAACGCGTCGCACGTCGCGGTCTTCGCGAACGCGCGTGACGGAGAACTCGGGTACCGCGTGACGGCCGGGTACGACTATTTGCCGCGCTGGAGCCGCGAGATCCCCCCGAACAACATCGCGCGGCCGTTCAACGCCGACCAGAACGCGTCGCTTTCGTCGGCGCTCGCGACGGTCGAAGTCAGCCGTCACTTCGGGAAAGACGTCACCGCCGGCCTCTTCGGGAGCTACCAGGAGGGACTGAACGAGATCTTGGCCGTCGGGCCGGTCAACGACGACATCATCAAGGGCGAGAGCACGAATGCAGCGGCCTGGGTCAATTCGAAGCACTTCGAGCTGCGTAGCTTCTGGACGTACACCCGCGGCCAGAGCGCGGTCAACGCCGCTTACCCCGGTCAGTCGCTCCTTCAATCGATCTACCTCACGAACGTGGTCGACGTGGAAGGCCAGTACATCGACCAGTTCGAGGGACGCGGCGTTGTCGACGATCTCCACATCGGCGTGAACTACCGGGTGAAGCAGGTCGACTGGACGTACCTGGAGAGGAACGAAGTCGAGAACCACTTCGGCGTTTTTCTGCACGACGAGGTCAAGATCGGGCCCCAGTTCGCCGTCGTCGCCGACTACCGAGCCGACTACGTGCCTTATCTCCAGCGCATCGTGCAGTCGCCGCGGGGCTCGGTGCTCGTGCATCCGACGCCGAAATCGACCATTCGTGGGATCGTCGCCACGGCGTTCCGGACGCCGACCTTCCTCGAGTCGTACATCGGCCTGCCGGTGCAGCTCCCGGTGCAGGGCGCCACGCTCGTCGGGCCGCACGTGCAGAGGCAAATCGAGCCCGAGCAGATCTTCACGACGGAGGTCGGGTACCTGAACTCGGAGAGCGACTTCTTCACCTTCGATAGCGCGTTCTTCTACAACCACGCGAGCAACCTGATCGAGGTCCAGCCCAACACGCCCATCACCGTCGGCGACCTCCTCAACCCCAACCAGCCGACGGGCCTCAGCCCAGCGGGCGGCACGTACGTGCTCTTCTCGGGCGGCTTCGAGAACCAGTGCCAGCGATACAACGTCTTCGGCTCCGAGCTCGGCGTGCGAACGTTCCCCGTCGAGGGCCTCGACGTCTACGCCAACTACACGCTCATGAAGGTCGCGCAGAACGACGACGGTTGCTCTCCCGAGCAGAAGTCGCTGCTCGCCACCGACGCGAGGACGAGCGCGCACAAAGTGAACGGCGGCGTGCAGCTCCGTACCAAGATCGGAATCGATGCCGCGGTCGACTTTCACTACGTGTCGCCGCAGGACTGGGCCGAGCAAGTCACGAACGTGCAGAGGCAGCAGATCGAGTACCAGTCGTTCCACCTCGACGCCTATACGCTCGTCAATGCGCGCGTCGGCTACCGGTTCTATCGCAACCAGGCCGAGGTGAGCGGCGTGGCGTTCAACTTGCTCGACGACCAGCATCGAGAGCATCCCTTCGGGCAGATCATCGATCGCCGCCTCATGGGCTTTTTCACTTACCGGTTTTAGGCAACGCCATGCGACCTCCGCGCTCCTTCGCCCCGCTCTTCATCGCCGGCCTGGCCGCGGCATGCGGCTCGATTCCCAATGACCCGCCGCCGCCCAACGGACGCGGCTTCGCTCCTGCAGCCGTCCTCCGCGGGACGGTCGTCTACAGCGGGCCGCACCCGTGCTCGATGAATGGGCACATCGTCGGCGCCACGATCCTCTACGTCTTCGACCGCCGCAATCCGCCGCCCCCGGCAGGGCTCGCGAGCACGCCGGTCAACTTCGGGGTCGTCACCGGAGACGTCTTGTTCGCCAACGAGCCGCGAAACCCGAGCGCGACCATGTACTGCCCCGCGCAGAACGGCATCACCGACACGATCACCGCGAGCGCGCCGTTCTCGATAGCGCCGTTCGCCGGTGGCTCGTACCTCATTCAGTCGTTCTACGACTTGACGGGCGATTACTTGCCGAACTTCAAGTTCCGGAACCTGCCCGAGCAGGGGGACATCGGCGGCGGAGACATCGACACCGCCGACGCGCTCAAGCCGACGAACGCCGGCAACCCGAACTACTTGCCGCACTTCATCCCGGTCGACGTGGGGACCCCGGTGGCGACGGACGCCGGCCTTCCCGGCGCGATCCCCAACTTCAAGCTCCCCGACACGGGACTCATCGTCGACAACCTGACGGTCACGGTGGGCGCTCCGCTGGCGTTCACGCGGCCGTACTTCTTCCCGGCCGGCATGGCGGTCTCCTTCGACACCGGCTCGGGCACCTTCACCGCGACCGAGCTCCAGTCGTCGGCGACGCCGCCCACGTCTCGCAAGAACATCAAGGGCACGACGTCTACGGACAAGAACCTCGACCCGATCTTGACGATCCCGCAAGACCTCCAGGTGCTCGCCGGGTCGGTCGACAACATGACCGAAGGGAACGTGAACCACTTCGAGTCGGCCTTGCCGCGCCTCCTCTTGCACGGAGCGCTGCCCAAGGCCGAGATCCCGACGGCGCTCGCGCAGCCGTTTCACTTCCAGGTCGGCGTCACGGCGGCCGGTGCGTTCTCCGTCTGGCAAGACGCGCTCTTCGACGCCGGAAAGCAGAAGTGGGTCGCGCAAGACATCCCCGAGGGCGGAGGCGTCCCCTCACTCTGGCCGCTCGTCGTCTTGACGAAGCTCGTCGACGATCCCACCCACACGCTCGACCCGTCCAGCATCACCCAGCAGGGCGGGCCCACGGCTCCGGTCGTCATCCTCCAGGGAATCACGCTCCTCGGCGGCGACGGGATGGACGCGACCAAGCCCGACTCGCTCTTCAACACCGGTCAGGCGGAGGCCTTCGGGTTGCTCTTCGACCCCGCCTCGGGCCGGCCCACGGTGTTCCCGCAAGACCACCTGACGGTGCTCATTCGCCCCGCCGTCCTCTGCTTCGACACGCTCTTCGATTCGACGAACCCCGACAAGCGCGGCACGCTCGTGGCGCCGTTCCTCGTCGGTACGTCCGCGGATCTCGCGAACCCGCAGACGGCGCCGATCGTTCCGCCGTCGGTCCTCACCAACGCGGCGATTTCCTCTCTCGTGAACGGGGCGGTCCAGGGGTGCATGCCCACGGGGCGCTACGCGATCAACGTCGTCTACCCCGACGGGCAGGCCTGGACCGTTCCCAACGAAGCGGGGTCGTGCTCGGGCCGAGAGGGAGCGACCGACTACGACAAGCTGTCGTGCACGCTGCAGCCCCGGCCGGTCCTCTATTCGCAAGGCCTTCGGGCTGTGGTCGAGATCGTCAAGGCGACGGACCCGACCCACTGCGTCGCGTCTCCGAAGGCTCCCGCGCCCCCGGCGACGCCCTCCGTCTGTATGCCGCACTGAGGGGCGCCGTCGCGAGGTTCTCGTCGCGGTCCCCGCCCGCGCCCGGTCGTTCTGAAGAGGGCGCGCGCCCGTGCTAATTCTCCCGTCGAGATGCCCGCGGCACGCCTGATCGAGGTCGACGACACCGGGGTCGCCGGCTCGCTTGCCCCGGCGCCGTGCGTCCTCGTGGTCGGGAACTTCGACGGGGTGCATCGCGGGCATCAGGCGGTCCTCCGCGACGCCGTGGCGCACGCCGGCACCATCGGCCTGGCGGTCTGCGTGCTCACGTTCGATCCGCATCCCGCCGCCGTCGTCGGCAAGGGGGCGCCGCCCCTCCTGACGACCCTCGAGCGTCGCGCCGAGCTGGTGGGCGAGCTCGGCGTCGAGCGCATGTACGTGCGCCGCTTCGACGCCGCCTTCGCCGCCTGGCAGCCCGATCGCTTCGCCCGCGACCTCGTTGCGCGCGCTCTCGAGGCGCGTGTCGTCGTCGTCGGCGAGAACTTCCGCTTCGGCGCGCGGCGCGCGGGGGACCTCACCTTGCTTCGTGACCTCGGAAAGGAGCTCGGCTTCGACGTGCGCGTGAGCGCCGTCGCGCGAGACGCCGGCGGCCCCTACTCGAGCACGCGCGCACGCGAGGCCATCCGCGCGGGGAACGTCGACGAGGTCCGCAACGTGCTCGGGCGCCCGCATGCCCTCACCGGCGTCGTCGTGCACGGCGACGAGCGCGGGCGAACCATCGGGGTCCCCACGGCCAACCTCGCCGGGCCTGCCGAGCTCCTGCCTCCGAACGGCGTCTACGCCGTGACTGCCGAGCGCTACGACGCCGGCCACAACGGGCGCGGCGGGGTCTTCGTTCCGCTGGCGCAAGGGCTGACCAACATCGGCGTCCGTCCGACCGTCGGCGGGGGGAGGCTCTCGATCGAGACGTTCTTCCTCGACTACGCGGGCGACCTCTACGACGCGCGCCTCCGCGTCCACCTCGTCGCCTCGCTCCGCGAGGAGAAGAAGTTCGGCTCGCTCGACGAGCTCAAGGCTCAGATCGCCCGCGACGTGGCCGACGCGCGCGTCGCGCTCGCTCGCGCTTGACGGCACTGCGCTCGATCAACGAGAGCGAGATGGGCCGCAGAGGGCGCAGAGAGCGCAGAGCAGAGATCGGGGTCGAAGGCTTGCGACGTGCGCGGCGGATCCGATCTGCGGCGGTGCGCCCAGCGCGCGCATAACCCTCTGGCCTCTGCGCCCTCTGCGCCCTCTGCGCCTCTGCGGCCAATCCCTTCTCGAGCGCTTTGACTTGCATACCGGGCTCGCCTGCCCCATGACGGGCAGATGAACCGTGCGGAGCTCGAGGGGCTGGACCGCGACGCCCTCATCGCGCGCGCCGAAGCGGCAGGCGTCACGCGCGCGCGCATCCTCACGCGACCCGAGCTGGTCGACGAGCTCCTGCTGCGGAGCGCCGCGGACCACGCGACCAAGCAGCGGTCGCGCGGGCTCTTCGGGCGGGCGCGGGACCTGCTGGCCAGCGTCGTCGAGCGCGGGCTCAACCTGCCCGACGCCGCCGAGCGCATTCGCGCCGTCGGTGGGCCGCCCCCTCCGCCTCCGCCCGGCGCGCCTGCCGCGCTCCCCACGGTTACGCTCGCGGAGATCTACGCCGCGCAGGGCCATCGCACGCGCGCCATCGAGACGCTCGACCGCGTGCTCGTGCGCGAGCCCGATCATGCGGCCGCGGGCGCCCTGGTCGCCCAGCTGCGCGACGAGACGTTCCCCGTGCCTCCCCCCCGGCTCCCGCCGGAAGAAGACGACGACGCGGCGCTCGGCTCCGGCGACCCAGGCGCGCTCGATGAGACGCCCGAGCCGGCGCACATGCTCGACGACGCGCCGCTGCCGACCCGGTACGATGTCGACGAGTGCGTCGCGATCCCCGTCGATCCCCGCACGCTCTACGTCTACTGGGAGGTGCGCGAGCGCACCCTCGACTACGTGCGGGCCGAGCGCCCGGGCGGGACGATCGCCCTCCGCGTCGTGGTCGTCGTTCCGACGTGGGACGGGCCGCGGTCGAGCGTCCGCAACCACGACGTCCACGCCGCGCTCGGCGACTACGTGGTGCACGACCTGCCCGCGGGCTGCGTCGTCCGCGCGGCCATCGGCTACCGCCACGACGACGCGTTCGTCTCCATCGCGCACTCCCCCGCGCTCGACACCCCGCCCGACGGGCCGTCGCCGCTCTTGGCCGACGTGCTCGTGCGCTGGACGCCGCAGGGCGCCGTGCGCGTGTCCTCGGGCGACCCCGACGGGGCGTCGATCCAGCGCGCGCTCGACCGCGTCCGCCGCGACCGTGGGGTCGCCAGCCTGGGCGGAAACCTGGGGGGATGGGGCGGGGAGAACCAGGGTAGCGGCCGGAGCGACTCGACCCGGGCAACCCCGAACTCGAGCTCCGACCAGAACGCGTTCCTCGGTTCGAGCGGGAACGAGGGCGCTGGCTCGAGCGGGCCGTGGGGCGGCGCGCCCAGCTCCGGCTCCTGACGGGCGCCCGGTGGCGCCCCGGTGGGCACACCGGTTCTGCTTCGGTCGAGGCCGCGCCGGGGGGAACGCTGGCGAGGGGGCCCCGTTCCGTCGTTGAGCCGCCGGAGGCTGCCTGGGGCACCTTCATGGCGTGCCGGGCGTCGGAAAGTGGATCCTCCTCGGCCTCCTGGCGTCGCTGGCCGCCCTCACGGGCCCGGCGTGCGCAAAGACGGGGCACACGTCGCCTGATCTAGGCGAGGCCCCGGGGGCAGACGGAGCCGACGGCGGGGCCAGCCACGCGTCGACCGCGCCGGTGCCGCTGAACACGTCGCTCATCAGCAACACGGCGCTCTGCACGCCGGGCGCTCCGTCGGTCGACTGGTCGCCGCTCCGGCGAATCTCGCGCGTCGAGTACAACAACATGGTCCGCGACCTGCTCGGCGACACCACCGCGCCGGCCGTCGCGTTCGCCCCCGAGAGCCCGCTCGCCGACGGCGTGAACTTTCAGGCGAACACGTACACCAGCGCCAGCGCCCTCATCGTGCAGCAGTACGCGCAGGCCGCCGAGACTCTGGCGCAGGCGGCGGTCGGTGACACCAACCGGTTGAACAACGTCGTCTTGCCGTGCCACACGCAGGACGACGCGTGCGCGCAGCAGTTCATCGGGACGTTCGCGAACCGCGCGTTCCGCGGACAGCTCGACGCGACCGAGTCGGCGGGTCTCTTCCAGGTGTACTCGGACGTGAAGGCGCAGTTCGACTTCGCCACCGGCATCCAGGCCGTCATCACCGCCGTGCTCGAGTCGCCGCGCTTCCTCTTCGTCTTCGAGTTCGGCAACCGGACGCCGTCCGGAGACGTCGTGCCGCTCTCGTCGTACGAGATCGCCGGTCGCCTCGCGCTCTTTCTCTGGCGCTCGGTGCCCGACGACGCCCTCATGCAAGCCGCCGCCGCCGGGCAGCTGGCGACCGCCGCGCAGGTCGAGGCCCAGGCCGAGCGCATGCTCGCGCCCCCGGCGAGCGGGCCGTCGAAGGCGCTCGGCGCGCTCGACGACTTCACGACGCAGTGGCTGCAGCTTCAGGCGACGGCGACCGTCGGCAAGGACTCCCAGTACACCTGGAAGTCCCAGACGGGCGCCGAGCTCGAGGCCGAAGCGCTGGCGGACGTGTCGCAGCTCGTGCTCGCCGACAACGGCGGCCTCGCCGACCTCTTGACGTCGCCCTCGTCGTACGTGAACTCCGATCTGGCTGCATTCTACAAGGTCTCCGCCGCCTCCGGCGAGACCGTCACGGTGACCTTGCCGCAAGGGCAGACGACGTACGTCAAGACCGACCTCACCGCGGCCGGCCATGCGGGGATCCTGACGGCAGGCGGCGTGCTCGCCACGCAGTCGCACACGACGCTCCCGTCGTCGGTGCTCCGGGGCAAGCTCGTGCGCGAGCAGATCCTCTGCGACGAGATCCCTCCGCCGCCTCCGAACGTGCCGCCCCCGCCGACTTCTGTGGCCGACGGCGGCACGACGCGGAGCCTCTTCAACGCGCACGCCACCGTGCCCGGCTGCGTGACGTGTCACCAGTACATGGACCCCATCGGCTTCGGCTTCGGGCACTTCGACGCGACCGGGGCATACCAGACGCTCGACGCCAACGGGTTCGGCACGGGGCCGGCGCTCGACGTGACGGGACAGATCAACGCGATGCACGCGGGCGACCTCTCGGGCGCCTTCGACGGCGCAAAGGACCTGGCGACTCAGCTCGCGGGCGCGCCGCAGGTGTCGCAGTGCTTCGTCGTTCAAGAGCTCCGCTACGCGCTCAGCCGGATCGAGACGAAGGCCGACGCCTGCTCGGCGCAGCAGGTGTACAGCGCCTTCGCGTCGAGTGAGCTCAATGTGCAGAAGCTCATGCTGGCGCTCGTCCAGAGCGACGCGTTCCGGTACCGGTCGGTCGTGAACGCAGGGAGCGCTTGCCAATGAGTCGCGTCGCGCTGGATCGCCGCCGCTTTCTCCGGCTCGTCGGAGCGACCGCCCTCACGGCTCCGTTCCTGCGGGGCGTGCCGAGCTACGCCGCGGGCGGCGCGTCGGGCACCGACCCGGTGTACCTGGTGCTCCTCTTCACGTCGTGCGGGACCGTGAGGTTCAAGTGGGGCGCGCAGGGCCCGGGGCCCACGGGCACCACGCCCACGGTGACGAGCCCGCTCGTCTTTCGCGACACGCTCTCGGCCTTCACCAAGGCCGGACCGATGGGCGTCGACCTGACCAAGCAGGTCACCGTGCTCGACGGCCTGTGCGTCACGGCGGCCGTCGGGGCGTCGCACGAGGCCGGCATGGCCGGGCTCTGGACGGGAAGTACGTCGACCGGCAGCAACAACGCTCCGGGCAGCCCCAGCATCGACCAGGCGATCGCGCCGCTCTTGAAGTCGAAGCTCGGGATCAACACCGCCTACTCAAACGTGCCCCTCATGGTCCAGAGCTCGGCCGACTACCAGCAGCGCGGGGCGGCGACACGGATGCTCTACGACGCGAACGGGAACTTCGTCGACCCCTACACCGATCCGTCCGCGGCCCTCGGCGCGCTGTTCCCGTCCGCCGCGGCGTCGGCCATGCCGTCGGCTTCGAAGGGACCGGACAAGACCACGTTCATCCGCCAGAAGGTCGCGGCGCAGCTCAACGCCGATCTGACGGCGCTCCAGGCGCGCCTGTGCACGGAAGACCGCGAGCAGATCCAGAACCTGCAGGCCGTCTGGAACCAGAACCAGGCCCAGATGCAGAGCGCGGCCATGGCGGCGGCGTCGTGTTCGCCTCCGACGCTGGCCGGCGCGGCCGCGGCGGGGACCGACCCCTTCCCGATGTACGCGCAGTCGATGGCGAACATCCTGGCGATGACGCTGGCGTGCGATCTCACGCGCGTCGCGAGCCTGCAGTACTCGCACGCGCTCAGCCCCGTGACGCATACGTGGCTCGGCTCGTCGCAGAACCAGACGCACCACTCGTTTTCGCACCAGGGCCCCTCGTCGCTCTACGCGCTCGGCCCCGACCTCTACAACGAGCCTGCGAGCATCACGTCGTCGTATCCGCAGCCGCTCATCGACATCGACGCCTGGTACGCGAAGCAGGTCGCGGGTCTGGCGTACACCCTCAGCCAGTTCAAGACGGTCTCGGGCAAGAACCTCCTCGACCAGACCGTCATCTGCTGGGGAAGCGAGCTCGATATGGGCGCCGCGCACAACCACGACGACACGCCGTTCGTGCTCATCGGGGGCGGCGGCGGCAAGCTCAAGACGAACCAGGTCGTTCATTTCCCGCTGAAGCTCGACGCGAACCAGGCCACCAGCAACATCGTCGACCGCTCGCAGAACGACCTGCTGCTCACGCTCGCCAAGGTCATGGGGGTCGATGTGGGCACCAGCTTCGGCACCGCGTCCTACTGCACGGGGCCCATCGCCGAGATCCTGGCGTAGCCGCTGGGCCTGCCGTGGGGTAGACATGGCCCCGCCCGATGACCGTCCCCCGCCGCAGGCGCACGGCCGACGTTGCACGCCACGAGATCCTGGAGGCCGCCGAGCGGCGCCTCGCCCAGTCAGGCCCGCAGGGGCTGCGGCTGCAAGACGTCGCGGCCGACGTGGGCATCTCGCACCCGGCGGTCTTGCACCACTTCGGCAGCCGGGAGGGCCTCGTTCATGCCGTCATCGAGCAGGCCATCGTCAAGCTCCAGGAAGATCTCGTTCGCTCGCTCAGCGACACGCCGCAGGGCGACCGGCCCGACACCGCCGCGATGTTCGAGCGCGTCTACGAGACGCTCTTCGATCGCGGCTACGGGCGGCTGATGGCCTGGCTGCTGCTCGCCGGGTACGACCCGTTCAACGAGACCGCGCGCGCCAACTGGGCGCGCATCGGGGAGGTCGCGCACGGCGTTCGCGTCAAGCGCTTCAAAGGCAAGCGCAAGCCGGCGTACGAAGACACGATGTTCGCGATCGTGCTCTCGGCGCTGGTGTTGTTCGGCCAGTCGATCGCAGGGAAATCGACGCTGCGCGTCGCGGGCCTCGGCGACGATCCGACCGTGGAGCGTCGCTTTCGCGCGTGGGTCGCTGCGCTCCTCGCGAAGCACATGGAAGAGGGGCTGCCGTAAGGGCTTTGGCGCCCGCTCGGCTCGCGCTCGAGATGGGCCGCGGAGGCGCAGAGCGCGCAGAGGACGATAGTTTTGCGCTAAGTGACGGCATTGGCTCGAGTTCAGGCCAAGGCTAGGGATCGCCCGCCGGCGCCGCCATGCCGCCGGGCTCCACGCCCCAGACGAGCTTGCCGCTGCGATAGAGCGTGATGGCTGTCGACGGCGTGAACGCGGTCGCGGCGCTGTTGAACGAGTAGTCGCCCGTTTGCGTGAACATGCCGCTGTAGTTGCTCTTGTGGAAGCGGTTCTGGATCTGCGCCGTCAGACCAGGAGGGATGCTCCCCGCGCCCGCGGAGAAAGAGATCTCCATGTACGAGTCCGCACTGGCGTTCGGCGTGGGAGCCGCGCCGAACGTCGCCATCACGTCGGGGGTGATCGCCATGGTGGAGCCGCCGACGACGTCGACCTGCGCGTAGTCGCAAACGTACTCTTGCGGCAACGAGCCGCTGCTCGCGTCGACGTTGTACCAATAGCGCACCGTGATCTCGGCGAGAGCCTGGGCAGACGTGCCCTTGTTGGTGATCCTGTACCAGGGCTTGATCTCCTGGGGCATGGGCCCGGTCGCGTTGCATTCGTAGTCCACCGTCAGTGGGCACGTCGGGCACGACGGCGGAGGCGGCGGGCCCGCCTCGGCGAGGGGCGCCGTGCTGTCGTCTCCGCTGGGCGCCGACCCGTTGGAGGCATCGCCGCCAGCCGGGGTGGGATTGCCCATGACGACTCCGCTGCTGCTCCCGCTCCCGCTGCTGTTCACGATCCCGCTGCTGTTGCCGCCACTCGAAGACGTCGTCGCGATGGCCCCGGCGCCGTCGCCCTTGGGGTCGTCTCCGGGGTCGGCCGCGCAGGCGGCCGCGGCGATCGAGACGACCGCAGCCCACGTGACCCCACCGCGAAGCCCGAGCTTCATCGATCGAACCCACGAAGTCCGAGCTTCATCGATCCAGTAGTGCCCTCCGCGCGTCCCCGCGGCTCATTCTAGGGGCCCGGCCCGGGCCGCATTGGTGAGCCGCGGGTCCGGCAGAGCGAGACTAAGGGTTTGCAGAATGCGCTTAACCCCGCGGTCTTGGTGGCCGCTCGCCGTCCTCGGGGCCGCTCCGGTGCTCGTCGTCCCTAGCCCGGCGGCCGCTGCGGCGAACGACGCCGCCGCGTCGAAGCTCCGGCAAGACGCGATCTACCAGGACTACCTCGCGACGCGCTTCGACGACGCACAGGCCAAGCTCCTCAAGGCGCTCGCGCTATGCGCCGGCGCGCCCGACTGCACCGCGACGACTCGCGCTCACCTCCACTGCGATCTCGGGGTCATCGACTTCGCGCTGCAGAGGCCGGACGACGCTCGCGCCGAGTTCGCGGAGGCCGTGAAGCAAGATCCGGGCGTCGCGCTCGACCACGATCTCTCGACGCCCGCGCTCGAGCGCGCCTTTGCGGCCGCCGGCGGGCGACCGTACGCCGCGGAAGCCGCGCATGCCTCGGCAACAGGCGTCAAGGACGCCGACGCGCAAGCCGAGGGCCCCGTCGCGCCCGGACCGGCGGAAGGACCGTCGGCGCCGGAAGCACCGTCGGCGCCGGAAGCACCGACGGAGAACGCCGAGCGCCAGGGCACGGACTGTCCGCCGGGATTCCCGGGGTGCGCCGCGTCGGACGGGCCGGAGAAGGACGAGGAGTCGGACGAGGCGCAGGCCCGACCCGACGCGCCCTTCAAGCGGAGCTGGGTCAGTGTCGCCTTTCAGGCTGAGGCCCTCTTGCTCCCCACGGCGAGCAACGCCTGCAGCGGCGGTTCGGGCTACGCCTGCTTCAACGGCAGCACCTACTATGCGGCAAAGCCGCTCGCCGGCGCAGACGACGTGGTCGACGGCGGTATCCGCATCGGCACGAAGCGCTTGCTCCTCGGCTATGACCGCGCGATCGGAGCCAATTTCACCGTCGGCGGCCGGATCGGCTTCGTGTTCGGCGGCGGCCCCACGCGCCCCGGAGGGCGGTCGTTCGATCCCGTCCACCTCGAGGGGCGCGCGTCGTACTGGTTCGGCCACGACCCGCTCGCGCGGGCGGGCCTGCGGCTCAACGTGACCGCCGCGCTCGGCCTCGCCGAGGTCGACGCCACCGTGCCCGCCGATGTCTTCGCGTCGTCGGCCGCCTACCAGGCGGGCCAGTCGCAGAACTACGACGCGTGGCGCAAGACGGGGCTCGGCTTCGGGTCGCTGGGCCTCGGCGCGATGTTCGCGTTCACCCCCGACAGCGGCATCGTGCTCGAGGCCAAGGGCCTCGAGATGTTCCCGACCACGGGCACCGCCCTGGGCGTGCAGCTCGGCTACGTGATCGGGCGCTGAACGACGTTCGCGTCGCTCGGGTCCGCCGCGGCGCCGGCCCGTCAGTTGCCGCAGCCGATGCGCTTCGATGCGAGCGCCACGTCATCGAACCAGAGCGTCATCGTCTGCCCGGAGTAGCTCTCCCACCCGAGCCGAAAGTCCGCGAGCATCGGCTTCCAGGCGCCCGGCGCCAGCCACTGCGAGCTCACGTCGGCCGTGGGCGTCCCGTTCTCGACGAGTCCGGCGACCTCGGCGCCGTTGACCCAGGTGTCGATCGTTCCCGCCGTCTCGTCGATGTGAAACTCCACGCACGTCCAGGCGCCGGCCGCGAGCGCGACGCTGTCGGCCACCCCCGCGGGGCCGAGGTTTGGCAGCGTCGCGTCGTCCGACTGCCGGTTGTACATGAGGATCGCGTCCTGGCCGCCCATGCGAAGGTCGCCGCCCTTGTCGGCGGCGTCTTTCATCGCGAGGAACGTCACGTGCCCGGCCCCGAGCACCGCACCCACGCGCACGAAGAAGCGCGCGTACACCTGGGGCCCGAGCGTGAGCATGACGGCCGTGTTGGCGATGAAGACGTGATCGCAGTAGCCTCCGCCGCCGTCGACCCGCAAGGAGTGCTTTCCCCCGTGAGCCTGCGCGTCGTCGACGGCGAGCGTCCCGGTGCCGGTGCAGTCGGGTTGCGAGAGGGACCACAGCTTCGTGCTCGGCGGGCCGCCGGCCGCGGCGCTCTCGAAGTCGTCGCAGAGAGGCAACCCGCCGCACGGCCCGGCCATGCCCGTTGATGCGCTCGCGTCCGGGCTCGCGCCGGCGTCGT
>CALFNG010000093.1 GCA_937902985.1 uncultured Myxococcales bacterium
TGCTCTTCCGATCTACGCCGGCAGGGCCCGCGCCGCGCTGGTCTACGCGCTCGCCCGATCGGGCGACGTCGCGGGAGCGAAGGCCGAGCTCGCGAAGCTCGACGCGCTCGCGCGCCCGTACCCGGTGTCGCCCGATCTGCATGCGTGGATGGGCCTCGAAGCCGCGGGCGCCGCGCCGGCTCCGCCGCGGGTCGAGTCACCCGTCCTCGCTCCGGCACCGTCCGCTCCGGCACCGTCCGCTCCCGCACCGTCCCCTGTGGCCGCGACCGTCGCGCCGCCGGCGCGCGCGCAGCAGGCCACCGCCGCCGCTCCGTCCGGGATCGAGAGCACGGTCCAGGCAGCCCAGGAGGCGGTCCGTCGCGGCGACTACGACCGCGCCGAGCGGATTTATCAGGCTATCGTCGCGATGCACCCGCGAGACTCGCAAGCGATGACCTCGCTCGGCGACGTGCTGCGCGTTCACAACGATCCGTGGGGCGCGATCGAGACCTACCAGCGCGCGATCGAGGCCAACCCGTCGTACCTGCCGGCCCTGCTCGGCCTCGCCGACACGCAGTGGGGCCGCGGCGACCATGAAGGCGGAGGCAAGTCGTACAAGCGAATCGTCGATCGCTTTCCCCAGGGCATGTACCCCGGCTACGTCGCGCAACGCGCGGCGCCGTAGGGCGCGAACAGGGCTCGCGCTCTTTACCGAGGACGGACCCCTCTCGCGGCGAGGATCTCCCGCGCCGGCGGCGTTCGCGTTAGGTCCTCGGCGCTCGGCCCCTCACTGAAGGAGCCCGTTGTGGCCGTACTCGAACTGGTCGGGCTTGTTGCAGAGACCACAGCCGCCGCCAACGAACATGGCCTTGGCCGTCTGGTCGCCGTTGAGCATGTACTGCCACCACGCGATCGTCATGCCGACCACGCGCTCCGGCTGCTCCATGAGCACCAGGTGCCCGGTCGAGCCGCCACCAGTTTCCAGGACCTGGTGATAGTAGATCCAGGCTCCGGGCTGCGTCGCGGCGTCGGTGGCCTGCGCCAGCGAGGCCGGCGTCGTGGTACCGCCGATGTCCCTGTCGGCGGAGATGTACACGAACGGTTCGTTGTTCGAGGTCCCACCGCTGAAGAATATGAGCGCCTTGATGCGCGGATCGCTCGACGCCGCGGCGGTGGCGGTAGCGCCCTGCGAGTGCCCCATGGCGCCAATCTTGTCTAGATTGAGCTTGTGGTACAATACATTGGTCGGATCATCGTTTACATATTTTGCATAATCCAGCGCGCGCAGCTGGACGGTGTTCGTGGGGGCGGTTGCCGTCCAGGTCGAGTTGGACGCGAAGATGACGAATCCATTGGACGCGACGGTGGTGAGGAGCGGAGCGTACCCGGCGGTTTCCCCGCAGGTGCCGTTGGCCCACGTGATGACGGGGTAGGTTTCACCTTCCTTCATGCAAGCCGGCCGGAAGATCGTGTAGAGCGAATGGTCCAGACCCCTGAGATTCAAGACCTGGGCGTTGACCGATGCGGGCTCCATGAACGTGTCGACGCCGATCGGGGTACAGATGGGTTCCGAACCGTTGACGGGATTCACGAACGCCGTGCCCGCGCCCACGTTCCACTCCATCTTTCCACCGTAAGGGCCGCCCGGGATCATCATCGGCCCGTAAGCGCCGCCGTCGGTCAGCGGAATCGGTATTAAGGTCAAGTTGGCGCACGGCGTTTCCATCTTGGCGGCGGTGTCCATGTCGGCGATCGAACAATTCTGCGTTATTGATGCGATACACGCTTCGAACGAAATCGGCTTGCCCGCGTCGCCTACTGACGCAACGCCGCCACTGCTTCCCGGCGCGACCTCTTTGCCCGCGTCGCCTACTGGCGTAACGCTGTTCTTGCTGCCACTGCTTCCGCAGGCGGTGAGCGCCGGCACCAGGGTAGCGATCAGCGCGAAAGCGTTGGGGGTCTTCATGGCGTGGTCCTCGAGGTCGGGCAAAGGGTGTGACGGAGGGAGCTTAGCCAGAAGCGCCCGAATGAAAAGATTTAGCGCAGGCGCGAGGGCACTATCAAGCTTCGATCGAGCCAATGTTTGTCCAATACGGGCCACACCCCAGGCCACACCCCAGGCCACACCCCGTAGCGATGGGGAGCCCGGCCCCCTCGCATCCGCTCTTTCCCCGCGTGACGCATCCAGCCGCATCGCATTTTTCCCCCCCATCGCCGGCAAGCAGCCGCCCGTGGTGCTCGCCACCCGCCCCGCGAGCAAGTGCCCCGCTATTTCTTCCCCGCAGCGTCCTTGCAGCAGCGAAAGCCGGTCTCGTAGAACCGGAACTCGGCGCCGTGGGCGTTGTTGGTCGAGTGGCAGGTCGGCTTGTTGCCGCCGTAGCAGCCCGCCCAGTAGCAGCCGATGAGAATATACGGATACGCATTCGCGTGCTCGCGCGTGCGGAGCACCCACTCTTCGACGTTGCCCGTCATGTCGCGGGCGCCCGCCTGCGACTTGCACTGGCGCTTCGAGCCGCTGGGCGTCGCCTGGTAGATCTCCTTGGCGTGGGCCTTCGCCTCCGGCGAGGGCCACTTGGCGAGCAGCGCCTCGTCGACCTTTTGCCATGGCTTGTCGTCGTTGCACCGGCTGTCGACGTGCTCGTTGCCGTACGGGTAAGTTCGCCGCTCTTCGCCCTGACAGGCGCTGACCCACTCGTCTTCCGTGCAGAGGCGCTTGTGGTGATCGGTGCACCACCCGTTGGCGTCGTTCGCCGATTGCATCACGAAGGGGTGCGCGCCCCTGCGATTCGGGGCTTCGTAGCGATCGATGCAGAAGTTGCCGGAGCGGACCATGGTCGACGGGCAGCCGCCACGCGGCGGCTTGCGCTTTCCGCCGTCGGGAGCGTCGGCGAGCGAGGCCCCCGCGGCGACCGCGCCATCGTCTTCGATTTCGATTGCGTCGTTCGCGGGATCCGCGTCGTCGTCGTCGTCTCCTTCGGCGACGCGCGGGTCGACCGGGTCGGACCCCTCGCCCGCGGCGGGCGCGGTCGATGCGGGGTCGACCGGGCCGTCAGGAACGGTCGGCGTTTCGCGAGCTCCGCCGAAGGCCACCAGCGAACCGGCGACGGCGAAGAGCGCGGAAAAGTGGAGGGCGGATCGCACGGCGCGGAGCCGTTACCGCTAATAGCCTTTGCGCGCCACCGCCAGATCGTTCACTTCGATCTCGAGCCGCGCCTGCGTGACCAGGCACACCGCGCTCTCTTTCTTCACGGCGAGCACGCGAAGCTCGGCGACGACTTCGTCCGGGTACTTCTCTTCTTCGCGCCGCGCTCCGGGCGTGGCCTCCATCGGCGGCATCGGCCGCTCGTCGTCGGCCGATACGCGGTACCCGGCACCGGGCGTCACCAGGCTGCGACGCCACGCGTCGCCCCGCCGCACGATGAAGAGCCGGTTGCCCGCCTTGAGGCCGGCCTTCTCGCCCTTGTCGATGAAGATGACCTGGTTCTGCCCGAAGAGGATGTTGGGGTGCAGGCTCGCGAGCACGTGCGCCTGCAGGTCGGTGTCGTTGCGCACGGGCGCGACCACGGCGAACTTGCGGTCGATCGGGCCGACCGACGCGCCGCGCTCGATGACGTCGAGCGACTCGATCACTCGAGCGCGCGCGGTGTGCTCTTGCGCGTCGTACTGATCGACCCGCACCGTGCCGAGGATCTGCACGATCTCGCCGGCGACGGCCGTCTTTCGGGGGCGGAAGACCGACAGCTCCTGGCCGAGCTGAACATCGTGGCCGGGCTGCATCGTCAGATAGACCTCGTCGAGGTCGGACAGGAACATCTTGTCTTGCGACGAGCCGGTCAACGTTCCCCACTTGGCGTCGGACTCGTCGTGCACCCAGCCCTGATCGCGGAGGAACACCGTACCGCTCGGCACCTGCCGCCGCCGATCGATGAGAGACATCTTGTTGGCGTCGATGGGCGACTTGCCGCCGGCGGTGGCGTCGCCGCCGCCGTCTTTGAGGTGGACCTCGTCGCCCGGATAGATCCAGTGCGGGTTCTTGATCTGCGGGTTGTACGACCAGAGGCGGGGCCACTCGTAGGGGTTCTGGAAGTAGTAGTCGCAGAGGCCCCAGAGCGTGTCGCCGCGCTTCACGAGGTGGGCGTCGGGCGCCTCGGCGCCGGAGTACGTGGGACGGCCGACGAAGACGGGGCCGTTGGCGTCGCCCCGCGCGGCGCCACCGCCACCGCCACCGCCCGCGCCCCGCGCGCTCGAGCCTAGATCGAACGAGTCTTCGGAGTCGCCCGTGATCGGGTGCGCGCTCGACTCGGTCGCGTTCCCGCCGCCGATCGTGCCGTTCGGCGCCTGCGGGCTGCCGTATCCGAAGGCGCCCCCGCCCGGCGTCGTCGAGTTCGTGGTGGGCGCGGCTTGCGCGCCGCCGTTACCGCCGTTGTCGCCCGACGCCGCTGCGCCCGTCCCCTCGACGGGGGCAGGCTCGGGGCCGGCTTGCGCCCGAGCGGCGCGCGCTCCCGCGACGCTCGACACGAGAAGCGCGACCGTTGCGGCCGCTCGATGGGATGTGCGGGTCATCGATGGTCCTCGGAAGCGGGTCCGCGCGGAGTCGTGGCGGAAATGGTGACGACGGGAACGCGTCGCGCGGCCTCGCTCTGCGGATAGATCTGCGTCAGGCGGTCGAAGGACTCCTTGGCCTTCGACGGCTCGCCGAGCTTCTGGCGCGACATGCCGAGCTTCAAGAGCGCGTCGGGGGCCTTGCTGCCTGCAGGGAAGCGCGCCACCACGCCTTCGAACTGGTCGGCGGCGCGCGTGTAGTCGCCTTTGGCGAAGTAACACTCGCCGCGCCAGTAGATCGCGTTGTTCGCGTAAGGGTGGTCGGGCCAGCGCACGAGGAACGCGGCGAACGCACCGAGAGCGCGGTCGTATTGCTTCGCGTTCACCAGCGCCATCGCCGCGTCGTAGGCAGGAGCCGCCGCCGGATCGAGCGACCCGGCGGGACGCGCCGCGTCGTCGGGGGATGTTTGCTCGACCTGGTCTTCGCGCCACGTACCGCGCACCGACCGCGCAGAGCCGAAGACGCGGAGGTTCGGGCGCGGCGTCGGGTCTTCGGTGTCGCCCAAGTCGTCGGCCATCTCCGCGCCGGGACCGACCGTCCCGCCTGCCGCGCCGCCGCCGAGCGTCACCGCATCTTGATCGGCCGGTACGGGCTGAACCGTGGGCTGACTCGTAGGTGAGCGCGTAGGTGAGAGTGGGGGAACCGAGGCCGACATGGGTCCCCTCTCCGACGACGCCACTCCGACCGGCAGGGTCGATTCGTCGTCGCGATCGCGTCGATCCTGGATACGATCGAGCTCGGTCCGCATATCGGCGAGCTGCCGCTCTTCGGCCGTACCGGCGCAGCCTCCCGCAAACGCCAGGACGAGACCCACGCCCAGGCTCACGCCCATGCCCACGCCCTTGCCCCTCGCGAGCGGGGCCACGAAGACCTGTACAGTAGGGGGGCTCGATCGGGACGCCACGGGGACGGGACAAAGCGTACGGTTCTGACGTGTAGAGGGCCAATTTCTCGCCCGCATATCTTTACCGTCCGCCCAATCTGCGGGAAGATCCGCTTCCCGAGACAGGTTCGAAATTTTGGCCTACCCCGCCCGTAAGCTCGATCTCCGGAAGACGCTCTTCCTCCTGCCGAACATGATCACGCTCTCCAGCGTGTTCTGCGGGTTCGACTCGATCCGGATCAGCGCCGGGGCGGCCGGCCCGTTCGCAGACGACGACTTCTATCGGGCGTCGCTGCTCCTCGTCTTCGCGCTGTTCTTCGACACGCTCGACGGACGGGTCGCGCGCCTCACGAAGACCCAGAGCGCCTTCGGGCTCCAGATCGACTCGCTCGCCGACGTCATCTCGTTCGGCGTGGCGCCGGCCATCCTGGTCTTCAAGTGGTCGCTCTACCAGCGGCCCCTCGAGGGGCTGGTCGCGTCGTTCGTCTTCACGGCGGCGGGGGCGGTGCGCCTCGCGCGCTTCAACGTGCTGTCCATGGGCGAGAAGGGCGCGCCCTCCAAGCCAGGCAAGTACATCGTCGGCCTGCCGGTCCCGGGCGCGGCCGGGATCCTCATCTCGCTCGTGCTCGCCAACCACGCCATGGGCGACGGGCTCCGCCTGACCGGCCCGAAGTACGTCTGGGCGATGATCGCGCTCACGATCTTCCTGAGCTTCCTCATGGTGTCGACGATCCGGTTCCGGAGCTTCAAGGACCTCAAGCTCAACGCGCGCACCTTCGCGCTCGTGGCGTTCGCGGTCGGCTCCAGCGCGCTCGTCAGCCTGCAGACGCGGCCGGCCTTCGTCCTCGTGTGGCTGCTCTCGTGCTACGTCGTCATCGGCCTCCTCGAGACCGCGCTCAGCCTCTCCAGGCGCGCCGCACGGCGCGGCGAAGGCCCGCGCCGCAGCCTGCCGCCAACGGCCTAGTCTTGCCCTAGTCTTGCCCTAGTCTTGCCCTAGTCTTGCCCTAGTCTTGCCCGTGATCGGAGAGGTCGAGGTCCTCCGCGAACAGGCGCGGATCGCCGCGGCGCGGGGCGACTTCACGACCGCGGCCTCCACGCTGCTCTCTGCTGCCTCGAAGACTCATGCGGCCGACCGCGACTACGACGCGGTCCTCCGGCCCCTCGCCGACGCACTGACCCGGGCGAAGGAGCCTCGCCGGGCGCTCACGGTGGTCGAGATGCTCGCGTCGAACAACCCGACCGAGTGGAAGCTCGCGACGAACCTCTTGCCCGTCGTGCCGCCCGCCGACCGAGCTCGGGCGCTCGCCGCTCAGGGCCACGCCGCCGAGGCGGCGCGCGAGGCGGAGGCCGGAGGATGGATCGCGTCGGCGGCGTTCTTCCGCGAACGGGACGGCGACTGGCC
>CALFNG010000094.1 GCA_937902985.1 uncultured Myxococcales bacterium
GATCCACGTGTCGTCTGGAGCGCCGACGTGTACGGAGCCTTCGTTCAATTGTTGCACCCTTGAAGCGGACGTCGAGTCGCGCGTAGCGACCTGCGTAGTGCTTCTCCGCGTGGGCCAGCAGACGACGCTTGGTCTGCTCCTTGATGTTGTCGGGGACGGGGACGCCTCCCGCATGCGGATTCAAAGTCCAGGCCCGCGCCATTGGCGCCGAAGGTACCACCTGCCTGCACTGGTCAGGAACGCCGACAACGCCGCCCGTTCCGGGCTCGATCGCCATCCGTGACGGGTCGGTTCTCGGCGCGACCGACTTTGGCGCTGCGGTGCCGATGAATCCTGGCGTCCACCACATCGTCGCCACGGCTCCGCGCCACGCGCAGCGGAGTTCGACGTCACGCTCGCCGAGGGTATCTGCGACGATTACGACCGTTGCCGGCGGGTCCGAGATCGCGTTGATGATGAGGGCCTCGACGGAGCAACTGAGAGACAAGTACGTGGCCACGGGTCTCGCCAGCGACGCCGACATCGAGGGCTATCTCCGCTTCGCGCAGGACCCGAACGCCTGGGGGATCTACTATGCGACGGTGCGCGTCCTTGCGCGCCGATGAGATCCGAAACGGGTGGCCTTCGACGACGCCTGCCCTCGGTGGTACCCCATCGCCCACGCTCCAGGAGGTCGCACTCATCGAGGTCTGGGACTTCCTGAAGACGGCGCCCGGCGGGATCGTGATCCGGTACGGACCGGGTCCTTCCTCAATCGAAGTCGGTCGGCAGATTCGGGTGGTCCTGATGAACGAAGAGACGCTCGATCTGGTCCGCGGTGACTCGCGGAGCCGAGAGCTCCGGGAGCCCGCCGCGCTCGAACCAGCCGATCTCCGAGGTCTCGTGGCTGCCTTGCGGCGCGCCGCCCAGGAGCTCCGCAAGAAAGAACAGCTTGTAAGTGTACCAGAGCTCGGGCGGGTGGGCGTGCCTCGCCTTGTCGAGAACGGCGAGTAACTTGGTCACGCGCACCTCGTAGCCGGACTCTTCTCGCACTTCGCGCGCGGCCACCTCTGACGGCGTATCGCCGACGTCGGCCCACCCGCCCGGCAACGACCAGCGGCCATCGCTCGTCTCGCGCACGAGCAGGACTCGACCGTTCTGAAACACGGCCGTCCTCACGTCGACCTTGGGTGTCGCGTAGCCCGCCTCGGCGCGGACGATGGCGAGCGCTTGATCGAAGGGAGCCGACGTGTGGTGCGCGAGGACCTCTGCAGCCAATCGCTGGAGCTCCTCGTAGCGCTCCCGATCGTACGGGCCTTGCGAGTACGTCAGCCCCGCCTGGGCGATGGCCTGAAGCCGTTGGGTCCACGATAGCCAGTCCATCGGTCGTCCTCGCGGCCGGGGCTGCTCACACCGACCGGCTTAGCATCCGAGGCTTAGCCGCTGGACTGAGCGCGAGGCAAGCCCTTGACCTCTTCGCCGTCCGCGATGACGCAGAACGCTGCATCCTCGCCGCGGGCCTTGACGCCCTCGACGACGACCTCTCGGTCCCGGCCGAGAGGCGCCGCGCCCGGCATCCGAAAGGTCTTGGGGTCGAGCTTTCGTATGGGCACTTGAACGGGCTTCTCGCGTTGCGGGACCCACTCGTAAGGAGCGCGGTACGCGCGATAGACCATGTTGAGATTGTGCTGCCCCGTTCCCCAGTAAGGGCTCAGGTACTCCCACACGATCTCGTGCTCGCGGGTGACCTCGAAGATCCGGCCGTTCGAACCCTCGGTGATCAGGGTATTGCCGTTGGGCAGGCGCTGCGCGCTGCTGATGAACGGGCTGTAGAATCGCGACGCATCCAGAGGTTGCACGAAGCCCGCTTCCTTGGGCGTGTATTGCCAGACGATCTCGAGCGTGGTCGGGTCGATCTCGAGGACGCGCGAGTAGTCCCGGAGCACGTTGCGCCGACCCGCGGGCGAGCTCGGGTGGTTCGGGCCGTAGCCGGCCCACCCGCCGTTGTCGAAGACGAGGAGGTTGCCCGCACCGGGCAGTCCCCGCGGGATCAGGTGGGCGTGGTGCTGGCCGATGATCCATCCGAGCTTGATCAGCGCGTCGCTCGTGTCGTACCGAGGACCGAGTTGCCAGACGACGCCGCCCGTCTTTCGGCTGACGATCGCGAGGATATTCGCTTCGCGCGAGCTCCAGATCAGGTTGTCGGGATGAAAGCGTGAGTCCCCCGCGTCGTGCCAGCGATGGGGCCGAGGACCGAGAGCGAATTGATGTGCAGCCAGTCGCCGACGCCGCCACCGGCGGGACGCACGTTCGGATCGCGCCGAAGGACCTCGCGTGCGTTCTCGTCGAAGCCGAGCTCGTCGAAGTGCTCGTGCGCGCGCCACTCCCAGACGATCTTGCCGTCCCAGGTACCCGAGAGTTCGGCGCCGGCTTCGACGGCCATCAAGAATGCGTCGCCCGTGTTGACGTTGCTGCGGGACTGGCCACGCTTGTCGCCTTCGGAGGACTGTTCATCGTTGGATACTCTGCGCGGCCGCATGGCCACGCCCCCATCGCGCTGGCCGCTTCGGAGAGCGATGCGGTGGCGTTGCGGGTCGACCTCGTGCGACCGAAGGCCCGACCGAAGGACCGTGCCCTGACCCTCTCGGGCACGGTGCAAGGGCTCGAGGAAACGGACATCAGTCCGCGCACGAACGGTTATGTGCGCCGGTGGCTCGTCGACATCGGAGACCGCGTCGAAGAGGGCCAGCTCTTGGCGGAGATCGACACACCCGAGCTCGACCTCGAGATCGACGAAGCACGCGCGGCGCTGGGCCAGAGCGAGGCGGCGATCTTCCAGGCGAGGGCGACGCGCGACCACTCCGCGACCACCGCCAAGCGGTACGGCACCCTGGCGGCGAGCGGACGCCGTTCAGACAATCCCTTCTCGAGCGGCTGCCGCGCCTGCGCCTGCTCGTGACGACGGGAGCGCGGAACGCGGCGATCGACGTGGCGGCCGCCCGCGCGCGAGGGGTCGTCGTTTGCGGAACCGAGGGCCTGCCCTATCCAACAGCGGAGCTGACCTGGGCGCTCATCCTGGCCCTCGCCCGTCACGTTCCTGCCGAGGATCGGGCGACCCGCGCGGGGAAGCGGGGAAGTGGCAAACGAGCCTGGGCGTCGGCTTGCGCGGCAAGACGCTCGGCGTGCTCGGCCTCGGCCGTCTCGGTGGTCAGGTAGCGCGGATCGGGCTGCGTTCGGGATGGAGCTCGTCGCCTGGAGTCAGAACCTCACGGTCGAGCGGGCAGCGGAGTTCGGTGCGCGACTCGTGCTTGGGTACGTGACGGAGGAGACCTACCGGATCTTCTACAGCCAGGCGCTCGAAGACATCCAGGCCTACGCGCGCGGCCAGCCGATCCGCACCTTGCCGCCGACCGGTTGACGCTTGCTCGTGCCCGTTGGAGGAGAGCGACGTTGGTTGCGCATCCCCGCTTGAGGTCTGCTCAGCTCGTGTCCACAGCGTAGAGTTCTCATCATGACGCTCGCGGTCGGCGCTCGGCGCGGCACTGCCCGTCGGCATCTTCCAGCCCGGGAGACCTGCGAATCTCCCGAGATCAAACGGGAAATC
>CALFNG010000095.1 GCA_937902985.1 uncultured Myxococcales bacterium
GTGGGCCATGACAGACTTGAACTGTCAGCCAACGGATTAAGAGTCCGCTGCTCTACCAATTGAGCTAATGGCCCAGGCGAAACGATGGCGCGCGGAGATACCCGGCGACGCCTGGGGTGTCAAGCATCGCGGCCGCGCCCGGCAGGGCGGCGCCTCGCGTCGAGCGCGCCGGATCGCTGCGTCTCCAGCGGCCCCCGTGCTAAAGCGGGCGCGGTTTGCGATCGTGACCCGCCCCGAAAGAAAGATGCAGGCGGTCGTTCTCGCCGGGGGGCTCGCGACCCGGATGCGCCCGCACACGCTCACCGTGCCCAAGTCGATGCTCGAGGTCGCCGGCCGGCCCTTCGTCGACTGGCAGATCGAGCGCCTCGTGGCGTCGGGGCTCCGGGACATCGTGATGTGCATCGCTCACCTCGGCGAACGGATCCGCGACCACGTGGGCGACGGCGCCCAGCTCGGCGCGCGGGTCGTCTGGTCCGAAGAGGGGCCGGCGCTGCTCGGCACGGGCGGGGCCCTGCGCGTCGCGCTGCCGCTCCTCGGCGAGACGTTCCTCGTGACCTACGGTGACAGCTACCTTCCGTTCGACTACGGCGAGCCGCTCCGCATGCTCGAGGCGCACTCCGACTGCGACGGTGTGATGGCCGTCTTCAAGAACGAGGGCAAGTGGGACCCGTCGAACGTCGTACTCGACCGGCAAGACGGCCACGACCGCGACGACGAGGCGTGGGTCCTCCGCTACGAGAAAGGTTCGAAAGACCCCGCATTCGACCACATCGACTACGGCGCTACCGCGCTGCGTCGTAGCGCCCTGGCGGCGGCGCTGCCAGCGGCAACGTCGCAAGCGTCGCAAGCGTCGCAAGCGTCACAGGGCGGCGGTGCCGCGGGCTTCGACGCCGTCCAAAGAGACCTCGCCTCTCGGAAGCGCTTGCGAGCCTGCGTGGCCCATGCGAGGTTTTTCGAGATCGGCTCGCCTGAAGGTCTTGCCGAGCTCGATCGGCACCTTCGAACACCACCAGCGTCATGATCGTATCTCGCGCACCCGTGCGCTTCTCTCTGGGGGGCGGCGGCACCGACCTACCCAGCTACTCGCGCGAGCACGGCGGCTTCCTCGTGGCCGCGGCGGTCGACAAGTTCGTGTTCGTCTGCGTCGCGAGGCGCTTTCAAGACACGATTCGCCTCGCTTACTCCGAGAGCGAGATCGTCGACTCGGTCGACCAGATCAAGCACCGCATCTTCAAGGCGGCCCTCGGCATGGCCGGCATCCCCAGGGGGCTCGAGCTCCACAGCCTCGCCGACGTGCCCGCGAACACGGGGCTCGGCTCGTCGAGCAGCTTCACCGTGGCGCTCCTCAACGGACTGCACGCGTTCAAGCGCGAGTTCGTTCCCGCCGAGCAGCTCGCCCGCGAAGCCTGCCAGCTCGAGATCGATCTGCTGAAGGAGCCCATCGGCAAGCAAGACCAGTACATCGCCGCTTACGGGGGCATCAGCGCGCTCACGTTCAACAAGGACGGATCGGTCGACGTCGAGCGCCTGCCGTTGAAAGACGAGGTCATCGACGAGCTCGAGTCGAACCTCGTCATCTACTACTCCGGCGTCGAGCGCGCGGCCTCCACCGTGCTCAAAGAGCAGGCGAGGACGATCGACGAGAACAAGGACGCCGCCGTGCAGCGCATGCACCGGATCAAGGAGCTCGGCTACGAGACCAAGCGCATCTTGCTCGCCGGGCAGATCGACACCTACGGCGAGATGCTCCACGAGCACTGGACGAACAAGCGCAAGCTCGCCGCGAACATGTCCGACCCGACCATCGACGAGCACTACGACGCCGCGCGCAAGGCGGGGGCCATTGGCGGCAAGCTGATGGGCGCCGGCGGCGGCGGGTTCTTCATGTTCTACGTTCGCTCGCCCGAACGCCGGCGGGTGCAAGAGGCGCTCGCCGCCCGCGGCCTCCGCCCGCTGCGCTTCCGCTTCGACTTCGACGGCGCTCGCATCATGGCCAACTTCCACAGGTCTTGAATCATGGAATCGTTCACCAAGAAGTACCTCGACGAGAGCCTCGCGCTCATCGCCAAGCTCGACGTCGCCAGCATCGAGGCCGTCGCTGACGGTCTCGCCGCCGTGCGCGCGGGCGGCGGCCGCCTCTTCATCCTCGGCGTGGGAGGTAGCGCCGGCCACGCCAGCCACGCCGTCAACGACTTCCGCAAGCTCTGCGGCTTCGAGGCGTACGCGCCCACCGACAACGTGAGCGAACTCACGGCGCGGGTGAACGACGAAGGGTGGGACACCTGCTTCTCCGAGTGGCTGAAGGGCTCGCGGCTGCGCGCGGGAGACGCCCTGCTCGTCTTCAGCGTGGGCGGTGGAAACCGCGAGAAGAACGTGAGCGTCAATCTCGTGCGCTCGCTCGAGCTCGCGCGCGAGGTCGGGGCGAAGGTGTACGGCATCGTCGGTCGCGACGGCGGCTTCACGAAGCAAGCGTCCGACGCGTGCGTCTTGATTCCGACGGTGGCGGCCGAGCGCACGACGCCGCACACCGAGGGGTTCGCCGCGGTCGTGTGGCACCTGCTCGTCAGCCACCCGAAGCTGCAGCGCTCGCCGACGAAGTGGGAGAGCGTGAAGTGACGCGGGTCGCGATCCTCGATCGCGACGGAACGATCATCGACGTGCTTCGCGACGAGGAGACGGGCGCGATCACGGTGGCGTTCCACCCTGACCACATTCGTCTCTTGCCAGGCGCCGTCGAAGGGATGAGCGCGCTCGCGCGGGCCGGGTTCGTTCTCGCGATCGCGACGAACCAGCCGGCCCCGGCCAAGGGGCAGTTCTCGGCCGAAGCGGTGCGCCGCACGAACGACGCGCTGGTCGAGCGCCTCTCGAAGCAGGGCATCGCGATCGCGACGGTCGAGGCGTGCATGCATCACCCGACCGGAGGCGCCGGCGGCGATCCGTCGCTCGTTCGCGCGTGCGATTGCCGGAAGCCCAAGGCCGGGATGCTCGAGGCCATCGTCGCGCGGCTCGGCGCCGATCGCTCGCGGTCGTGGATGCTCGGCGACTCGTCGGGCGACGTCCAGGCGGGCAAGGCCGCGGGGCTGAAGGCCGGCCTCGTCTTCGCGACCAACCGGTGCGAGCTCTGCCCGTTGCGCGCGGGTCCGACGGGCCTCGACCCGCGCCTCCGGCCCGACGCCCATGGGGCCACGCTGGCCGAACTCGCGACGGCGGTGACCGGATCCCTCGCCGCCGCCCTACATTGAAGTGAAAACGCGGCGCCGGGGCCCCCGTCGGGGGCGCTCGGCCTGTGCTATCTGGAAGGACAAGGAGAGACTTTCATGGCGCTTTTCATCGACAGCTCGGACCCCAAAGAGATCAAGGACTTGTTCGGTTGGGGCGTCCTCTCCGGGGTCACCACGAACCCGCTCATCATCGCGAAAGAAGCGCCCGACGCCGACCTCGGCGAGCGCATTCGCGAAGTGCTGGCGGTGAGCTGGGGCGACGTGTCCGTCGAGCTCACGACCGAGACCGAGCCCGAGATGTGGGACGAGGCGCAACTCTATCACGCGTGGGATCGGGAGCGGATCGTCATCAAGGTCCCCTTCGGGGAGGTCGGCCTCCGCGTCCTCCATCAGCTCGCCAAGAAGGGCGTGAAGACGAACGTGACCTGCATCATGGCGATGAACCAGGCGTACCTGGCGGCGCTCGCCGGCGCGACGTACGTGAGCATCTTCAGCGGGCGCGTTCGCGACATGGGCTACAACGTGCGGCCCGTCATCGAGACCACGCGCGCCATCCTCGACCGCGAGCACCTCCCCTCGAAGATCATCGTCGGCTCGATGCGCCACATGATGGACGTCAACGAGGCGCTCGAGTGCGGCGCCCACGTGCCCACGGTGACGCCGCCCATTCTCCGCAAGATGGTGTGGAACCCGCGCACGATCGAGACCATCAACGAGTTCAACACCGCCTGGCGCGCCCGCCCCAAGAAGAAGTGACGGGCGAACCGACGTGAGCTCCGCAAACGCCGACTGGAATGGCAAGCACGTCCTCGTGACGGGCGGCGCCGGCTTCATCGGGAGCCACGTCGCCGACGTGTTGCTCGCTCGCGGCGCTCGGGTCACGGTGTTCGACGACTTCTCGACCGGGTTTCGCGAGTTCATCGCCCCGGCCCGCGAGAACTTGCGCGTGGTCGAGGGCGATCTCCTCGACCAGGCGCGCATCGGAGAGGCGATGCGCGGGGTGGACTTCGTGTTCCACCTCGCCGCGAACGCCGACATCAAAGACAACCTGGCGCAGCCGCGCAAGTGCATCGACCAGAACGTCGTGGTGACGCAGAACGTCCTCGAGGCGATGCGGGCGGCCGGCGCGCGCGAGATCGTCTTCGCGTCGACGGGCTCGGTCTACGGCGAGACCGATCTGATCCCGACGCCCGAGAACGCGCCGTTCCCGGTGCAGACCTCCCTCTACGCGACGTCGAAGGTCGCGGCCGAGGGGCTGCTGACGTCGTACGCGCTGGGCTACGGCTTCCGCGCGTGGATCTTCCGCTTCGTGTCGATCCTCGGCCCCCGCTACACCCATGGGCACGTGATGGATTTCTGGCGCAAGCTGCGGCGCGATCCGTCGCGCCTCGAAGTGCTCGGCAACGGCAAGCAGCAGAAGAGCTACCTGAACGTGAGCGACTGCGTCGCCGCGATCCTCGTCGCCATCGACAAGGCGCGCGAGCCCATCAACATCTTCAACCTCGGTCACGGTTACTGGATCGAAGTCGACAAGAGCATCGGGATCATCACCAGGACGCTGGGTCTGTCGCCCCGGCTCGAATACGGCGGAGGCGAGCGCGGATGGGTGGGCGACAGCCCGCGCATCCTCCTCGATACGTCGCGCATTCGCGCGCTCGGCTGGGCGCCCACCAAGTCGATCGAAGAGAGCGTCGTCGAGACGCTCCAGTTCCTGGCGACCCACCCGTTCTCGGATCGGCGCTCGTAGGCCATGCACCCGGCCGCCCACGAGCCGCGGACCTTCGAGTTCGAGCCCACGGCCGCCGTCAGCGCCGCGCGGGCGCACACGCGCTACGTGCGGTGCCCGGCGTGCCAGATGGACAACCCGCGGTACCTCTTTCACAAGACGGGCGTGCGGTTCGTGCGCTGCTCCGCGTGCGGCATGGTCTACGTGAACCCCGCGCGCGACGCCGTCGGCGTCAACTCGCTCGACATCGAAGGGGCGCGCCCCTTCGTCAACGAGGGCGATCGGGCCCTCGCGCTCAAAGACTTCGCGCGGCTGCTCGACCGGGTCGCAGCTGACCACGAGCGCATCAACGGCAGTCCGCTCCGGCGCACGCTCCTGCTTGGTCGGTACCTGCGCGACTACCGCCGTCTCCCCGAGGCCGCTCGCATCGGGCTCGACGTCGCCGAGATCGACGGCGCGGCCTTCGCCCGCCTCGGAGCCTCGGACCTCGGCTGGGCGCAGCCGATGCTGGCCCGCGCGCCGCAGGTCGTCCTCCTGCACGAGCTCCTCGAGACGTGCGGCGACCCGGGCGTCGTTCTCGGCAAGCTCGTCGGAGCGCTGCCCGCGTCCACCCTCTTCGTGGTCACGTACACCAACGCCGACTCGCTCCCGGCGCGGGTGATGCGCCGTCACTGGCCGCCGTTCTTCGAGCACAAGACCTGCTTTTTCAGCACCGGCAACCTCGCGACCTTGATGGCCCGCTACGGGCGCGTGCTGAAGACACAGTACGCGCTGCCCGTGACTCACACCGCGACCTACGTGGCCGAGCGCCTCGCCCCCGCCTCGGCCGTCTCGCGGCTCGTCGACGCCACGCCGTTACGCGGCGTCCCGGTGCCCGTACGTGCCGGCAACCGCGTCGCGGTCTTCGGGCAGCACGCGGCGTCGTGGGCCGAGGGCGGCGAGAAGCTCTCGATCGTGCTGCCCATCTTCAACGAGGTCCGCTACGCGGCGCAGGTGATCGACGCCGTGATCGCGAAGCCGCTCGGGATCGCGAAAGAGATCGTCATCGTCGAGAGCAACAGCACCGACGGCACGCGCGACATCGTTCGAAGATACGAGGGCCGCCCCGGGGTGCAGGTCGTGTACGAAGATCGCCCGCGAGGCAAGGGGCACGCCGTGCGCACGGGCCTGGCGCACGTGACCGGCAGCATCATCCTCATTCAAGACTCCGACTTCGAATACGACATCAACGACTACGACGCGCTGCTCGAGCCGATTCTCCAGCACAAGGCCACGTTCGTGCTGGGCTCGCGAAGTCTGGGTCTCGACGACTGGAAAGTACGCAAGTACGACTCGACGCCGATTCGCGGTCTGGCCATGAACTTCGCGCAGGTCGTCTTCGCCAAGACGTACGACGTGCTCTATCAGCAGCGCGTGACCGACGTCAACACGATGTACAAGGTGTTCCGCGCCGAGTGCCTCGATGGCCTCGATCTCCAGAGCAACGGGTTCGAGCTCGACATCGAGCTCGCGTGCAAGCTCGCGCGCAACGGCAACTCGCCCATGGAAGTGCCGGTCAACTACATCTCGCGCGGCTTCGACGAGGGAAAGAAGATCCGCTTCTGGCGCGACTCGATCACATCGTACGCGGCCTTCTTCAAGTACCGCGTCGGCTGACTCCGAGATTGGCCGCGGAGGCGCCGAGGGCGGTTCCGGTAGGGACGACCCGTTCCACCTCACGATGAGGTGACTCGGGTCGCCCCCCGGGCAGATCCGGACGTGCAGAATTCCCGCATCCGGCTCCTCGGGTCATGGGTTCGCTACGCGCGCCGTTGAAGAGTCGGCGTGGCCAGCGGGTATCGCTGGAGCAGCCGGCTCATCGTCGGCCAGGTGAGGCGGGCGCGTTGCGAGCGGCGACTCAACCATCGCCACCAGATACGCACCACCCTGTACAGCAGGTCCCATAGCCGCCCCGCGTTGCCGATCCGGCGGTAGTAGCCGTAATGGCCGCGCAGCTTGGCGTTGAGCATCTGCTGCTGCCGAGCCAGGGGCGCATGCCGATGGAGCTTGCACCACTGCTCGATGTTCTCGAGCGTCCGCCGGAAGCGGTCCTTGGCCGTTCGAGTCCTCACCACCCAGTTGCCTTTGAGGCTCTGGCCCCAGTGGATGGTGAAGCCGAGGAAGTCGAAGGTCCGAGCGGCGCTTCCACCCCTCGGATCATCATCGTTTCGACCGGACCGGTCAGGCCGTTTGAAGGGCACGACCCGCGTCTTGTCGGGATGCAGCGCCAGGCCGTACCGCTCGAATCGCTTCGGCAGCACGTCCATCACACGGCGCGCGTCTTCCTCGTACTCGAAGAGCATCACGGCGTCGTCGGCGTAGCGCGTCAGGTACGCCCGACCGCGCAGGCGCGGACGGACCTCCTTTTCAAACCACACGTCCAGCACCGTGTGCAGGTAGATGTTCGCGAGCAGGGGGGAGATGACTCCTCCCTGCGGCGTGCCGGCTCCGCTGCGCTGCAGCTCGCCGTCCTCCATCACTCCTGCGCTAAGCCACTTGCCGACGAGGCGCCCGATCACCCCGTCGCGTATCCGTTGGCGAAGCACTTCCTGCAGCTGCCGGTGGTCGATCGTCTCGAAGTACTTTCGGATGTCGACCTCGATCGCCCAGCCGCCGGCCTTCTTGATCGCCTGTTCGCGTAGCGCATCCAGGGCTTGGTGCGCCGAGCGACCAGGCCGAAAGCCATACGAGCAGTCGAGAAACTCCCGCTCGTAGACAGCTTCCAGCGCCATCGCGACGGCGCGCTGCAGCACCTTGTCCTCGAAGGTCGGGATGCCGAGCG
>CALFNG010000096.1 GCA_937902985.1 uncultured Myxococcales bacterium
GTGAAATGCGGCGAACTGCACCGTCGCGTCGACAGACGGCGGGGTCGAGAGAGTGACCGTGCCCGCCGTGCGGAGCGCCGCGCTGCCCGGGCCGAGCCCATGCACCCGCTTCACGTCCGCCAGGTGCTCGATCTTGGTGCTCACGTCGAAGCCCACGACGGGCGCGATCCCTTCGGCGTCGAAGGTCACCTTGAGGTCGACGGGCGCGCCGGGCTCCGCGACCGAGCCGGTCGCGTTGCCGCCGAATCCGCGGCTCGTCTGGTCGAACGTGCCCTTGAACGACGCCGCGGGAAGGGCCTGTCCCGCCGCGACGCCGGGAGGCACGGTGACGGTGAAGTCGCCGCCTAGCATGCCGTCGGCCCTGGTGTTCACGTGCACCGTCGACCGGACCGCGAGCACCGAGGCCGGCGCGGCCGGCGAGAACGCGCGGGCGTCGACGTTCTTCGCGTCGAGGTGCAAGGTGGCGGTCAGCTTGCCCGTGAGCTGCGCGTCGCCCACGCCATCGAGGGTCGAGTCTCCGACGCTGGCGTGCAACGTGGCCTGCACCGCCTCGAGCGGACCATGGGCCTCGAGGTGCACCGCGACGGGTCGCTCCACGGGCGCCTGCGGCACCAGCGCCTTGAGGCGCTCGGCGGCGAACCGCGGCACGTCGAGCACGGCGTCGAGCCGGTCGCCCTCGAGCGCTCCGTTCGCCGTGATCGGGATCCCGCCGATCGTGCCGTCGAACGCGCCGGTCACGCCCATACCGCCGCCGGTCGACGATGGCATCGCGAGGTGCGCCTTCAGGTCCGCGAGGACGTTCGCGCCTTGCGGCATCCCTCGCGTCACGAGGCGCGCGCGCGAGAGGTCCATCGTCATTCCGTTGGCCGGCACGTCGACCGCCGCCGCGAGCCCGTCGAGGTCGGCGTCGATGGGCGGGGCGCCCTTCATGTGGCCGTGGATCCATGCGTGTCCGACCGTCGCGTGCGGGAACTCGAGGTGCAGCCCGCGGCCGGGGGGAGGCGTCGGCGGCGTCGGCGGCTTCGCCGGCTCGAACGCGCCGACGAGCTTGAGGGCTCCCGCATCGTCGGTATCGACCACGACCTCGACGGAATCGACGTTCACGTCGAAGACGTCGACGTGGAGATCCTGCGATGCACCGAGAAGCGATCGGAGCAATGCGAGGGGCACGATGCGGGCGCTGGCGCCCCTGGCCACGAGGACGCGCGTTCCGTCGGCCGCGTCGATGTGGGCGTCCACGTCGCCGACGCCGCTGAGCATCAGGCTCCCCACGCGGTCGACGACGATCTTGCCCTTGAACATGGGCGCGAGCATGGCGTCGAGCTCGCGCGTGGCGAGGCGCCGGCCCCACGGCAGATCGATGACGAGGAGCGCCGCGACGACGAGCACGAAGACGAACGCCACGGCGCCGCCCACGATCCCGCCGGTCCATTTCAGGACCTTGCGCAGCGTCGAGCGCGAGGTTCGGGGGAGCACGGTCAGAACGCCTCTCCGATGCCGATCGCGAGCGCGAGCGGGATGCCCAGGGGTTGCGCGGGAATGCCGTTGGTCGGGTCCGCCGCGTTCGCCGCGCCCTCGCTCTTGTAGCCGAGGACCTGGAGCGGCTGGATGCGATAGCCGATGTCGAGCCGGATCGGGCCCACGGGCGTGTCGTAGCGGCCGCCGATTCCGCACGAGAGGTGCAGGTGATCGAGCCGGATCGCCCCCGAGTGGCCGAGCTCCTGCGGTGAGACGTCGCCCATGTCGCAGAACGTGGCGGCGGAGAGGGAACCCTTGATGTCGAAGCGCACTTCGTTCGAGAACTCCCAGAGCGTGAAGCCCCCGATGGGGACGCCGCAGTGGCCGTCGCCGGCGTAGTTCTTCGAGTTCGGGATGCAAGAGAACGCGGCCTGCGCGGCCGCCGTTGTCGGGTTGAGGAAGGGGACGATTCCGTAGGGCGCGACGCCGCGGATGGGAAAGCCCCGGTTGGTGGTGGGACCGCCCGACGTGAAGCCCCGAAAAAGCGTGGTCTCGATGTCGTTGACCCGCTGCCGCCGGTTTTCCGGCGTGACCGGGTCTCTCAGGCTGGTCTCGATGGTCTGCCCGTAGCTCGAGAGAGCCGGGAACAGGAACCCGAGCGAGGCGCGCGTCGCGAACGTGACCTTGTGCCCGAGAGGCAGATACGTCCGGACCTCGGGCTGGATCTTGACGTCCTTCGCCTCGCCGCCGAGAAAGCCGCCCGCGACCTGGATGTCGTTCGACAGGTAAAAGCCAAAGTGGGGGTGGTTGTGATCGTCTCGAAAGTCGAGGCGCGTCGTGAGCTCGGGGTAGAGGATCACGAGCTGCGTCAGATCGGGATCGAGGTTGCCCTTGTAGCTGAACGGCGTCTCGATCTGCGCCTGGTAGCTGAGGTTGACGTAGAGCTTCTTGAAGAACGTCCGATCGACGCCGACGCCGCCCTTGAACTCGCGATATCCGATGACCGGGTCCGTGGCGGCGGGCTTGTTCTCGACGAGCAGCGGAAAGACGTTGTACTCGGGCCGGATGAAGCCTTCGGTTCGCGCTTCGAGGAAGCCTGGCTGCTTCAGCTGCGCGCGGAGCTTCTCTTCCGGGAAGAGGCGGTCGGGAGTCGTGAAGTTGTCGACCCGCGTGGGGTAGAGAACGACGCCGGGCGTGAAGTCGACGGAGAAGTCGCGGAGCCCGCCGAGGAAGTTGTGGTCTTCCCAGCCCGCGAGCCCGTGGACCTCGGTCTTGAGCTCGTCGAACTCGACGCCTCCGCCGAACCGCACTTGCTTCAGCTTGCTCGGCTCGACGGTAATCTTCAGCGGCACGACGCGCGTCGCCGGGTTCGAGACGTCGGGGGTGATGCGCACTGCCGCGAAGACCTCGAGGTCGAGCAAAGCCTGGCTGGCGTAGTCGATCTTCTCCGTCGAGAACGTCTCGCCTTCTTTGATGTCGATCGCCCGGCGGAGCGGCGCTTCGGGAATCTCCTGCTTTCGCGGGCCGCCGTTGTCCGGGTCGAGGCCCTCGATCGTGATCGGGCCGAAGCGCGCGGTCTCGCCGGGGACGACGGTGAGGGACGTGTCCGCCACGTCGGCGACGACATCGATGAGCGAGTCTCGCTCCACCTTCGCGTACGCGTACCCGACGTCGGTGAGCGCCTTCTGGGCCGCCTTGGTGCACTTGTCGGCCTGGTCTTCGTCGAACGGTTTGCCCGGCAGCAACTCGAGGAGGGCGGCGGTCCGCACGGCCGCTTGCGCCGCGGCAGGGAGCGTCTCGGTCCCGGTGATCGACAGGCCCCGGTTGACCGTGGCCTGACCTTCTTCGACCACGATCTCGACCCTCACGTGGCCCGCGCTGGTCGGGATGACCTGGCCCGCTCGAACGTGCGCGGAGTAGTACCCGCGCGCCCGGTAGTAGCGTTCGATGCGGGCGAGGTCTCGCTGCAAGGTCGCGCGATTGAAGATCTCGTAGTCGTAAAGGAACCCGCGAAAGAGCCCGAGGAACTTCGGGCTGTCCTCGGTGGCGAGCCGGTCTTCGACGTCGGAGGCGCTCACGGCATCGGCCCCCCGCACGTTGACCGTGTCGATGGCGTACTGGCCGGGCGGCAGCGACGAGCAGGCGGAGGAAAGGAGGAGGAACGCACTGGAGAAACCGAGGAAGCGAACGCCGGACGGCCAGGACACCCCCACCCCTGAGCATCAATCGTGCTAGCGAGGCCCTCGATGGCGAAGACGAGAACGGCGACGAGAACGGCGGCGAACGCGATGCCGTCGATCGCGGCCGCCGCGCTCGTGCTGCTCGTCTTCGCGTGTGCGGGCCGCTTGCCGCGCCCGGTCTACGTGGCCCAGCCCACGTCGGCCCTGGCCGAAGTCGGGTATCCGCCTCCGCCGGCGCGGGTCGAGCTCGTTCCCAAGCAGCCGTCGAGCGACGCCGTGTGGATCGACGGCGAGTGGCAGTGGCAGGGACGCCGCTGGGCGTGGCGCATTGGGCGGTGGGTGGTGCCACCGGAGGGCGCGAAGTTCTCGCCGTGGATGATGGTGCGCGGCGCCGATGGCGTGGTGTTCTATGCCGAGGGCACCTGGCGCGACGCCAGCCACCACGATATCGCCGAGCCCGCGCCGCTGGCGACCGGGCGGCCCACGCTCTCGGACGTTCCCGATCCCGAGGGCGAGCTCGAAAAGACGGGCAATTCGATACGTCCGCAGGACCTGAAGAGCGTCGACGGCGGCGAGGGCCCGGACGCCGGGTCCAGTGCGCTCGACGCGGGGCCGGTAGACGCCGCTTACGCTTACCAGGATCGGTGACGGTTGCCGGCGAACAGGCGGGCGAGGCCGCCGAGCGTGGTGAACGCCATGGCCGCGACCGCCCCCCCGACGACGAACGAGCGCACGTCGAAGGCCTCGGCCGTGTGTACCGGAGGCGAGAGCGGGGCCGACGCGCCGTTGGAAGTCGAGTCGACTCCGTGAGGATCCGCGCCCTCGACGCCCTCGACTGCGGGGATCGCCGGCGCTGCGGACTCGGCGGGGGCCAGGCGACGCCGCACCGTGGTCTCGAACTGGACGGCGAGGCCGAGCGCCTTGTCGGTCGCCTTCGCCTTGCCCGCGGTCGCGATCACCGAGATCGACGCCGCCGAGGCCATCGCGTCGGGCAGGCGAAACTCGTGGGTCAACGTCTTCATGAACTTCCACGACAGCTCGACGTGCTTCTTCTCGAGTTCGGCGTTGATCTTTGCCGTGATCCCGTGATCGAACAGCGCGGGCAGCACAGCGACGCCGGTGTGATCGATCTGGAGGCGAAAGACGAGGGGACTGTCGGGCGTCGCCGTGGCGACGAGCGGGAGAACCCGCAACGTGAACCCCTTGAGGGCGACCGGGACGTCGAACCCGAGCACCGGCCAGTGGACCGTGACGTCGCACACGACCCCGATGCCCTCGTCGGCGATGAGAGAGACCTCCGTGGGCTCCGCGAGCAAGAGGCGTCCGTTCTCGCCCAGGCGAATCGTGAGCGGGGAGAACTGCTCCAGGACCCTCTGGATGTCCGCCGTCGTCAAGATCGCCTCGATCCACATGCTCCCGGTTGTGCGAGCGTCATGCCAAGGCTGCGCCCGGGTCATTGTGCCCGAGACCCGCGCCATACCGCCTCAGGGTGGCAATTGAGGCCGCTCGCGGTCCACGCGCTCGGCCGCTCGCGGCCGACCCGCTCAGAGCGTGAGGGTGATCGCGTTCTTGAGCTCCGTGTCCGTCGGGAGCACCCCGGGAACAGGGTTGCTGTCGTAGTGCGCGACGAACGAGATGCTCGTCGAGAACCGCGTCGAGATCCTGAAGACGAAGCCGCTCTCGCTGAGGATGCGAATGTCGCTCGGGTCGGTCAGGTTCGGTTGCGCGTACGTCGTCGTCACCGTGTCGATCCCGTCGCTGAGGGTCGCGTGCGCGCTGAGATACAGGCTCGCCCGCTGCGCGCCTTGCAGGCGGTCGTCGGTCGAACCCACGGTCGAACCAGGCGTCAGGTCGTAGACGTCGCGCTCGGCCATGTATGCGACGCCGAGAAAGATCCCGAGGTGGGGGTCGTCGTAGATCGCGAACCGCGGCCCGGTGCCGATCAGATCGCGCGTCTTGATCAACTGAAAGACGTCGCTCTGCTCCTGGACGAACACCTCCCAGGAGACGCGCCGGGTGATGGCGTAGTCGTACCGCGCGTGCACGAACGACTTGTCGACGCCCAGCGTCTGATTGAGCTTCGAGTAGTCGATGCTCGCGAAGGCGAACGCGAGATGGCGACCGCTCGCGAGGCCCCCGCCCACGAGGCCGTCGGCCGTGAGCCCCTGCGTGTTGCCCGTGTGCCCGTCGAACGTTCCCTGCAGGATGAACGAGTAACCGGTCTCCTTGATGCGCTTGCGAAAGGGCTCGGTGTTGACTTGCGCGTGCGCGATCGAAGGCAAGAGCAGAAACGGCAGAACGTGGCGGGCGTGGCGGACGAGCAAGCGGCTCGGGCTCGGCATCGGCGTGCGCCTCGTGCATGGCTGAGGCCGTTCGTGTGGCACTGCGTGAGCCGTCGGCATCCGGGGAGCCGGTGCCTGGGGGCGGCGGCGCAAAAGTTGCTCTAGCCCAGGCGTGAGCCAGAGCCAATCGACAAGCCGGCGCGCTCCGCGAATCCCGGGGTCCACCTACCGGTTGCAGCTCAGTCGAGACTTCACGCTCCGCGACGCGCTCGCCTGGGTCGACTACTGGCACGCGCTCGGCATCACCGATCTCTACGCGTCGCCGTTCTTCGTCGCCCGCGCCGGCAGCGCGCATGGGTACGACGTCGTCGACCCGCGCGCGCTGAATCCGGAGATCGGTACCGACGACGAGCTCGCCCTTTTGCACGAGGCGCTCGAACGGCGCGGCATGGGCCTCGTAGCCGACATCGTTCCCAATCACATGTGCGTCAACACCAACGACAACGTCTGGTGGAACGACGTCCTCGAGAACGGCCCGAGCTCGGAGTACGCGAAGTTCTTCGACATCGACTGGCGCCCGCCGAAGGCCGAGTTACGAAACAAGGTGCTCTTGCCGGTGCTCGGAGAGCAGTACGGCAAAGTGCTCGAGAACGGCGAGCTCCGCCTCGCGGAAGCCGAGGGCGCGTTCGACGTCAGCTACTTCGACCGCCGCTTTCCGATCGCGCCCGGCACCTACCCGCTCATCCTCGCCGGCGTCCTCGCGCGACTTCGCAGCGCCGATTCGCCCGACTCGCAGGGGCTCGCGCGCCTCGAGAGCCTGGCGGTGTCGGCGACGCGCCTGCCCGCGCGCTCGGAGACGGACCCGGCGCGCCTCCTCGAGCGCCGGCTGGGGAAGGAGGAGGTCAAGGGCCGGCTCCAGAGCATCTTGCGCGAGCACCCCGCGGTTCGCCTCGCGCTCGACGAGGAGCTCGTCGACATCAACGGCCACAAGGGCAGCCCGCGGAGCTTCGACCGCCTCGAGGCGCTCCTCGCGGAGCAGGCCTATCGTCTGAGCTTCTGGCGCGTCGCCGCGGAGCACATCAACTACCGCCGCTTCTTCGAGATCAACGATCTCGCCGCGGTGCGGATCGAGGAGCCCGAGGTCCTCGAGACGGTTCACGCCAAGGCGTTCGAGCTGCTCAATCGCGGGATCGTGACCGGCCTGCGCATCGATCACATCGACGGTCTTCGCGAGCCGCGCCGTTACCTCGACGACCTCGCCCAGCGAACGGGCGGCGCCTACGTGGTCGTCGAGAAAATCCTCGCGGCCGACGAGGCGTTGCCCGCCGACTGGGCCACGCAGGGCACGACCGGCTACGAGTTCCTGAATGCGCTGAACGGGATCCTGGTCTCACCGGCGGGCGAGCGGCCCCTGCGCGCCCTCTACGACGAGCTGCGCACGGTGCTCGGGCGCTTCTCCGACGTGGCCTACGAGTCGCAGCGCCTCATCTTGCGCGGATCGATGTCGAGCGAGCTCTCGGTCCTCGCGAGGCGGCTCGATCGCATCTCGGAGCAGCACCGCTGGTCGCGCGATCTCACCATCGGGACCCTTCAAGAGGTGCTCACCTCGACGATCGCCTGCTTCCCCGTGTACCGGACCTACGTGGCGGCCGGCGACGCCGAGGCCTCGCCGGGCGATGTCGCGCACGTGCGGCGAGCCCTCGCGGCCGCGAAGCGCCGGAGCGCGTCGATCAGCGCGTCGGCGTTCGACTTCCTGGGCGACGTGCTCCTCATGCGCGACCCCGAGGGCCTGCTCGAGCCGGAGCGGGCGGAGCGACGCGATTTCGTTCTCCGGTTCCAGCAGCTCACGGGCCCGGTGATGGCCAAGGGCATCGAGGACACCGCCTTCTTTCGTCACTTCCCGCTCCTCTCGCTCAACGAGGTCGGCGGGGGGCCCTCGCGCTTCGGCATCTCCGTGGCCGAGTTTCACGCGACCATGGTCGAGCGCGCGCGGATGCGGCCCGCGGCGCTGTCGGCGACGCAGACGCACGACACGAAACGCGCCGAGGACCACCGGACCCGCCTCGACGTCCTATCGGAGGTGCCCGCCGAATGGGCAACCGCCGTCAGCGCCTGGCGCCAGGCCGGCGACGCGCTCAAGTCGCGGATCCACGGCGTGGCCGTTCCCGACGCCGACGACGAGTATTACATCTACCAGACGATGGTCGGCGCCTGCCCCGCGGCGCCGATGAGCGACGAGGGGTGGCGCGCGCTGTCGAAGCGCATCGAAGAGGCGACCGTCAAGGCGCTCCGCGAGGCCAAGCGAAACTCGAGCTGGATCAACCCCGATCCGGACTACGAAGAGGCGACGCGCGGGTTCGTGTCGAGGCTCCTCGAGCCCCGCGGGAGCTTCGTCCCGATGCTGGCGGCCTTCGTAGAGCGCGTGAAGGGCCCCGGGCTCATGTCGTCGCTCGCGCAGCTCGCGATCAAGGTCACGGCCCCGGGTGTCCCGGACTTCTTCCAGGGGACCGAGCTCTGGGACTTCAGCATGACCGATCCCGACAACCGCCGGCCGGTCGACTTCGCCACGCGGAGCGCGATCCTGGTCGAACTCGCGCGGCGCGAGGCGTCGGATCGCGAGGGTCTCCTTCGCGAGCTGCGCGATGATCTCGACGACGGACGTCTGAAGCTCTTCATGACCCGCGCTCTGCTCGCCGCTCGCCGCGAGCGCGCGGAGCTCTTCGCGACCGGGACCTATCGCCCGCTCGAGGTCGAGGGCCCTCGACGCGGCCACGTGGTCGCGTTCGCGCGCACCCTGAACGACCGGGCGTCCCTCACGGTGACCGGGCGCTTCTTCGCGAGCCTCGGCGACGCCGACCCCGGGCATCGACCCTGGGAGGCGGCGGCGTGGCGCGAGACCTCGATCGACATCCCGCCCGAGCTCTCCGGGCCGGTCCGTGACGCCCTGACCGGGGCGACGCGGGTCCTCGACGGCAAGATGGCCCTCTCCGAGCTCTTCGAGTCGATCCCGTTCGCCGTGCTCGTTCGCTGAACGGCGCTATCTCGCTCTCAGCGTGAGATTAGCCGCAGAGGCGCAGAGAGCGCAGAGTACAGAGGGTTCTGCGCGCGCTGGCGCGCTACAACGCAGATCGGATCCGCCGCGCAGGTCGCCAGTCTTCGACCCAATCTCTGCTCTGCGCCCTCTGCGCCTCCGCGGCCAATCTCTCTCTCCTCACCAAGTGAGCTGCATTGCCTCAAGCCCCACTCAAGCCCCACTCAAGAGAGGGCGGAACCGTGCTCCTCGGGTGCCACGCTGGGCGAGCGCTGCGGCGGCTCACGGCCCTCGAGCTTGCGGTAGATCGTGCGTCGATCGAGGCCGAGCACGCGCGCGGCGAGGGTCTTGTTGCCCTTCACCGCCGCGACCACGTGCGCGATGTAGCGTCTCTCGAGCTCCGCGGCGGTGATGAGCTCCGCCGGATCGTTGCTCTCGATGGCCATCGGCGCCTCTTTGACGTCCCGCAGCTTCTCGGGAAAGTCTTCGAGGCGCAGGTGGTCGAACTCGGCGAGTGCCACCGCGCGCTCCATGCAGTTTTGCAGCTCGCGCACGTTGCCGGGCCACGAATACGTGAGCATCGCGTCCACGACCGCCGACGTGAAGCCGACGACGCGCTGCCCGTTCGGCTGTGATCGGGTCAGGAGGTAGTTGGCGAGCGTCAAGATGTCTCGACCGCGCGCGCGAAGCGGCGGGAGCTCGACCCGCACGACGTTGATTCGATAGAAGAGATCTTCACGGAATCGCTTCTCGGCGACCTCGTGCTCGAGATCGCGGTTCGTGGCCGCGACGATGCGCGTGTCGAACTCGATTTCTTCGTCGCCGCCGACCGGCCGCACGGTGCGCTCCTGGAGCGCGCGGAGCAGCTTGGCCTGCATGCCCGCGGGCATCTCGCCGATCTCGTCGAGGAAGAGCGTTCCGCCGGCCGCCTTCAAGAAGAGGCCGCGGCGCGACTGACGCGCGTCGGTGAACGCGCCTTTCACGTGGCCGAAAAGTTCGCTCTCGAGCAGGGGCTCGGGCATGGCGGCGCAGTTGATGGCGATGAAAGGCCCCGCCGAGCGCTGGCTGCGCGCGTGGATCGCCTTGGCGGCGAGCTCCTTGCCCGTTCCGCTCTCGCCGGTGATGAGGACCGTGGCCTCGGACTTCGCGACCCGCGAGATGAGGTCGTAGGCCTTGGCCATCTGAGGCGACGAGCCGATCATGTCTTCGAATCGATCCGAGCCCTCGAGCCCGAGGCGCAGGCGGCGCACTTCTTCGCGGAGCGCGCGCTCCTTGACCCCGCGGTCGAGCGTGAGCGCGAGGTCGTCGGCGTCGAGCGGCTTCGTGACGTAGTCGTAGGCGCCGGCGCGGATGGCGGCGACCGCCGAATCCATGCTGCCGAACGACGTCATGACGATCACGGGCACGTTGCGACCCGATTCGACGACCTTGGCGCATAGCTCCGCTCCGGAGACGCCCTGCATCTGGAAATCGGTGAGGATGACGTCGATGTCGTCGGCGGCGGTCCCGAGGAGCGTGAGCGCATCGTGCGGCGACAGCGACAACGTCACCCGATAGTCACGCTTCGTGAGTTCGGCCTCGAGAACTGCACCGAGATTGGGATCGTCGTCGACCACCAGAACATGTTTTCTCATAGTGCTTCTCCGACCCCTGCCTGATGACCACGCGAGCGCCGCGCGACGAAGCGAGGGGACGTGCCCGCGGTAGCATGACGTGTGCCACGAACGAAGACGCCGGAAGTGTCGCAAGATAAGGGCCTTCTCGGCGCCGCGAGACGCAGACGACCTGTGCGCTCTCGCCCCATCCGCCTCCGCGCTGCCACACTCCCGTCCGCTCGAACGAGGCGGGGCAGCGTCTCCCGGACGCGCTGCTCTCGCGCACTCTGGCGGTCGCATTCCATGCCCAGCGAACGGCTCGCCCCTCACCCGAGCGCGAACGAGATGAAGGGCCCGGCGCTTGATCTAGCGAGGAGCGGCCTGGGGAGGGCGCTGAGGCGACGGCGCGTCGCGGGGCGCGGGGGGCGGCTCTTTCTTGGGCGTCGGGATCGGCACGTCGGAGGGCGGCGGCTGGCGGCCAGGAAGGGGCGCGGGCGGCGCGGCATTGTCGGGGTTGCCCGTGGTGACGGCCTTCTCGATCTTCTCGACGGCGTGGCCGATGGCTCGAAGATCGGTCGTTCCCGCGAGGACGAGCAGCGCGCTGTAGACCTGGGTGCCGATGACGGTCCAGTCGTTGGGGGTCACGTAAGGATTCACTACGAGCGCGTCGCCCCAGCCGAAGTCGAGCTGGGTGCCGATGAGGACGTCCGCGGAGTGCCCGTACGACCCGATCCCGAACGCGAGGCCCACGTGGTTCGTGCGCGCCTGAACGAGATTGCCGACCGACTCCGAGGCGTGGAGCGGGCCAATGGCGCTGATGTTCGAGTACGCGCCCCCGATCAGGCTGAAGCTCGGCTTGACGAAGTACTCGGCGCCGACCGCGGCGTTGACCATCGTCCTCGTCCCGACGGAGTACGTCGCGGCCCCCGAGGTCTGCGTGGCCGCGCCGTTCGCGACGTGTAGCGACGTGACGTTCAGGTTCGAAGAGAGCGCGGTCGACCAGGGGAACTCGAGCGAGCCATCGACCTCGACGGTCAGCCGCGGCCATTCGTAGCCGGCTCCGACCGCGAGTCGAATGGGAGGGGGCGCCTGGAACGACCCGGTCGCGGTCTCGAGGTCGGACGTGCCGCCCGTGCCCCCGGTGTCGTCTTGCGCGGTCACCCGCAGCTTCCCGAGGCCGTGGAGCGACGGGAGCTGTCCATCGGCGCCGAGCGTCAGCTTGCCGATCTTGTACGTCGCGCCCACGTTCGCCAGGAGGTCGAACGAGTACGCGTAGCCCGAGGTCCCGAGGCCGGTCTGAACCGCCGTGCCGCCGACGAGCGTCGAGATGCTCGAGCCCTCGACGACGAAGGTGTCGGCCGTCACGACGCCATGCAGCGACAGGCCGAGCGCCAGGTGATCGGTGAGCTCGATGCCGTAGGTCGGTCCGACGTAGATCCGGTTCCAGTTGCGCGCGATCGACTCGATCTGCGACGTCGAGCCGGCCGACGTGGCGCCGTGGAATTGAAGGGCGGTCAAGTTGACCGAGTCGGACTCGAGGGTCCCGAGGCAGAAGGCGAGCTTCTGCCTGCCTTTCGGAGCGCCCGGCTCGGGCGCGTCGTCATCGCCCAGGGGCGTGATGCCCGAGAGCGTGAAGAAGAGGCACAGCGTCGAAGGCAGCGCCTGGAAGCGCGTCGACGAGTCGCCCGCCGTGCCGAGCGCCACGTTGCCGAACTTCGACGCATCGACGGGCCCGGGCTGGTGCCAGTGGCTGAAGTGCCGGATCGAATACGTGAAGAAGTTCACCGAGAAGGCCAGGCGCTGGTCGTCGATGCCGACGATGGTGGCGGGGTTGATGAACGGCGCCGCGCCATCGCGGGCGAGCGCGACCCCGGTGTTGCCCATGAGCGCGGAGCGCCCGCCGGTGGGGGCCGAGCGGTCGTTGCCCTGGGCGCGCGCGCTCGCGTCGCCGACGATCCCCGCGAGCAAGACCGCGAGCGCGAGTGCGAGTACGGATCCGTCGGCTCCGGAGATGGGCGCTCGCGCGGAGGTCGACTGGCTCACGGCGAACCTCAGGGCGCAGGCTTCGAAGGGGCGGTCTCCGAGCGAAGCTCGGCCACCGTCGCGTCGGCGACCCCGTCGACGGCCGCCGCGAGCGCGTCGGCCATCGCCTGCACCGCGGCGCCGGCCGCGGCGTCGCCCTTGGCGTCCGCGATCGGCCGTTCGACCATGATCGATCGCGAGAGCCGGACGATGCGGTCGTCGTAGAGCACGTAGGTGAGCTCGATGCGGCCCACGTGCCGGGGCTTCATCACCTCTTCGAACGCCACCACGTCGACATCGAGCGTCGTGCCGACGCCGGAGACGACCTCGCGCACGCCGCGCCGGTCGAAGAGGTCGCGAGCCAGAGCGCGCCTCACGTAGGCCTCTGGCTTGTCCGTCCACAGGCGCTCTTCGTAGTAGCCGACTTCGTACGTGGAGTCGCGATGCACGATCTTGTCTTTGATGTACCCGTCGGCCTTCACCACGCCGAGGCGCATCTCGAGGCCGCTCTCGGGCATGGGAGCCGTGGGCGCGGCGGGCGCGCTGGCCGTCTCGGGCGAGAAGTACCGCGGGATGTTCGGCTCGCTCTTCGAGAGCAGAGCGCACGCCGGCGCGAACGAGAGGCTGGCGATGCCGGCAGCGCCGGCGAGAGACCGCGTTCTCTGGAGGATCTTCGGGAGGCTCATCGCGTGCCTTTGCTTCGCCCCTTGAGGAGCATGTCGGGGTCCCGATCCAGCGCATCGCCGAGGCGTTGCACGGCCGCGGCGGCACCCTGCACGTCGCGCAGCGTCTCCTCGAGCTCGACCCCGAGGCCGCGGGCGCCGTGCGCCATGTCGCCTACGGCGTTCGAAGCGCGCTCGGTGCTGGCGATGACGCCCTTGTCTCCCTGCAGCCGGTCGAGGAGCGAGGTCGTTCGCGCCATCGTGTTGTTGAGGTTCGTCATGGTCTCCTGGGCCTGGACCGACAGCCTCGCGCTGTCGACGCCGCGCAGGGCGGCGCGCAACTCCTCGACCAGCGAGTTGACGTTGGCCACGGTGTCGCCCGCCCGATCGCCGAGGTGCTTCTGATCGAGGCTGTCGAGCATGCGGCTCATTTGCCCGAGCAGGTGCACGATCTGGTCGGCGACCTCGGGGAACCGATCGACCGCGTGGACCACCGAGTCTTCGAGGTTCTTCATCGTCGACTGCGCCGAGGGAATGGTGTTCTCGGGGACCGGGAACGGGAGGGCCTCGACCGGGTTGTCCTTGATCGAGAAGAAGTCGATTCCGATGAACTTCACTCCCGTGATCCCCGACGAGCCGAGCTGCACGCGGAGATCCGGAGGCACGTTGATCCGCGCCCTGTCGCCGGCGACGGTGTTGAGCCCGAGGTCATTGAGGTTCTGGACGTCGAGCTCGAGGGTGGTCTCGACGTGACGGTGGTCGGGCGCGACGTCGATGACCGCCACGCTCCCGATGGTCACGCCGCGGAACTTCACCGGCGAGCCCACGTCGAGACCCTGGACCGACTCGTCGAAATACGTCTTGTAGGTCACCGTCGTCTTCTTGAGGCTCCGCGCGCCGAGGGCGACGATCGTGCCCATCGCGACGACGAACGCGACCACCACGAAGAGCCCGAGTTTCCAGTGATTCGTCGGAGCGGCCATTTCAACCTTCCTTCGTCTCGTGCGGAGTGCGATGAAAGAACGGCCGCACGCGCGGATCGGTGGACTCGTTTCGGAGCGCGCGCGGGTCGCCTCTCGCAATGATGCTCTGGCTGTCCCTGTCGAGCATGATGCATCGCGACACGATCTTGAAGATGCTCGGCAGCTCGTGGGTGACGAGCACGACGGTGAGACCGAGGCTCTTGTTGAGCGTGAGAATGAGCTCGTCGAGCTCGACGGCGCTTACCGGGTCGAGCCCCGCCGACGGCTCGTCGAGGAAGATGAGATTCGGCTCGAGGGCCATCGCGCGCGCGATGGCGGCGCGCTTCTTCATCCCGCCCGAGAGCTCCGAGGGCATCTTCTCCATGACGCCTGGCAGGCCGACCAGCCGCAGCTTGGCGCGGACGATGGCGCGGGCGGCCTCGGGCGCCAGATCGGTCCACTCCTGGAGCGGCAGGCCGACGTTCTCTCCCACCGTCAGCGAGCCGATGAGCGCGCCCGACTGGAACATGACGCCGAACCGAGGGCGGCCGCCGTCGAGGTGCGGGCGGCCGATGCCGGTGACCTCGATCGTCCCCTCGGTCGGGTCTTCGAGGCCGACCAGGTACCGGAGCAACGTCGATTTGCCGCAGCCGCTGCCGCCGAGGATGGCGAAGATGTCGCCCCGCGCGACGTCGAACGACGCATTCTTCTGGAGGACGACGTCGTCCCATCCGATGGAGAGCCCGGTCACGCGAATCAGGATCCCTTCGGTCATAGATTGAACGCGTGAAACAGGATGGTGAAGCCTGCATCCAGCAGGATCAGCGAGAAGAGGATCGTCACCACCGACGCCGTCGTTCGCCGCCCGACGCCCTCGGCGCCGCCCGTGGTCGCGAGGCCCTGCTGGCACGCGATGAGCGCGATGGCGAGGGCGAAGACCCCGCTCTTGATGACGCCCGAGTAGACGTCCCAGACCGTCAGCGCCTTGCGCGTCTCGGTGATGTACCCGGCGACGCTGAGGTCGAGCGTCGTCAGGCCCACGACCAACCCTCCCAGCAGGCCCACCAGGTCGGCGAGCAGCGTGAGCAGCGGCATCACGAGGATCAGCGCCAGCGCGCGGGGCAACACGAGGTACGGCATGGCGCCGAAGCCCATGGTGCGCAGGGCGTCGATCTCTTCCGAGACCTTCATCGACCCGAGCTCCGCGGCGAACGCCGCACCCGAGCGCCCGCAGACGATGATGGCCGTCATCAGCGGGCCGAGCTCGCGCGTGACCGACAGGCCGACGAGATCGGCCACGAAGATGTTGGCGCCGAACTGCTTCAGCTGGACCGCGCCCTGGAACGCCATCACGAAGCCGATGAGGAAGTTGATGAGGATGACGATGGGCACGGCGTCCGCGCCCGTGCGCTCCATCGTCGGCAGCACCTCGCGCCAGTTCGCGCTGCGGGGAGCGCGCACCGTGGCGATGGCCGAGATCAGCATCTGCCCGAAGAACGCGAAGACGAGCTGCGCCTCGATGAGGACGTTGACGGTCGCGCGCCCGATCTGGGCGAGCGCGCTCTCGGGCTTGCGCCTCTTTGGCGGCGGGAGGTGAACGTCGCCCTCGTAGAGGTGAACGATCCCCTGCACCTGCTCCGAGGCGCCGACGAACTCGGATTTGATGCCCTGGGCCTCGAGGCGATTGCGGACATGAACGAGCAACGCCATCGCTCCGCCGTCGACCGCCGTCACCCCCGAGAGGTCGAAGTCGATGCGCGGCGAGGCGCCCCCGACCGCGTGCGAGAGCAGGAGCGCGTTCGTCTGCTCCCACAGCGCCGCGGCCTCGGCGAACTCGAGACGGCCGGCGACCCTTATGCGCGCCGGATCGGTCTCGCGACCGAGCTCGATCGTGAAGCCCTGCTCGGGCGTCGTGGGCCGTATCGAAGAAATGTCAGACCTCGCGCATAAGCGCCCCCGCAGTCACGAGGGATGTCACCGGGGAATATGGGAGGGCCGAGCTCGATGTCGATTGCCCGGCCCCCTTTTTTTTCGAGCGGCGTTCGAACTCGTCCGCAGAGCGTGCGGGGTTCGAGCGCGTAAGGCGCTTCTCACTTCGAGCGAATCGACCGAAGCATCGCAACGTCGGCTCGCCCGAGCTCTCCGGTGACGACCAGCAGCGCCACGTAGAAACCCGCCACGACGAGGGCGATCCCCGGCGTCACGAGCCGCCCGAAGCACGGCATCACGAACCCGAGCGCCGTGCAGGCGACGACGGCCACGGCCACCCTCGCCGCGGTGGCCGCCGGAACGAAGGCCCCGGCGTGCGAGCGCACGAGGGTCGCCGCGACCACCAGGGAGATGACGAGCGCGCCCGCACTGGCCTCGGCCGACCTGACGAGCTGCGCCTGCCCGAACGGCGCGCCCGGCACGAGGAGCGCGCACGACGCGCCGACGGCCACCACGGCGCCCAGGGTGATCAGGGCGGCCGCCCGCTCGCGCCCGAGGCTCGTCAAGACGGTGGTGGCGATCCCGAGCATCGTGAACGCGCCCTGCGCGAGGACCATGGTGCGCAGCACGTCGGCCCCGCGCGCCGCGTCGGCCCGGCCATACGCGAAAGTGAGCATCGATCCGGGCATCGCGACGATCACGCACACGAGGAGACCCGCGAAGATCGCCGACAGCCGGGCCCCTCGCGCCACGTACGCGCGCACCGCGGTCTCGTCGCCCTCGGCGCGGGCCCGTGCGAGCATCGGAAAGAGGATCAAGGTCACGCTGAAGAGCAGCTGGTACGGCAGGAACGCGAACGTCTGGCACTCCTTGTAGGTGGCGACCCACGCCTTCACGGCGCTGCGCTGCGCCTCGCTGTCGAGGCCCACCAGCTGCTGCCCGCTCTGGCTGAGGAAACGCCCGAGGAGCGCGATGTCGATCTGGAGCAGCGCGTTCGTGCACAGCTGGGCGCCCGCGATGGGCAGCAAGATGGCGAGGTAAGCGCGGGCCGTCGGCACCCCCGCGGGGAGCGCGCCGCCCGGTGGAACCCGCGCTCCGAGGCCGGTGGCGCGCGCCGCGAGGGGCACGATGCACGCGGCCGCGGCGACCCACCCGATGGTGGTGCCGAGCACGCCCGACAGCCCGCGCGTGGCGAACGCGTACCCGACCCCGATGAGGCCCACGGTTCGCAAGGTCGCGAAGGTCACGTCGAGCGCCGCCTGACGGCCGAACCGCCGCGTTCCGTTCAGGTAGCCGATGAGCGGCGCATAGAGGCCGTAGAGGAGCGCCACCATCGCGAGCACGAGCAGCGGCGGCACGACGTCGCCCGCGTTCTCGAAGCGCGCGTAGATCGGCGCACCCACGGCCATCGCCGCGGCCACGACGAGCGCGACGGGCACGTGCACGCGCAGCGCCGCGCGGAGGGCCTCGGGTTCGTGCCCCGGCGCGCCGGCGACCACGCGGCTGACGCCTTGCGTTCCCGACGACACGACCACGTTGTTCACGGTGTTCGCGACGACGAGCGCCTGGGCAAGGCCGCCGAAGTCGCTCAGGCCGACAGCGAGACGCAGCAGCGGCTGCTGCACGAACCCGACGATCAGGAAGAACACCTTGGCGCCGAGCACGGCGATGCCGCCGCGCCCCGCCGTGCGCGCCTTGTCTTCGGTCGGCTGGCTCAATGCGGTTCTTGGTCCGGCGTCAGTCGGCGGGGCGGCTCAGTACCCGCCGAACAAGCGCGCGCGCAGGCCGTCGTCGAGCGTCGTGAAGAGCGCCGCGATCCATAGCAGGACGCCGACGCTGCCGGTGGCGATGCCGGCGATGGCCATGCCCGTACCCGTCCAGGCCTGGGGCTGGCTCTTGATCTTCTGCATGCTCACGATCCCGAGCACGACGGCAGCGACGGAGAGCGGCGTCCCGACGAACGCGCAGCAGCATGCCGGGATCGACAGGATGCCGAGGACCATCGAGGCGATGGCGAGCGGGTTCACCTGCGGCCCCATCGGCCCCATCGGCCCGCCCGGAGGCCCGAACCCGCCCGGAGGGGGGCCGTAGCCGCCCGGAGGACCGTAGCCGCCCGGAGGCGGACCGCCGTACGGACCGCCCGGAGGCCCATAACCTCCGGGTGGCGCTCCGCCGGGAGGGCCGTAGCCGCCCGGAGGCCCGCCGCCCGGGGGGCCGTATCCGCCAGGCGGCGCGCCGCCTGGAGGTCCGCCGCCAGGGGGGCCCCATCCGCCCGGGGGTCCGCCGCCCGGAGGCCCATATCCGCCCGCGGTCTCTGACGAGCCCGTGCTCGACTCGAGGTGTTCCATGCCCCGATGATACGCTGACTTCGGCTCGATGGCGGCACAAGCCAGCTCGAACACGACCGCGACCTCGACCGGCTTCTGGGACCTCGACGAGCCCTTGCCGGCGGTCTCGCGCCGGCTCCGCCGCGCGGGGGCGGTCGGTGGGGTCTGGGTCCTGAGCGCGTTGCCCGTTGCCTTCGGGTGGCAGCGCTGCCCGATCGCCACCCTGCTGCATCGACCGTGTCCCGGATGCGGAATGACGCGCGCGATCCGGCTGCTCGCCAGCGGGGAGCTCGGAGCCTCGCTCCGGATGCACCCGCTCGCGGTCCCCGTGCTCGTCGCGGGCGCCCTGCTCGCCGGGTCCACCGTGTGGACCACGTACGCCGCGGGGTCGCCCGTCCGGGTGTTCCGGACGCGCTTCGGACGGCTCGCGCTCGGGCTCGCGGCCGTGGTGTACGGCGCGCTCGTCGTTCTCTGGATCCTGCGAGCGGTCGGGTACTTCGGCGGGCCGGTGCCGGTCTAGGCGTGTCCCGAGAACGACCGCCGACCCGCGTGCTCACTCGCGCTCCGTGCGTTCACTTGCCAAAGAGACCGCCGAACTTCGGGACGCCGGGGGCGGCGTTGGACGCGAGGCGCGCGGGACCGGCGTGCACTTCGGCGGACGTTCGCACGGCGATATTCGTCGCTTCGGTCGACGCCCAGCCCGCGCTTTGAAAGCCGCCCACGATCGCGTCGAGCACGTCGCCCTCGAAGTCGAGCTCGTACTGGGTGGCTGCCGTGACGGCGAGGAGCGCGAGCGCCTCGACGACGAAACGGCCGGTGCGGAGCACCGTCTGCGTGAGGACCGCGTCGAACTGCAGACTTCCCAGGTCTTCGGGGCCGATGCCGTTGAGCGTGAGATCGACCTTGCCGTCGTTGAGCTTCACCGCGGGCTGCAGGCCCGCGAGCTTCACTCGCTTGGCGGTCTGCTCGAAGATGACGTCGCTGACGTTGCCCCTGGCGGCGTCTTTCACGGCGGTCTCGAGAAGGCCCGGGTTGCTGGCGACCTGAGGAAGCAAGATCGCGTAGCGGACCACGGCGCGCGAGTTGGCCTTGTCCGCGTCTTGAACCGCCCGTGCAGCGTGGCGTAGGCGTCGCCCAGGTCGCCAGAAATGGCCGCGAGAAGCGACGGACTCGAACCGGCGCCGCTCTGGATGGCCGTGAGCGCGGAGGCCCAGATCAGCACTGGCGCGATGTGGTCCGGGGTTCCGTCGTAGTACGGATGATCCGCCAGTTCTTTCTGAATCGCATTGACGGTTTCATCCGTGAGTCGAGTTTGTTTGGGCCAGTCGGAGTCGTTGCTCGTCGGGGTCGTCATGAGCAATCGGTTCATGGGAACGTCGGGCAGCGAAATCGGCATCGTGCCCGCCGTCGCGATGCCGATGCCGAGCGGCTCGGCGGCCGCTGCGAGCTCGGAGCGGAGTTCGACGAGGTTCTGCCGGAGGCCGTCGAGGGTATCGACCACGTCGGTGTTGGTTTCGACGACCGTCTGCTGGAGCTCGGCGGCGAACGTCCGCGCCGAGGCCGAGAGGCCGTCGAGCACGTCGGTCGCGCGCGGCGTGAGGCGCCGCGTGATCCGGTCGACGAGATGAAACTCCTCTTGGACGCCGAGGGTCAGGCGCTTCGTGGTCGCAGTCATACGGCCGTGGCGCCTCACGGTCCTGTCCCGCTCACACTCTCGTGGGGCTCTATGGCTGCGGGCGGCACCCTTCCGCAGCTGAGCCCTTCGAGCGGGGCACGCCTCGGCTACGCGTCACGCGCGCCGGTGCACGGGCGCCTACCGGCCGTCCGTCAGCGCGTCGCGCCGTCGAAGTGTTTGACCTCGAGCGTCTGAGGGTCCACGCCGTCGAGGCAGCGGGTGTTGATCGCGACCGTGGGCGTCCCGTCGGGCTTCTTGCCGCGCGCGAACGAGGTCACTCCACAGGTCGAGCAGAAGAGGTGGTCGATGACCTTCTTGTTGAACTGGTACTTCGTGAGCGCGTCCTCGCCCGACTGCAGCGTGAAGTCCGCGCCGGGCACGAAGCTCAGAAGCGTCCCCTTTTTCACGCACATCGAGCAGTTGCATGCCAAGACCGGCGCGCTCAGGTCGAGCTTGACCTCGTAGCGCACCTTCCCGCAATGACAGCCGCCCGGATAGACCTTCGCGTTCGACATGCGGCGAGTCTAGCCGAAGGCGCACGGATTCGAAGAGGCCGATCCACGGGGTCTCACGGTCGAGCTCGATGCTGGGACCCCGTTTCCCGGCAGCCCGCTGCCGTCGTAACGTTGTTGGAAGGCACCCTCGAACGTCAGGGTGCCGGCGACCGACGACGGGCATCACCAAGCGGACCATGGACGACATCGACGAGGAAACGCGGTCGCGCGTCGGTCAGGTCTTCAACCAGAAGTACACGCTGGGTCGGCTCATCGGGTCGGGCGGCATGGCGACGGTCTACGAGGCCACGCACAGGAACGGTCATCGCGTGGCGATCAAGATTCTGCATGGCCACGTCGCGGCAAACGAAGACCTGCGCGCGCGCTTCCTTCGTGAGGGGTACGTCGCGAACAAGGTGGAGCATCCCGGGGCCGTTCGCGTGCTCGACGACGACACCGCGGAAGACGGCTCCGTCTTCCTGGTGATGGACCTGCTCGAGGGAGAGACGCTCGACGCCCGGGCCAAACGCTTCGGGGGGCGCTTGCCTGACCCCGAAGTCTGTACGCTCGCCTACCAGGTGCTCGACGTGCTCGCGGCGGCGCACGAGAAGGGCGTCGTCCACCGCGACGTCAAGCCGGAGAACTTGTTCCTCACGGTCGACGGCGTGCTCAAGGTGCTCGACTTCGGCATGGCGCGCGTGCTGCTGGAACCATCCGAAGGGCAGACGGCCACCCGCGCGGGGATGATGATCGGGACGCCGGCGTTCATGGCGCCGGAGCAGGCGCTCGGGCAATCGGCGCGCGTCGATGGGCGAACGGACCTCTGGGCCGTCGCCGCGACGATGTTCGCGATGATCTCGGGACAATACGTCCACGAGGCCGAGACGATGCAGGAGATGCTCATTCGCGCCGGGAGCATGCCCGCTCGAAGCGTGCTGCTCGTAGCGCCCGAGCTGGCGCCGCGGGTCGCCGAAGTCATCGACCGGGCCCTCGCCTTCGCGCAGGAGGACCGCTGGCCCGACGCGCGCGCCATGCAAGCCATCCTCGAGGATGCGTACCTGCTGTCCTACGGCGCGCCACTCTCGCGAAGACCCGAATCGACGCAGACTCCTTCGTACCGCCCTTCGTACCGCGCGGCGGTGCCCGTTCCGACCGTCGACCCCAGGGTCTCCGTCGAAAACCTCGCGTTCCCGCTGATCCCCTCCACGCAGAAGGTCACGACGACGAACGGGCTGGCTCAGGACGAAATTCGGCTCCCGGTCCGCGTTCGATGGGGGACGCTCTTGCTCGGAGCCTGCGCCCTCGCCGGCGTCGTCGTGGGAGCGTTCGCCTTCGAGGGCAGGGAGCCTCTCGGCCGACACCCGCCTCCGCCGGCGCTGTCCGTGGAGCCTCCCTCGGCCTTGCCGGAGGCCCGCTCAGTCTCCTCAGTCGCCCCCACGGTCTCGATCATTCAGCCGCCCTCGACCGCACCGAAGCCTCCGAGCTCGAGCGCGGAAGACCGTTTCATCGATGCCGCGGCGCCGAGCGCCGGGCCTTCTGCGAGCGCAACAAACGCGGTCCCGGCGACGGTCTTGCCCATACCCGCCGCAGCCGTTCGCCCGTCTGTTCCGCAGGTACCCCCCGAGACGCCGCCGGAGACGGACCCCACCCTCCCCGGGTGCAATCCGAACTTCGTCATCGACACCGAGGGGCACAAGATCTTCAAACCGGAATGCTTCCCCGGCAAGGCGCCGCCTCTCTGATTCTGACCCTCGCACCCTCGCACCCTCGTATCGCGAATCCGTCCGGATCACGATTGTTCGTTGAGCACGCGCACCGTCCTGGCTGACTCGCGAGCCTGGGCAACGCCTGGATTCGGCGGCGCATCGAAAGCGAAAGCGCGCTCGCGACGAGCCCATTGACGAAAGGCACAGTGACCATGATCGCACCTACCGTGATCGCACCTACCGTTCGCGTTCGCGTTCGCGCTCACCTGGCCTCGAACCGGGAAGGGGCGCGCCTGACCGCCCGGGGCGGCCGCCGCGTTCTGATCACGCTCGCGCTTGCCGCATGGCTCGGGTGCAGGCGGTCGTCACCCCCCGCGGCATCCGCCGACCCGGCGGCACGTAGTAACGAGCCGGCCGCGCGGCTCGCGGACGCGGCCGACGTGCTGGCGGCAGTCGCCGGCGAAGGCGACGACCACCGCATTCCTGCCGCCGTGGCCGCCCGCGCGCGGTGTGTGGCCGTCGTGCCCTCGCTCATCAACGGCGCGTTCTTCGTCGGCGCGAAGTACGGGCACGGCGTCCTCACCTGCCGGACGGGCGGAGGTACCGGTGGATGGAGCTCCCCCGCGTTCTTCACCTTGACGGGCGGCTCGGCCGGGTTCGAGATCGGCTACCAGTCGGTCGATCTCGTCATGCTGGTCCTCTCCGAGCACGGGCGTCGCGCGTTCACGAACGAGGAGCTTCGGCTCGGCGGCGACGTGTCGGCCACGGCGGGCCCCGAAGGGCGGGGTCGCTCGGAAGACACCGACCCGGCGCTCCGTTCAGAGGTCGTCAGCTACTCCCGCAGCCGCGGGCTCTTCGCCGGGGTCGACCTGTCCGGCGCGGTCGTGCGCGCCGACCCGGACGCGGCGCGCGCGCTTTATGGGCACGACGAGCCCCTCGCGACGCTCCTCGAGAGCCCGGCGCCGACGGCGTCTCCTGCGGACGTGTTCCTGTCGCGCGTGCGAGCGGCGTTCTGATCGGCGGCGTTCGCTGAGCACGGAGTTCAGTGTCAGCGGGCGCGCATCTTCGCGCAAGGGTCGTCGTCGTTCGCGCGGGGCGTGAAGAGAACGAAGTCGAACGGGGGCTCGTTGGCGTTCCACGCGGCGCCATGAGCTCGCGGCTCGAGGTCGGCGTGAGACACCTCGACGAACGCGATGCTGACGGCGGTCTCACCCGGCGCGATGCGCGCGAGCTCGCGAGGCACGCCGCGGTCGATGCGCGTGTGACCCGTGCCGGCGATCAGGACGGCGCCGCGCCTCGCATCTCCGTCGCCCTCGCGCATGCGCGCAGCCAGCGAGGCGTCGCGCGCGCGCTCGGCCATCACCATGCCGCTCGCGAACGCAGGAGGCATGTCCATTCCGCAGTGCGAGGCCCGTAGCTCTTCGCGGAGAGATGCGTCGAGCTCCGGAGGAAGAGGGCTATCGAGGCCGAGGGCCGCCTGCTCTGCAGCGCCGAGCGCGCTCGGCCCCTCGTGCACGAGATTCCGCGCGACCCCGTGCGCGAGGTTCGCCGCGACGATCGGCAAGGACGCGGAGATCGCGACCTCGAAGATCGGCCGGTAGGTGTCCCACGGCGGCCAGCCGCTCTCGCTCCACTTCGTCGCTCGCGCGATGGCGTCGACGTCGCGAGGGGCCTCGCGCCGCGCGTCATTCACGGCGCCCTGCTGGTCGGCCTCGATCTGCTCGAACGCGACGGCGGGCGCGCGGCCCGACGCGACGATCGCCGCCAGAATCCAGGCTTGAAGGATGTGGTGATCCGGGTTGTCGTGCTTCTCTCCGAGAAGGACGAAGTGCGCGCCGGCCGCCGCCGCGAGCACGCTGCGATCGTCGACGTACGCCTGGGCGCGTACGCTCCACACCTTGCCGACGAGCGGGTGATCGCGGTCGAGCGCCGAGATCCAGTTCGCGGGCCGCGGAACGTAGCCTGTATTCGCGGTCGCCGGAGCACGCGGTTTCGCGTGCCCGCACCCCGCGACGAGGACCACGACGGCGGCGCCGAGGAAGAGGTGAACGTCTCGAAGCCGCATAGGCGCGAGCTTCGCATGAACGAGGACGCAATCGCAGCGCCTTTACAGCCTGTTCCTTCACTCCGACGGCATCCGCGTCTCGAGCGACCCCCAGAGGTTCGCCGAGTTCGCCGAGCGCCCCAAGCGCGCTGAGCGCACGCGCGCGACCGCAACCCCGCAGTGCAGGCGAGCGCGGCTCGCGACGAGCGCGCCGTGGAGCGTTTCGAAGAGCACGCCGCGGTGCAGCCCCACGCCGAAGAGACCTTCGGCCAGCATCGCGTAGTGGAGATCGAGGATCGGGCGGCCCTCGGGTGTCTCGCAGACGAGGCGCGCCACGCGCGAGCCGCGGTCGACGACGCGCCTCGCGAGGCCGAGACGCTCGAGGACGAGCAGCCCCGACGGCTGCATCATGATCCCCGCGCCCACCGGGCCGGGCTCGGCCACGCGCTCGAAGACGACCACGTCATGGCCGGCGCGCGACAGAAAGAGCGCGGCCGCCGCCCCGGCGGTGCCGGCGCCGATCACTGCGACGCGAAGAGGGCCGGTCACTGGACCAGGAGCTCGAAGGACCGGCGCCGTCGCCACCGGTACACGCCGAAGTCCGAATCGAGCGTGAGGATCGCACCCGTCTCCAGCATGTCGGCGAGATGCACCAGACATGCGTCCGCCAGATCCATCGGTACGCTGGCGTAACGCTTCATCAGCACCCGGATCGCCCCGACCGCGGCATCGAGGCGAAAGGGGACCTGAAAGATGCCGCGCTCGACGTTCGTGAGCACGGCGTCGGGCGCACCGCGAAGGCCGCGGAGCAGGTAACACGCCTCGGCGATGACCGCCTCGCAGGTCACGAGGGGAGCCGCAAGCGCCGTCACCACCTCGACGCATGCCGCGTGGTTTCGTTCGCTGCGGTCGAGCAGCGCAACGATGACCCCGGTATCGAGGAGGACGGGGTTCACCGTCGCCCGAAGCCGCGCAAGTGAGCGCGGTTCGATCCGAGATCGGATTTTCCAGATTCGAACGCGGCAAGGCCCACGATGGTTCGTGCGCCACGAAGAGGCAGCGCGACGAGAGCCTGCAGGCCGCGGCGAACGAGCTCCGAGTCCGTGAGGCCGGTTGCCTTTCGCAAGCGGGCCAGCTGCCGTTCAGTCGCCGCGTCGAGCCGGGCGTGGATGAGGGCTCCCATGTGTTACAAGCGTCACTCTGTCACACCGGCTCGAGACTCGCAATCAGCGAAGGCCACGTGAGCCACCGGCGGTTCGGCGCGCCCAACTGCCGCCGTTCTTGGGTGTCCGTCCGACCTCGAAGATCAGGATGAAGCTCACCTCCGCCGGGCGTATCCTCGCGCCCGACCCGATGAAGTCGCATACCGAGTATCTGACCTTTCACACGAAGAAGCGGCGCGATCTCGTTCACCTCACGCCGACGCTCGAGCCGATCCTCGCCCGGAGCGGCATCGCCGAGGGCTTCATGCTCGTCAGCGCCATGCACATCACGGCGGGGGTCTTCGTCAATGACAACGAGAGCGGCCTCCATGCCGACATCTGGGAGTGGCTCGAGCGCCTCGCGCCCAGCGGTCCCGACTACAAGCATCATCGCACCGGCGAGGACAACGGCGACGCGCACCTGAAGTCGATCCTCGTTCACCACGAAGTCATCGTTCCCATCACCAAGGGCCGGATGGACCTCGGGCCATGGCAGCAGGTCTTCTACGCGGAGTTCGACGGCCAGCGCGACAAGCGCATGGTGATCAAGATCATCGGCGAGTGAATCGGGGTGCTAAGGGGACCGCGAGCGGTCGTCAACTTCGCCGAGGGGAGGAATGTTCGCGTTCGCAGAGGTGTCCCTTTCGCTGGCCGGTTCATCGGCATCGCCGATGACCTGAGGAGCTTCGCTGACGGGCGCGTCGGCGTCTCGGGCAGGGTCGTCAGTCCAGCGGATAGGCAAGTTCCTCGCGCTCGCGGGGCGGTCGGCTTCGCTGGAGGACGCATCTTTCAGGCGAGGCGATTGGTCGGCTTCGCTGGAGGACGCATCTTTCTGGCGAGCCGACTGGGTCGCTTCGCTGGAGGAAGCATCTCCCTGGCGAGCCGATTGGGTCGCTTCGCCGGGGGACGCATCTTTCTGGCGAGCCGATTGGGTCGCTTCGCTGGAGGACGCGCGCCTGGAAAGTGCGCCGCGAGACGGTCGAAGTCGGCGACGTCTCCCGTGATCACGACCGCGTCGAGCAGCGCGGCCGTTGCGATCACGATGGCGTCGATCGTGACTTTGCCGTCGAAGTTCCTCATGCGTGCGAGCGCGAGGCCCGCAGTCTTCGCCGCCTCGACCGACGCGACGACGGACGTCGCTCCGAGAATGGCGTCGCGCACGTCCGTCCGCCCTCGCCACCACTCGGCGACGACGGGCAGCGGCACGACCAGCCGCGCACGGCCGATGTGAGCCAGACGAAAGAACCGCGCCGCGCGCTCTTTGCCGCGTTCGGCCGCGATCAGAGCGCCGGTGTCCAGGACATACCTGGAAATCACGCGACGCCGCGGCGCGTGCGCCGCCGGGCGGCCTTCGCGATTTCCCGCTCGATTTGCGCCTCGAGGGTCTCGGCACCGCCTTGCGTCAACTTCGGTAAGCCTTGCCTCCGGAGGTAGGCGGCGGCAGCCATCCGCCAAGTGGTCGAGGGGTGGCCTGACCGCCGGGGGTCCGTCGCGTTAGGGAATCGGTAGAGTAGCCAAACGCCGATGACGCCCCTCCTTCGGCTCCTCGATGTCCGGCCGGCCGAGGCGCGGCCCGTGGGGGCGGCGTTCGGCAGCCTCCTCTTCATCGTCATCGCGCACACGACGCTAGAGACCGTGCGGGACGCGACGTTCCTGGTGCACGTCGGGCCGGGCTCGGCTACATGTACATCGTGACGGCCGCCTTGACGCTCGCGGTCGGGGCGCTCAGCTCGAACCTCGGCGCCCGCTTCGGCGTGCGGCGGGCGCTGATCCTCACGGAGCTCTTCAGCGCCTTCGGCGCGGCGGCGTTCTGCTTCCTGCCGCCGACGAGGCTCGTCCTGACGGGTCTCTACGCGTTCAGCGCCGTGAGCGGTGCGCTCCTCGTACCCCAGCTCTGGGCCACCGTGGCGGCGCTGTTCAATGCCGGGCAGAACCCCGTCCCCAAACCGAACGTTGCCGCCTATCGCGTGGCCTTGGAGCCCTCGGCCGCGAGCGCGTCCTGAAGCGCACGAAGGCTGTCGTCGCATGCTGCCGCCAGAGGCGGCTTCGTGCGGAGCGATAGATCGAGCGAACGTACGTTGCTGTTGCGGCGCGACAGCGTCACGATCTGGCCGGAGATATCCTTGAAATGGTCGAGCGCCAGGAGCGCGGTATCGAGCAAGGGCCCCGCGCTGGGCGGAACGACCGCCGCGAGCGCCTTGATGGTGTCCCTGGCAACGCCGTCGAGATCGGTCATCTCCTTCTCCATGCGGGTCATGGCGGCACCGTCGGACTCGGCAATATGGGGAGCCTGAATCACCTGAATTTCACGGACGGCCAGCGTGGCCTTGGCGACCAGACCCTCGACGCGGCAGTGGTCGTTGGGCGGGACGCTTACCGCGATGGCGCTGAGAGAGTCGCGTAAGCCGTCCGCCGCCTGCCGCGCGGCACCGAAGGACAATCGCTGCGCCTTGAGGTTCGTATTCTCGACGGCGAGCGCCAGGATTTCGCGGTCGAGGGTTCGGTACTCGGCAAAGTGCGTCCCGAACTCCTCGAGGAATTGAATCTCGTTCGGAAAACCCAACGTACGGAGCTGGGGTGCAAGCGCTGCGACGTCACTCTCGATGAGCTGAACGGTCTTTTCTGCGTCGCTCGCGAATGCCATCGAGGCCTCATCGGTATCCGCCATCACCGCCCGATTGGACGCATCGGCGGCCTCCTTGAATTGCACGTGAAGATCCGCCGCCAACCTGCGCGCCTCGTCGAGCCTGGTGAGGAAGGTGGGCTGACCTCCTTGGCAACCGAAAGCCAGCGTGATCATGGCGCCTATCCAGCCCAGAACTGCGAACGTGCGCGAAGCCAGAGGGAGTCCTGCGTGAGAGCGCACGGGCGAGACGGTAGCACCGCTCCGGGCGGGAGATGCGGGAAGGTGCAGCGGGGTCGTCACCGTCGCCATGAGCGTCGCCACGCAGGCTGAGGGCCACGGGTCCGGTTCCGTTGAGGTCACCCACGTGCACGGCCTGTGGCCCCTGGACTTCCACGAGGGTACCGAAGCGGCGCGGCACCCGTCGGCATCTTCCAGCCCGGGAGACCTGCGAATCTCCCGAGATCAAACGGGAAATCACCACGCTCGATCCCGCGCGGAGGGGAAATCGAGACTTGATCGCTGGTATGCCCGGTCT
>CALFNG010000097.1 GCA_937902985.1 uncultured Myxococcales bacterium
CGAGTCACCTCATCGTGAGGTGGAACGGGTCGTCCCTACCGGAACCGCCTCTGCGGCTAATCTCCCTCTTTCGTGAGGTGATCGAAGGCGAAGGCGCTGACGGCCAGGCGGCGGCCTTCGGGGTCGCGGAAGTAGAGGGTGAAGGGCGTCTCGGCTTCGATGGGCACGTTCGCTTCGCCCAGACGCGCGCGCCAGGCGGGCAGGTCGGGGTGCGGGCTCGCGGGATCGATTGCGAAGGCGAGGAGCTCTCGCGTGCCTTCATTCGGGGCTGGCTCGCTGGCGTCGGCTGGCTCGATCATGAGCACGACGCCGGTGGCTTCGAGCCAGACGCTGCCGCGGGTTTCGTCGCGGCGCGCGATGGGCAGGCCCAGGACGTCGCCGTAGAAGCGCGCGATCCGGGCGGGGTCGCGCGTTCGGAGGGCCAGGTGATGGATCCGGAGGCTCACGATTCGGTGGTTTTCGGTCGCGCCGCGCTCCCCGGCGGCGCGCGCATCATGCTATTGCGGGCCGGTGACGTCAGGGTCCTCTTCCAGCTCCGATTCGCCCCCGGTTCTCTCGACCGGCGCGCCCCGCTCGTCGGAGGTCGTGGTGGCGACGCACGGCCACTGCTTCGACGGGCTCTGCTCGGCCGTCATGTTCACGCGACTCTACCGGCACCTCGCGCCCGCCGACGCGGCGTCGTTCCATTACCACGGCGCCGGGTACGGCCCCGGGCAGAACGGCGTCGAACCGGCGCTCCTCTCGGGCGACGTGAACGCCATCCTCGACTTCCGTTTCAGCCCGGCGCCGAAGCTCGATTGGTACTTCGACCACCACGTGAGCGCCTTCGGCGCCCCGGGCGACCGCGAGGCCTATGAGCGCGGCGCCGCGAAGAGCGAAGAGCTCGGCCGGCGGCAGATGTTCCACGACGGGACGTACAGCTCGGCGACCAAGCTCATCGCCGACGTGGGCGCCGCCCGCTTCGGGCTCGACCGCGAGCCGACCGCCGAGCTCGTTCGCTGGGCCGACATGATCGACAGCGCCGCGTTCCCGAGCGCCGCAATGGCCGTCGAGCGCAAGGAGCCGGAGCTCAAGCTCATGACCGTCGTCGAGCACCATGGCAACGACGGGTTCCTCGGCAAGATGGTGCCGCGCCTGCTCGAGCAGCCGCTCTTCGACGTCGCGCGCTCGACCGACATCGCGCAGGCCTACGAGCCGCTCGGCCGCGCGCACGAGCAGTTCGTGACGCTCGTCGAGCAGAGCGCCGAGACGATGGGGCAGGTGATCTACGTCGACCTCACGCCCCACATGATCGAAGTGGCCGGCAAGTTCGTGACGTACGCGCTCTACCCGGAGAGCGCGTACTCGGTGCTGCTCAGCCGATCGAAGAGCAAGTGCAAGATCAGCGTCGGCTATAACCCGTGGTCGCCCTTCCCGCGTCGCCACAACATCGCCGCGATCTGCGAGCGCTACGGCGGCGGCGGCCACCCCGTCGTCGGCGCGGTGTCGCTCACCGCCGACAAGATCGACGAGGCGCGCAAGCTGGCGCGCTCGATCGCCGAAGAGCTGCAGTCGTGAGCCGGCCGTGAGCGCGCTGGCCTCGAGGGCCAGCGGCCCGGCAGGCCGTTCCGGGCGACGCCGGCGACGGCCGATCGTGGGTGCGCCATGAGCGCGTGGTGGACGTCGCCGCTCGTCGTCGGCCATCGCGGCGGCCGCGGCGCCGGCTGGCCCGCCGAGAACACTCTCGCGGCCTTCGAGCAGGCACGCGCCCAGGGCGCACGCGCGATCGAGCTCGACGTGCGCACGTGCGCCGGGGGAACCGTCGTGGTCTTTCACGACGCGACGCTCGCGCGCATGACCGGCGAGCGCGATCCGCGGCGCGTGTCCGAGGTGCCCGAGCGCGAGCTGCTCGGGATCGATCTCGGCGGCGGCGCGACCATCCCGACCCTCCTCGCGGTCCTCACGTGGGCGCGCCAATCGGAGGTCGCCGTCAACGTCGAGATGAAGCACGGCGTCCCGGGCCGGCGAGCCCTCGTGCGGGCGACCGTCGACGCGGTGCGCGCTACCCGAGCCGACGTGCTCCTCTCGTCGTTCGACCCCTCGCTCCTCTCCCTGGCGGCCGCGCTCGTGCCCTCGATCCCGAGAGCCTTTCTCACGGAGGCCCGCTCGCCCGCGTGGGCGAGGGCCCTCCAGGAGACCGCGCGCCCCCCGCTCGTGCAGGGCCTGCACCTGGAGCGCACCGCGGTCACCGCCGACGCCGTGGCCCGCTACCGCCGACGCGGCCTGCGCGTAGGCATATGGACCGTCAATGATCCCGCGGAAGCGCGCGAACTCCACCGCTTCGGCGTCGCCTCGATCATCACCGACCAGCCCGGTGACATCCTGGCGGCTCTCTAGGCGGGAGAGACCGCAAAGGCGCGAAGGCGCAAAGTATCTGGCGGAGAGCGAGAGCGAGAATAGCCGCAGAGCCGCAGAGGGCGCAGAGGGTTGGGCGGAGAGACCAAAGACGGCTCGATCGGGTGCCGCTCTCGTTCGACGCTACGCTCCACCCCTCTTCGGCTATCTCGCCACTGCGCCCTCTGCGCCTCTGCGGCCAATCTCCTCTCGTTCGTCCGAGCCGCGAGCGCACCCCAAAAACTTGGCGCCTCTGCGCCTTTGCGGTTTCTCGTTCGGGCTACTGGCAGACGACTTCTTCGGGGTGCATGCCGGGAGGGACGGGCTGTTCGAAGGTGCCTTCAGGGAGGGGGGGATTCCAGACGAGCTGTTCGTACTGGAAGCGGACCTCGGCTTGGGGGACCGGGACTTCGACGCGAATCTTGCGAGGCACCTCGGCGTCGCACGGGGGCCCGCTGGGGGGCAGGGGCGGCGCGAGGTTGTCGGGATCTTCGCGCGGGCCTGCGGTCGGTGCGCTCGCGTGGTCGCCCAACTCGGCGTGATAGAGCTCATAGCCCTGCTGGTCGACGCGCACGTCGAGCACGCGCATCCGCTGGCGGTCCCACGGCTCGGACCAGTCTTCCGGGCGCGGGGCGAGATGGATCTCCTCGCGGGCGCCGCGCGTCGAAGGGACGATGAGCACGTAGTATCCGTGCCGGTCCCACGTGAACGTGGCCTGCCCCGCGTCGTGCTTGAGGACAGGCGCCTCGCCGCGCAGCAGATCGACGAGCACGTGCCCCGGGACGGGGACGGCGGTGAGCCTCGCGATGTTGCAGGCCGTCGCCGGACCGACGTAGAAGCGCTTGTCGCGCAGGTCGGCGAGCGCGAAGCGGCTCGCGTCGCTCGTCAGCGTCGCGATCGCGACGCCGAAGGGGCTGATGACGTCGAGGCGAAGGTCCGCCGGCCGCGCCGCGAAGAGCATGAGCTCACCGCGCACGCGGCCCTCTTGCCCGTAGTGCTCCAGCTTCGCGCTGGCCTGAATGGCGTTGCCGCACGCGAAGCCCACGTGCATGCGTGCGAGGACCGCGTCGGCGCTGGGAGGGGACGAAGCGGGGGCCGCGACGGGCCGGGCGCACCCGAGCGCGGTCGCGGCGAGCGTGGCGAGCGTGACCGAGCACCGGGCGAGAGCGACGCGCATCCTCCGCACGAGAGACCTGGATCCCCGGGCCGCGTCAAGAGCCTCGCGCGCGCCGCGGCCCGCCGTGCGCATGCGCGAGACCCCGCTCGATGACGGCCACCGCGTCGGAGCGGACGCCGAGGGCCGCCAGCTCGCCGGCCTCGACCCAGCGAACGTCGGCCGCGTCATCGCCGGCGCGCACGCCCGCGTTCGCCCGCGACGGCTTCGCGGGACGCACGAGGTACTCGTGGATCGCATACGTCTCCCCTTCGCGCGCGACCGTCACGACGCCGAGCGACGCGACGACGCGGCCCTCGAGGGCGGTTTCTTCGCGTAGCTCGCGCACGACCGCGACCTCGGGGGTCTCGCCGGCTTCCACGCGGCCGCCCGGCAATGTCCACTCGCCCGCGGACGGCGCGTGCCCGCGGCGAATGAGAAGAACGCGCCCGCGGTCGTCGACGACAACGGCGCCCGCGGCGACGATCGCGCTCCGTTCGGCTTGCGGGGGGACCGGCACGCGCGGATTCTACCGCGGCATGGTCCGCCCGGCGCCCCCGCTCAGCCAGCTCTCGCGCCCCCTCGAAGACGACTGGCGCGAGACCCTCGACGCCGTGGCGAGGTCGCGCTCGTGGCCGACGAGCCACGAGGTGGCCAAGCTCGCCGCACGCGTCGGCGAGCTCTCGCGCGCATACAACGACCCGACTCGAGCTCGCGCGGCGATGCGCGAAGCGGGGCCGGCGCGCCTGGGGTTCTCGTTCGCGCGCGACGTCCCCAAGGGGGCTGCCGCGGTGCGCGAGCTCGTCGCCACGGGCGCGCTGCGGCTCGACCGCGCTCGCCCGCTTCGCGTCCTCGATCTCGGCGCGGGCCTCGGCGCCACGACCTGGGGGCTTGCTCGCGCCCTCGAAGCCAGCGGCGCGCAAGGCACGATCGAGGCCACGTGGCTCGATTCGGACGCCGAGGCGCTCGACCTCGGCGCCGCCATCGTGCGAACGCGGCAGGCGCGGGGGGTGGCGAGCCCTGTCGAGCTGGTCGTTCGCACGCGCACCGGCCCACACGGCATGGCGGGCGCGCTCGGGCGGTTCGACGTCGTGCTCCTGGGGCAGGTGCTGAGCGAGCTTGACGTCGCACTGCCCGACGAGGAGCGCCGCGTGCTCCATGGCACGCTCGTGCGTTCGCTGGTCATGGATCGCATCGAGCCGGGAGGCGCGGTGGTCGTCATCGAGCCGGCCCTGCGCGATCGCACCCGCCACCTGCACCATGTCCGCGACGCGGTGCTGTCGACGGCGGGTCCCGCGGCGCCGCCCGTCATCGGCCTCGACGGCAGGGCCGCCTCCGTGACGGTCTTCGCGCCGTGCCTCCACGCCGCGCCGTGTCCGGCGCTCGCGCGCGACACCGACTGGTGCCACGAAGACCTCGCGGTGGATCTCCCGGCTTGGCTCGTGCCCGTGGCCCGCGCAACAGGGCTGCGCCGCGAGGGGCTCACGTTCAGCTATCTCGTTCTGCGTCGCGGCGGCCTGCGCCTGGTCGACGCGATCCGAGCGCCCGCGGGAGCGGCGCGGCTCCGGGTCGTCTCCGACGAGATTCGATCGAAGGGCAAGCGCGAGGCCTTCGTGTGCGGCGAAGTGCAAGCCGCGGCCGAAGCGACCGTCACCGCCGACGCAGCAAACACGCCAAACGCCGCAAGCACGGCCAACGTCGCAAACGCCTCAAACGCAGCAAACGCGACTGGCCGCGTCGCGGCGCGCGTGCGCCTCATGCGTCTCGACCGAGACGCGAATCCGGGAAACGCCGCCTGGGAACGGCTGGGCCGCGGAGACCTCCTCGTGATCGATCCTGCGCCCGCTTTCGAGCGGCCGCGGGTCGGTTCAGCCACGACGGTCCAGCCAGCAATCGTCGTGATCCTGCCAACCGAAGGGTCCGGCGAGGGCGAATCGCGTTGACGGAGCGCCAAGGCGTCGGCTACGTGCTCGCGAGGATGCGTGGCCTCTATGCGATTGTCGACGCGGGGGCGCTCGACGTACGTGGTCTGGACCCGCTCGCCTTTGCCGCGGCTCTGCTGTCGGTCTCGCCGGTGGCGCTCCAGCTCCGAGCGAAGAACGTCTCGGCTCGCGAGACGCTCGCGCTCCTCCGCGAGCTCGCGCCGATGTGTCACCGCACGGGCGTGTTGCTCGTCGCCAACGATCGCCCCGATCTCGCGCTGATGGCCGGGTGCGACCTGGTGCACGTCGGCCAAGACGACATGCCCATCGACCGCGTCCGCCGCATCGCGCCCGGGCTCGGGGTCGGCGTGTCGACGCACACGCTCGAGCAGCTCGACGCCGCGCTCGCCGCGCGCCCGGCCTACGTCGCGTTCGGTCCCGTGTTCCAGACGACCACGAAGGCCTACCCCGATCCGGTCGTGGGCGTGCCCGCGCTGAAGACGGCTTACGCGCGCGCCCAGGCGGCGGGCGTGCCCCTCGTCGCCATCGGCGGCATCACGCGCGAACGCGCCCCCTCGCTGGTCACCGCAGCCGACGCCATCGCCGTCGTCGCCGATCTCTTGCCCCCGACGGGCGAGGCCGACGCGGCGCCGCCTGCGGGGCAGGTCCTCCAGCAAGTCCTCCAGGAGGTGACCGCCCGGGCTCGCGCGCTCCGCGACCTCTTCACCCAGGCGCCGACGCGAGTCCTGGCCGCGCTGTGAGCCTCGCCCTCCAGGCGGTCGTCGTCGCGGGGGGAATCTTCTTCGGCCGGCTTCTCTCGAGGGTCGTCAAGCGGCGAAGGGTCGCCGCCGCTGCGTCCGCAGGCGACGGTGAGTCGGGGTCCAGCGACGGCGCGACCGACGACCTCCTCGAAGGCTTCGCGTGCCGGCTGGGCGACGTGGTCCTCCGTCGGCTCGAGGGCGACGAGGCATGGCTCGCCAGTGCGCTGGTGATGAGCGAAGACCGGCCGGTCGCGGCGCTCTTCATCGCGCCCGAGGCGCACGGCGACCGGGGCATCTTCGTGTCCGGGCCCACGCAGACGGCGTTGCTCTGGCTCTCTCCGATCGCGGCCGGCGAGCTGGGTCTCGCCACCCTCGTGCCACCGGGCGGCGAGCCGCCGCGAGCCCTCGAACACGGCGGGACCCACTTCGAACGAACGCGTCGCCTTCCGGTGCGCGTCGAGCGCCTCGGCGCGGGCGCGCCTGCCGTCGGCAAGCGGGCCGTCCTCGGCGAGTACACGGCCGCGGGCGCCGATCGCTTGCTGGTCGTGGCGGGCAGCGACGCGGCTCTCGCGTGGCGCGGCGTCCAGATGGCCGAGGGGGAGTACGAGGTCCTCCCCGGGGGCAAGGCGACGCTCCAGACCTGAGCTGCGGCCCCGCCCACGCGTCGAAGCGGCCGCCCGCGCGATCGCGAGGCGCCGCCGACGGTCGGATCACACCGCGCGCAGCCTGATGAACATCGCCTCGAGGGCGAGCTGCGTCGAAGCGTTGGCGTCGAGCTGGCGCACCGCCGCCAGCGCGATCGCGTACCGGGTCACGGCGACGTCGGCGGCGCGGTCGTCGTTGGACGCGGTCGTGCGGGCGAGGGCCCCGAACGCCGCGGCGAGGGTCTCGACGTGCACCATCGACGCCTCCTTGCCGACCTTCTTCGCTTCCTCGGCGAGCGCGAGGCCCGCCTCGAGACCGCGTGCGGTGACGGCGGCCATCGCGCGCGAGACGAACTCGTCGCGCCGGGCGCTCGCCTCCGGATCACCGAGGTGCAGGGCGGTGGCCATGCTGCCTCCCGCGAGCAGGGCGATCGACGCGGCTTGCTCGGCCGTCATCCCCGCCTGGCCCGCGAGAAGCTCGGCGACCACGCCGTCCGGCAGGGCCGCGAACCGCACGCGCTGCGTTCGCGACCGGATCGTGGGCAAGAGCGAGTCGGCCACCGACGAGAGCAGCACGAAGTGCGTGCGCGGCCCGGGCTCTTCGAGCGTCTTGAGCAGCGCGTTCGCAGCAGCCTGACTCAGATCTTCGGCGCGCCGGAGGATGAAGATCTTCGCGCGCCCCTCATACGGCGGGAACGCGGCCCTCGCGAGCACGAGGGTGCGCACCTGATCGATGCTCAGGTCCTGCGTCTCGGGCGAGCGGCGGCCGATGGTCGCCGGGTCGTAGAGGCCGCGTTCGAGGACGACGACGTCGGGGTGCACGGGGCGCGCCTCGCCCGCGCGCGGCAATGCGCGAGCGCACGAGCGGCACTCGCCGCACGCCTCCGAGTCGCCCGCCAGCCGCCGCTCGCACACGAGGGCCTGCGCGAGCCCGAACGCCGCGCGCTCCTTGCCCACGCCGTCGGGCCCGTCGAAGAGATAGGCGTGGTGGACCCGGTCGGTCGCGATCGCGCGGCGCAGCGTGTCGACGGCCGTGGGCTGAGCCCGGAGGGTGGAGAGCAGGCCCGGCAACGCGATGGTCCGGCTTCAGAGAAGCTTGACGGCGCCCGGCGCGAGATCGCGCGACGCGGTGGCGCGGCCGAGGGCGTCTGCGCCGGGCGCGAGGCCGCGCACGAAGATGGCCATGCGCTCGACGGGAGCGTCGGTCACCCCCGCAAGGTCGTGCCAGCGCTCGTCGAGCTCGGCCCGTGGCAAGAAGACGTAGCCGTGCGGCGTTGCCGTGCTCGGGTCCGCGAAGAAAAGGCGCTCGTCGTCGTAGCCGATCATGACCACGTAGTGCCCCGCGTCCCACGTGTCCCGATAGGGCGCTTCGTGGTCGGTCCACGCCTGGAGATCGACGATCGGCGGCTCGCGGGCGTCGACGGCGCGCTCGAGGTCCGTGACCGTGACGTCGCCGAACCGGTACTGGGCCTCTAGGCCGCTCCGGCGAAGGAGCGCTTCCATGGGCTCGGGCTCGGTGCCGCGCTCTTTCGTGGTCTCGAGCGATGCATAGAGGTCACTCTCGTCCACCGCCGCATAGGCCCCCGGGCGCCAGTAGCGGAGCAGCGCGAGCGTGGCCGCGGGACCGCAGCTGAAGTCTCGACGCTGCGTCACCACGGGCACTTGCACGAGGTTCGCCGGAAGCGATGCGATAGGGTCCTGATGGCTCACGTCCCCTCAAGAATTCGGAAGAAGATCGAGTGGTTATTGCGCCCGGCAGGGGGCGCCCTGCGGCCGGCAAGCCTGCCGTCCGCGGAGGGTAGGCATCTAGACCCGCGCGCGCCCGTCTTCAAGCTGACCGAGCGCCCCGACGCGGTCGAGCCGCTCTCAGAAACCGATCGCGTCGAGCAGCTCAACCGGCACGCCGCCCGCCCCGAGCCCCCGAGCTGCGAGCGCGCGAATGGATCGAATAACGCGGAATCGTTGGGATTGCCACGCATACGAACCTCGACGACGTCGGGCCGGGCTCGCGATTTCGGCCACCGATTGCGTCATCGATTGCGCGGCGCGCTAGGGCTCTCGTCGTCGTCGAGGGCGTCGAGCTCTTCGTCGGTGAGGCTCTTGCCCAGCTGGCTGGCCCGCTCGCGGGCGAACATGCGGTTCAGCGTGCGGCGATCGATGCCCAGCACCTCGGCCGCTCGGGTCTTGTTCCCGCCGGTTCGCGAGAGCACGCGGTCGATATAGCGGCGCTCGAGGACCGCGATGGTCGGCCAGTCGTCGGCGAGGGAGCCGAGACCGCCGGGGCTGCTGCCATGGTGCGTCCATGCCGCCGTCACGTCGGGCGGTAGATCGCTCCCGGTGATGACGCCCTCGCGGGCGAGGAGCATCGCGCGCTCGAGAATGTGCGACAGCTCGCGCACGTTGCCGGGAAAGGCATAGGCCCCGAGCATCTCGTTCACTTCGGGCGCGACCCGTGGCGCCGGGCGCCCGAGCCGGTCGGCGTGGCGCGCGATGAAGTGCCGGATGAGGAGCGGGATGTCGCCGCGTCGCTCGCGCAGGGGAGGGACGTGGACCGTGACGACCTGGAGCCGGAAGAACAGATCTTCGCGGAACCGCCCGCTCGCGACTTCGACCTTGAGGTCCCGATTGGTCGCGGCCACGACGCGCGCGTCGACCTTGATCGTCTCGGCGGCCCCGACCCGCCGGATCTCGCCCTCCTGGATGACGCGAAGGAGCTGAACCTGCATCTTCGGGCTGATCTCGCCGATCTCGTCGAGGAACAGCGTGCCGCCCTTGGCCTCCTCGAAGAGCCCGTGCTTCATCGCGCTGGCGCCCGTGAACGACCCGCGCTCGTGCCCAAAGAGCTCGCTCTCGAGGATCGACTCGGGCAAGGCTCCGCAATTGATCGCCACGAACGGCTTGCTCGCCCGCGGGCTCTTGGCGTGAATGGCCTTCGCGACGAGCTCTTTCCCGGTGCCGCTCTCGCCGACGATCAAGACCGTGGCCGTCGTCGGCGCCACCTGCGCGACGGTCTTGTAAACCGTGAGCATCGAGGGCGTCGTTCCCACGATCTGGGTCGCGGGCGGCTCGCCCGCACCGGGAGCCCGAGCCGCCGGCTCCTCGACACTCTGGGCCAGCTTTCGCCGCGCGATCGCCTCGGCCACCATGCGTTTCAGCTCGGTCGGCTCGATCGGCTTCGCGAGGTAGTCGTAGGCGCCTTCGCCGACGGCGTTCATGGCGCCCTCGATGTCGGCGTAAGCGGTCATCAAGATGACCGGCGTCGTCGGGCTGGCCGCGCGCACTTGCTTGAGGACATCATGCCCGCTCGTGTCGTTCGCGAGGTGGATGTCACTGAGAACGACGTCGTACCGGGCGAGCTTCGCCGGCGTCGGCACGGCGGCCGCGCTGTCGAGGATGTCGACCTGACAGCCGTCGGCCCGGAGGACCCGCGCCAGCAGCCCGGCGAGGGTGTCGTCGTCCTCGAACAGCAGGATATGCGTTCCCGCACCGGTCGATGCGGGGGCCTCCGGGGCAGTGCCCGTCGCCCGGCGTTCGGCCGGCTCGCGCGCGTCGTGGGTCATCCTTCGATCCATCCTGCTCTCTCTTCAGCCGCCGAGGCGACCGTCACTCGATCCGCGCGTCCCGCGACACCCTGTCCCACGGCGACTCAGCTTAACGACCTCTTTGGCTCCATCCGGGGCCGCAACGAGCCTTCCAGGCACCCGCCAAGCGCTCCCTTTCACGAGTGGTGCCGTCGCTCGAGCGAGTCGGCTGGACCTGGTCCGGTCGGCCGTCGGGCACCGAACCGGGATCGTAAGCTTGCTGACGATCCGGTCGAACGTGAGCGGACCGAGGGGGTCCGGAACCGGGATCGTAAGCTTGCTGACGATCCGGGGGCTGGAGCGGGAAGCGCTGGAGCCCCGGAACCGGGATCGTTAGCTTGCTGACGATCATGCCGTTCGATGCCGTCCGGGTCGGGGAGCACGTCCACGGCCACCTCGGGTGGCTCGCGGCGATCGCCCTCACCCATCCGGCCGTCCTCTTGAGGCGCACCGGCCGTCGGGCCCATCTTTCGGTCGCCCTCGGCGTAGCCCTCGCAACCCTCGCCGGTGCCCTCGGCGCCACGCTCTATCCCGCGTACCGCGAGCGCCTGCGCCAACCGATCTTCGCGACCGCGGCGAGCATGGGCTACCTCTTCGAGCGGAAGGAGCACCTCGCGTTCGGGGCCATTCTCCTCGCCTGGGTCGGAGCCGTGGCCTACGCCGCGCAATTCAGGTGCGATGATGTCGGCATTGCTGACGCGCTGCGGAAGGCGGCCCACTGGGCGTTCGTCGGCGCGGCCTTCCTTGCGATCGTCACGGCCGTTCTGGGAACCGTCGTCGCGTCGTACCGCACGTTTTGATTCGAGACGGACACGGAGATTGGCGCGGGGTCACTTTTCGATAGCTCCCGCGACCTCGCTCTGACGCCTCGCGTCGCGGCGTCGTCCGACGCCGAGTCGACCCCGCGCGTCAGGCGCGCCTTGCCCCGATTCCCTTCAATTGGGGCCCTTTTGAGGCTTTGCCAATGGGATCAAATCAGCGTAGGTAAATGTCCGTTCGAAGCGCGAGGGATGCCCCTGCTTCCTGGGAGCATGGCGGATCGAACGTGGAGAAATTACAATCATGATGCGAAGCCTTAAGTCTCGTCAGGGTCTGCTCTTGGTCTCGCAGGGTCTCGCGATGGCCTTTATCGTCGGCAGCGCTGCACGCTGCAGCAGCACGTCGGGCGGCAACGTCGTCCCCGCAGGCGACGACGGCGGCGGTAACAACAGCAGCAGCGGGACCAGCAGCGGAACGAGCAGCGGGACGAGCAGCGGGACCAGCAGCGGGACGAGCAGCGGGACCAGCAGCGGCACGAGCAGCGGGACCAGCAGCGGTGTCAGCGATGCAGCGCCTCCCGACATCGTCGAGGCGGGCGCCGACGGCGGCTGCGCCGGAATGGCTACGCTGACTGAGGCGGCCAAGATCACCTTCCCCGTCGGCTGGCCGATGAGCACGGCAGGCAACCCGGGATCCGGGAACGTGAGCATCTGGCTCCTCACGAAGTTCAACGTCGCCGGGACGGCGCTGACTGGCACGAGCCAGTCGTGCGCTCTCAGCCTCCCCGACCTCGCCTTGAACCTGACGGGCATGATGGCCACGGGCGGGGGCACCAAGCTCAACATCCAGATCGGCCCCGGCACGGGCATCGACAACCCGATGAACACGACCTGGGACAAGATCACCCGCACGTTCCCCGTGAGCGGAACCCTCGCCGGGTGGAACACCGGCGATATGCAGACCGTCGCGCCATCCCTGGGCCTCCTCGGTCTGACCGATACGGCCATGTCCACCGGCATGAACCCCGGGAAATACAGCGTCGATACGACGGCGTGGCCGCCCTACTGCGCGAACAACTGCACGCCCGCGGGCTCCTTCACGATGGCCGATCTCTCGGACGACGATGGCGACGGCAAGCCCGGCATCACGGCCTATCCGTCGACCGACAGCGGGTATGCCCTCCCGCCGACGACCTCGCTCTTCGCCGAAGTGGCCGACGAGGTCTACATCGTGTCGCGGAACGAGATCGCGATCAGCGGCAAGAGCACGGACTGCGTGAACGGGAAGGGGACCGGGACCGCCACGATCACGCTCTTCGACAATCACGTGGTCGGCTGCCACGCGACGAATCCCATGGGCCAGAACTTCGGCACACCGGGCCCCTGCACTTCGTCGCAGGTCTCCTTCCTCGACCTGAACCGGACGATCTACGGCTACGACATGACCATGGGGGATTCGATCTCGAAGGCCCATCCCGTGACGACGACGAACGTCAGTGTCGTTCGTCTGCCGGCTACCGCTAAGTGCTCCGACGTGCGCGCCGCGCTGCCGTGATCAGCCGAGCGTAGTGGAGGCCGATCGGCTCACGGGCCGATCGGCAGCTCCTAGCGCGTCGAATCCGCGGGCGGACAGGGAGAACGATTCGAATGAAGACGATGGGACGACGTTTCGTCGCAGTGGGGGCCTGCCTTGCGATCGCCGGAACGGCGCGGCACGCGGGCGCCGCGGGCTTCGCGACGCAGCACTTCGGCGGCGAGCAGGGCAACGTGGTCAGCACGAACCCGACGGCGCTCTACTACAACCCTGGCGCGATGGCGTTCAGCGACGGGATCCATCTCTTCGTCGATGGAGACATCGCGATCCGCCATGCCACATGGGATCATGCCGCCCCGCCGCCCGGCCCGTCGGACCAGCCGGACGCCCAGGCGGGCAACTCCGGAACCGCGCACCTCCTGAACGTGTTTGCCGGCCCCACGCTGGCCGCGACGTTCAAGTTCGGGAACCTCGCCCTCGGCGCCGGCCTCTTCGTCCCCTTCGGCGGCCGGGTCAACTGGGCGGCGAACGACAACACGAACCTGAACTATCCGCTGACCGCCGGCGGCGTGCAGCGCTGGCACATGATCGACGCCGCGCTGACGTTCATCCAGGTCTCTGCCGGCGCGGCCTACAAGCTCGGGCCGCTCAGCGTCGGGGTCGCCGGGAATTTCATCAATTCGCAGATCACCGAATCGGAAGCTCGCACGATCCCCGGCAACGTCGACTCGACCATCGAGGGGAAGGCCAACATCGACGTCAGCGGGAACAACGGCAGCTACGCCGTTGGCGCGATGCTCCAGGTGATACCCGATCACCTGTGGCTTGGCGGGTCGTACCAGGCGCAGCCGGGACTCGGCGAACAGACCCTGAAGGGCACGTTCACCCTCGCCAGCGGGCCGCCGCCCTTCTACGGCCAGAACGGCACGCTGACCAAGAACATCGACTTCCACCAGTCGCTCCCCGACATCGTGCGCGCCGGGATCCGCGTTCGCACGAGCAGCTCGTTCGAGCTCCGCCTCTACGGCGACCTCACGCGCTGGAGCAAGTTGACCTCGCAGTGCATCAACTACACGGAGTCGGGCGACGCGTGCCTGGTTCACGCCGACGGCACCGACGCGACGCCGAAAAACTCCCTCCTCACGAACATCCCTCGAAACTGGAAAGACACCTACGGCGCGAACTTCGGCGGCAGCTACTGGTTCAGCCCGGCGGTCGAGGTGTTCGCCGGCGCCAGCTACGAGACCGGAGCGTCCCCCGACGCGACGATGGAACCCGGCGCGATGGACGGGACGAACATCGGCGGCTCGATTGGCGGCCGATTCTTGATCGCGAACTACGTCTACCTCGCCGCCTCGTACACGCACCTTCAGTTCCTGGATCGCACCGTCACCGATAGCCAGCTGGCCGTGGCGAACGGCAGGGTCGTCTCTCTGCCGACGTCGCAGCAAGACGGCAACGGCACGTACACCCAGTGGATCGGCTTCGTCGACATCAACCTCGAGAAGCAGTTCTGAGGAAAGCGCGCGTCCCCCAAAAATCCTTCGTGTCTTCGCGCCTTTGCGGTTTCTCCCGGCCAGCGCCGACGCCGCGCGCTACGCTCGCGCGCATGTACTACGAGACGTTCGGTCAGATGAAGAAGATGCTCGGCCACCTTGAAAAGTGGCTCGAAGCGGGCGCGGAGTACGCGAAGACCAAGCCGTTCGATCCGAACGTGCTCGTCGGCGTGCGCCTGGCGCCCGACCAGTTCCCGCTCTCGCGTCAGGTTCAGACCGCGTGTGACACGGCGAAGCTGGGCGCGTCGCGCCTCACCGGCAAAGCCGCGCCCTCGCAGCCCGACACCGAGCAAACGATCGAGGAGCTACGCGCCCGGGTTCGCTCCGTCGTCGCGTACCTCGACGGCTTCTCGGCCAAGGACTTCGACGGCGCGGCCACTCGCTCGGTGACCCAGCCGCGGTGGGAGGGCAAGGTGATGACGGGCGCGGACTACTTCCGCGAGCACGTCGTGCCGAACTTCTACTTCCACGTGACCCATTCGTATGCCCTCCTCCGGCACAACGGCGTCAACGTCGGCAAGCGAGACTTCCTCGGCGCGCTGACGCAACGCCTGCCGTAACGGCTAGGGCGCGCGGCGGCCTATCGAGGGGGCGGGCCTTGAGAAAGCGCCGCCCCCATGGCACGTAAGAGCGCATGCCGATCACCGACGAACAGCGCGCAGCGTTCGACAAGCTGGTCCACTCGAACCAGGTGGTTCTCTTCATGAAGGGGAACCGTAACTTCCCCCAGTGCGGTTTCTCGGCGACCGTGGTCGGCATCCTCGACCAGCTGACGTCGGGCTACAAGACGGTGAACATCTTCGAAGATCCGTCGGTTCGCGACGGCATGAAGGAGTTCTCGAGCTGGCCCACCTTCCCGCAGCTCTACGTCAACGGCGAGTTCGTGGGCGGTTGCGACATCGTCAAGGCGATGCACGCTGCCGGCGAGCTCAAGGCGCTGCTCGGGGGCGAGGGCAAGCCCGTCGAGCCGGCCGACGACAAGCCGGTGAAGGCGCCGGCCGTCACGATCACGTCGGCCGCCGCCGCGGCCTTCAAAGACGCGGCCGCCGACGCCGGGGCCGACGTCCTTCGCCTCGAGATCGACGCCCAGTTCAACAGCGATCTGCACTTCGGTCCCAAGGCCGCCGGCGACATCGAGGTCCAGTCGGGCGGGCTGGCCCTTCACGTCGCGCGCGCCTCGGCCGCTCGCGCCGAGGGGATCACGATCGACTTCGTCGAGGGTCCGAACGGCGTCGGCTTCAAGATCGAGAACCCGAACGAGCCCCCGCGGGTGAAGCCGATCACGCCGCGAGCGCTCAAGGCGCTCCTCGACACCGCCAACGTCGAGCTCTTCGATGTGCGTCCCGACAGCGAGCGGGCCCTGGCGTCGATCCCCCAGGCCAAGAAGCTCGACGACGCCGGCCAGAAGTACCTCGCGTCCCTCGACAAGAAGGCGCCCATCGCGCTCCACTGCCACCACGGAACGCGCAGCCGAAACGCCGCCGAGCAACTGCTGCGGTCGGGCTTCACCAACGTATACAACCTCGAAGGCGGCATCGCGGCCTGGTCGCGAGACGTCGACCCCTCGATCGCCCAGTACTGAGATGAGCGACCATCCGACCGACTTCCAGGGCAACGTGTTCGCCGCGCTCCGAAGCGCCATTCAGGCCAAGCTTCCCGGCGCGCAGGTCGAGGTGACCGGCGGCGGGGGACACTATTCGTTGAGCGTCACGTCGTCGGAGTTCTCCGGCAAGAGCATGCTCGCCAGCCAGCGGCTGGTCTACGGCGCGATCGCCCACCTGATGACGGGCGACCGGGCGCCGGTCCACGCGGTCGACACCTTGACCACGAAGGCCGGCTGACCGGCAGCGTCCGCCTACGGCGTGGCGACCGTCGACCCGCAGAGCGGGCAGGGGTTCCGCCGCTCTTCGACCGTGTGACACGACGTGCACTCCACGCGAAAGGCGTGGAACCCCGGGTCCTCGGGCGACGTGCGCGTCCGGGCCTTCTCGGCGCGCGCTCCCTCGTACGTCACGAACGCCGGCACGAAGGCGGTGGCGACGAGCAGCTCGCTCCCGCAGCGGCACGCGCGAGGGAGCGGGAAGGTGTTCTCGTCGTTGAGGGCGCGCTCCACCCCGTCTGCCGAGTCGCAGCGCGGGCAGGCCGTGGCCTCGAAGAGGCCGGTCTCGCAGACCTCGCATGCGACGCGATACGTGCCGCGGACGAGGTCTTCGCCCTTGTAACCCCACGACGGGCGCCCGTAGGGCTCCCCTGCGTGGAGCGGAATTCGCTGCGCGACGAGCGCCTTCACGGCGACCTTCTTGCTCTGGCTCTTGCCCTGGCAGGCGAGGCAGCCGGCGTCGACCAGGGCCGTGAAGGCCTCTTCGGAGAGGGGCATCGGCGCCACGATGGCACAGAACGAGCTCCGGCACGGCAGACGTTGCGACGGGCCTCTTCGCGGCCCTCTCGGCCTCCCAACGGCCTGGTGCCCCTGGCGCCTCGGCGGGTTTCTACCGCAGCCTCTCGCACAAGCGAGCACGGCGGGCAAGCGCAACGACGCGAGGATGGTTAGGTTGCGTTGGTGATGATGAACCACCGCCGGAACAGCCCGGCCGCTCTGCGCTTCGAAGACCGTCGCAAACGCGAAAACGAGGCCCCGAGGCTTCGCGATACGGTTCCCGATCTGGTCGGCCTCCAGCTCTCGATCGAGGACCGTTCGGGCATGACCTCGACCAAGCACCTCCGCCGCTTCATGGTCGACAGCGCTCCGGCGCTCTTTCTCGTGCCCTGCGCCGACGCGCGGTGCGCCGAGGGCGAGCATGATCTCACGTCGGCCGTCATGCGCGCCTTGCGCGAGCATAAGACCACGTTCCAGGGCGACGACGAGTGCATGGGAAACGTCGGGCTCGGCGTCTGCAGCCGGGTGCTGCACTTCGACGCCACCGCCGAGTACCGCTCGTAGAGCGAACGCTGGCGTCGCGAAACGGGCTCGGCTCGACGGCCGCCGTGCTCAGCGTACCGACGTACGCTTCCGCGCGGCATCCGCCGAGCCGAACCCGTTTGGCGTAGCCAGCGTCCGCTCTACCCGGTGCGTTGGGGACAAAAGCGAATCGCCGAGACGAGAGCAAAAGCGAATCGCCGAGAGAAGAGGCGCCCGGGGCGCCTGATCGCTCGACGATTTGTGTTCTTGGTGGGACTTATTCGGCGGCGGCTTCGGCGTAGACGACGGCGGGCTTCGACTTGGCCTTCGCCTTCGCGGCCTTCTTCGCCCTGGCCGTCTCGGCGAAGAGCTTCGCGTCGAACCTCACGCGCTCGACCACGTCGGGCGCCGCTTCGACCGCGCCCCGCACCATCTTGATGACCATGTGCGGAGACTTCTGGGCGAGCGCCTTCGACTTCAGGCCGGCCCCGGTGAGACGCTCCTTCCACCGCTGGGCGCGCGTCTTCGTGATGTACGGCGCGACCGCGGCCACCATGTCGGCGCTGCAGCCCGCGTAGACATGCTCGGCCTTGAAGAGCGGGCTCGCGAAGCGCGGGCTCGTCTCGAGGAACGCCTTCACTTGCTCGCGCGTCACGCCATGCGTCTTGAGGGCTCGCTCGTACTCGGCGAACGCCACCTGCTTCGCCTTGAAGAGGTACATCTGCACGCGGGAGTAGAAGTTGACCCGCCCGTCGCCGCTCGTCTCCACGGGGCAGTAGATGACGCCGGGGAACTTCTCGGTGATGGCCGACTGCACGCCATCCGACACGCCGGCGCTAGGCATGCAGCCGAAGGGCTTCACGCTCAGCGTCATGTGCGCCTTCGAGTGGATGGTGTTCATGATCAGCTTGCCGACCTCCATGTGGCCTTCGCCGCCGCGGAGATCGTTGTTGTAATATTCGTGGCTGATCGAGGCGATGTCCTCCATGTTCGGCAGCTTGTAGCCGTAGAGGCCCATCGTGTGAGCGAACGTCTGAAAGAGCACGCGGATGGCGAAGGCGGCGCCGTTGAGGGCCGCGAGCTTCTTCGCGATGCCGAACATGTCGCCTTCGAGGTCGCCGAGGCCGTACTTCGACTTGTCGGCGCCGCGCAGGTTCGCGCGATCCTTCGTGTCGTGGGTGCCTTCCCACACCGTGTACAGGAGCCACGCGGTCACTAGCTGGACGTCGGCCTCGGCCCCTTCGCTCTCGAGGAAGCGCTGGAGCTGGTAGTTGCCGTCGCCCTCGGTCGTCATCGCCCAGAACTCGCCGATGATGCTCACCTTCGGCTTCGCCAGCGTCTTGTCGACGTTCACGCTCGCGAGCACCGGCTTGCACGCCCAGAGCGCCGCCAGGATGTTCGTCTTGTTCTCGAGCGCCTTGTAGATGATTTTCTTGCACTGCTCGACCGCGAGGTCGGTGTCGCCCGTCGTGACCTCGTAGGGCCGCATGCGGTAACCGAGCGCGTTGAGCACGTCGCCGGCGACGATCGCCTTCACGAGCGCCCAGAAGAACGAGGGGTTGAGCTCGAGGCCCGACTCCTCGCCCGTGGCCTGCTTGAGGCCGCCGGTCTGCTGGAAGAGAACCACCTTGAACCCGTCGAAGCCCGCGTCGCGGAGCGCCTTGCGGTACTCGGTCACGTACATCCCGAAGCGGCAGGGGCCGCACGCGCCCGCCGTCAGGAAGACGTACTTCTCGACGATCTCCGTCGGCGTCATCCCGTGCTTGTCGCGCAGCGTGATGAGGTACTTCACCAGGTTGCCGACGGTGAAATACGTCGGATTGCACTGGCCGCGGTTGCCGAACTCCTTGCCGACCTGGAGGCCCTCGTTGGTCGGGCACTCGAGCATCTGCACGTTGTAGCCGGCGCCGCGGATCCCGGCCTCGACGAAGTAGTCGTGGGCCATCGTCAGGCCGCCCACGAGGATCGTGATCTTGGCCTTCTCCTTCTTCGTGAAGGTCAGGCCCGCCATGTCCTCGATCCACTGCTCGGTCTGCGTGTCGAGACCGAGGCGCTTGCGCTCCTCGGCTTCGAAGCGCTTCAGCTCCGCGTCCATGTCGATGAGCGGGAGCGACGTCTTGCCGTGAGCAACAACATTACCGTTCGTAGTCATGTTTTCAGATCTCCCGGTTCAAGAGGCTTGGAGACGGACGACGCCGTCGGCGGTTTTCTTGCCCAGCTTGATGATGCCGCCGGTCGATTGGCGAAGCTCGGGCGGCGTTACGGGGGCTTCGTAGGCGATGAGGCGTGCGCGCAGCGCTTCGAGCTGCAGATCGATCGCGGGGTCTTGCTGGTTACGTGCCGCGAGCTGCTCCTTCCGGAGCGAGAGGAGCTCGACCCGCTTCTTGTCGAGCACGTTGACGAGCTCGCGGTTGCGCTTGCCCGCGTCTTCGAGGCGCTCTTCGTGGAGCTTGAGTGCGTGGGCGTAGGTCTTGACGCGGATCTTGATCGACCCCGAGGGCTTGTTCGCGTCGATGTCGTGGAGTGCGGCGTACGGGGTCTTGCTCTTCTCGATGATCGAGTCGATGAGCCCGTAGGTCGGCGCGTCGTGGCCGCACTTGAACGACGAGAGGTCGAGCACGACCACGTTCGGGTGGTGCGCGGCGAAGCTCGCCGCCCAGACCTTCTGCGCGCTGTTGACCGAGTAGTTCTCCGGCCACACGTGATTCAGCTCGAGCGGGCTCTTGATGACGCCTCGCTCGAGTTCGTCCTTGTAGTAGCGATCGAGGTACTCGCGGTCCTTCGGGATCGAGCGCACCGAGAGGATCGGGTACCCGAGCACCTGGAACTCTTCCGGGATGCCGTGGTTCAGGCCCGGATCCGAGTGGTATGGCCGGCCGATCATCAGGATCGCGACCCGATCTTCGGCCTCGACCGTCTCGAGGATCGCGCGGCCCTTGGTCTCGACGTCCTTGTCGAAGATCGCCAGCGCCTTCCACGCCTCCTTGCAGGCGAAGTCGTTCTCGTCTTCGGTGATCCCGAGGCGCTCGCCGAAGGTCTCGAACATCCGGTGCGCCATGAGCGTCGGCTCCACGAACGACAGGGACGGATCGAGGAACTCGATGCCGCGCGTCGCGAAGAAATCGACCTCCTTGGTGAAGGCCGCCTTCATGACGTCGGGTGCGCCGGCGACGATGGGGCAACTCGCGTTGTCCATCGTGTCGCTCACGAAGTTGTTCACGTGCGTGAGGATCGGGAAAAAAATGTACTTGAGCGGCTTCTTGTCTTCGGGCGCGTGCGTGTGGAAGAGCAGATGGTGGATGTGCGCCTGGGCGACCTTGCTCGGGTAGCAGGGATCGATCGAGCCGTACTTGCCGCCCTCGACCCACATCTCCTCGGTGGTCGCGTCGCTGAAGATGACGCAGTGCTTGGCGATGCCGAGCGTCTCGAAGTACGTCCGGAACCAGGGGGCCGTGGAGTAGACGTTGAGCACGCGCGGAATGCCGATACGCACGCGCTTGCGCGCGGCCCACGCCTCCTTCGACGAGCGCCGGAACGGCCGCGTGACCTCCTGGCGGCGAACGCCGAAGATGCCTTTCTTGACCTCGATCGTCTTCACCGGAGAGCCGTCTTCCGGCATGGGCGCGGAGTCGTAGAAGTGCATGAACGCCTTCTTGGACTCGTAGTCGACGAGGTTCGGGAACTGCTGCGCGGTCTTCTTTCGCTCTTCGACGAGCGACAGCATCGCCTCTTTCGACTCGACGGTGCCCTTCTCGCAGCTGAAGCCCGCGATGTAGCGGCTCGTGCTCCCGTCGGGGCGCTTCGTGTCGATGAACGTGCGCTTACACTCGTTCGGGCAGAAGTGACAGACCGTGTCGACGTCGTTCTTCGAGGTGTACGTGAGGCCGATCGCGGCATCGACGCCGATGAACGTCGACGAGCCACGCCGCTTCACGACCCGCAGCGTCTCCATCGCGGCGCCGATCGCGCCCGCTTCGCCCGTGTGCGGGTGCACGAACACCTGCGCGTCGGGGACGCGCTCCTTGATGTAGTCGACCTGCGCCTTGACCGCCGCGAGGTTGTACTGCGTGCCGCCCTGGAGCACGTACTTGGTGCCGAGCGCCGCGAGCCGGGGGATCTGCACCACGTATTGCCAGACGTTCTTGGGCAGCACCTGCGCGAGGCCCGCGAGCATCTCTTCCTTCGAGAACCCCTCTTTCTGGAAGTTGACCCGGTCGGTGTCGAGGAACACCGCGCAGCCGTACGAGAACTTCGGGGCGAGCTCGGCCTTGAAGGCCACGTCGGCGAAGTCGGTAACCTTCACGCCGAACGAGTCGGCCGTGGCCTGCAGGAGCATGCCGTTGCCGGCCGAGCAGCTGTTCGACAGGCGGAAGTTCGCGATGTCGCCGTTTTTCATGAAGAGGACCTTGATGTCCTGCCCGCCGATGTCGCAGATGACGTCGACGTCGCCGAAGAAGTGCACGGCGCTCAGCATGTGCGCGACGGTCTCGACGATGTTCACGTCGGCCCGGACGCACTCCTGGAGCACGTCGGCCGCGTAGCCCGTCGCGCCGAAGCCCATGATCTCGAGCTTGGCCTTCTGGTCGACCTCGACGTACTGCCGGAGCTGCGTCAGGAGCTCTTTCGTGTCCTGGATGGGGTTGCCCTTCGAGAGCTGGTAGGCCTTCGCGAGGATCTTCCCGTCTTCGAAGTCGCAGAGCACCGCCTTCGAGGACGTGGACCCGCCGTCGAGGCCGATGACCGCGCGAACGAGCTCGCCCTCTTCGAACTTCTTCGGCTGGAACTTGGGGATCCTGTAGAGATCGCGGAACTCGTTGAGCTCGAGCTCGGTCTTCGAGAGGGGCGGGCCCGCGGTCTCGCCCAGGCGCGCCTTGCGACCCGTCGTGATGTACTCGTTGAGCGGCTCGACGCTCGTGAACACGCCGATGTGCGCCTCTTCGTGGAGGCCGTAGAGCACGGCGCCGAGCGCCGCGTAGTATTGCGCGTTCTCGGGCACGAAGATGGTCTCTTCGATCGGCCGATCGCGGGGCCATTCGTAGCCGCGCTCGTCCCACACTTGCGGGATGCGCAGGCGCCAGCACTCCTGAAGGAAAGGGAGGTACGTGTTCGGACCGCCGAGGAGCAGCACCTTGTGCTTCAGCGTTCCACCACGCGTCAGGACGCTGAGGTTCTGCAGCACGATCGCGTCGGCCAGTGAGCAGAGCACCTCGTTCGAAGGGATGCCGCTCTTGATCAGATTGACGATGTCGGTCTCGGCGAACACGCCGCACTTCGCCGCGACGTGATGGAGCTTCGTCGAGTCGAAGTGGAGCGACGTGACCAGCTCGGGCGCCGCGTTGACCTTGAGGAAGCACTTGTCGATCGTCGCGCCCGTGCCGGAGGCGCACTTGTCGTTCATGGAGGCGGTCGGCGTCTTCTCGCCGGACCGCTCGTCCTTCTTGAACATGATGATCTTGGCGTCTTGGCCGCCGAGCTCGATGACCGACCCGACGTCCGGGTGCAGGTGCTCGACCGCCAGCGTGACGGCGTTGACCTCTTGAACGAACTTTCCGCCGGTGGGGGCGCAAAGCGGAGCGGCGCCCGATCCGGTCATGAACATGCGCCAGCGCACGCTCGCATGGCCCGGATGATCCGGGAACGAGCCGAGGATCGTCTGCAGCATCGACAGCACGTATTCGGGCTGCTTCGTGTTGTGCCGCTGGTAGTCGCTCCAGAGGATGGCCTTGGTGGTCGGATCGACGACGACGGCTTTGACCGTCGTGCTCCCGACGTCCATCCCAATCGCGAGCTGCGTTCGTCCGCTTGTTCCCATTAGCTCGATCTCCACTCCACCGGGCGGGTCACTAGACTCACGTGTCAGCCCGACGGTCGTACCGCGAATAATCTGCGGGGGGAAGCCAATTTTGCTGCATGCCGATCGTGGGTGGACCCGCGGTTTCCTGGCGTTCCTCGCAATTTTTCCATGCCCCGGGGCCACGGACCGTCATTCGACGGGTCGCACTACGGGGTCTCCGGAGCGCAGGCCAGACTGACACGCGTGTCATTCCTGGCGGGCGTGGTATTGTTTCGGATCCAAGGCGATGGGCAAGGTCGAGCGGCGGCAAAGCATCCTGAACCATGCCCGCGAGGTCTTCGCGCGGCGCGGATACCACGACGCGAAGATCGACGAGATCGTCGCCGAAGCCGGCATCGCGCGCGGCACATTTTACCTTTATTTCAAGGACAAACGCGCGGTCTTCGAGGAGATCGTCGATCGCGCGTTCACGCACATCGGCATGGCGATCGTACGCGTCGACCCGCAGGACCGCGGCCGGACCGTTGCCGAACAGGTGCAAGAGAACATCCGTCGCATCGTCGGCACGCTGCTCGAAGACCGCTCCACGACGAAGATTCTCCTCACGGATGCCGTGGGGGTTGACCCCGCGTTCGACCGCAAGCTGCAGTCGTTTTACGAGGTCGTGGAGAACCTGCTCGTCGACAGCTTGCGCGAAGGGCAAGAGCTCGGGATCGTGGCCCCCGGGGATGCGCGCATGTTCGCGTTCCTGATGATGGGCGTCTTGAAAGAGATCCTCTACCAGGTCGTCCGGCGAGACGCGCCGTACACCGAAGACGAAGTGGCGACCGGGATCTTCAGCTTCCTCGAGCAGGGGTGCCTGCGCGTCCACGGCCCTCCGAAGAGCAAGGTCGAGAAGGCGCCCCGCGCCGACGACAAGCTACGCGCCGGTGCCGGCCGTGGGCCCACGACGCCGAACGCGGGGATGGTTCACCGGCGCGCCGCGGACTAAGACCGCCGAACTGCGCCCCATGAGCCCGCAAACCTCGCCCCTCGTCCGATCGTCGATCCGTCATCGCGGGGGGCGGGGCGAGCCCCTCCTCTTGCTTCACGGGTTCTCGGCCTGCGCCGAGACCTGGCGTCCGGTCATTCCGGCGCTCGAGCGCAATCACGATGTGTTCGCCGTGACGTTCCACGGGCACATGGGGGGCGAGCCGATCCCGGCGGGCTTCGACCACAGCATCCGGGCGTCGGTCGATCTCGCCGAGGCCGAGCTCGACGCCGCGGGCTTCGACAAGGTGCACATCGTCGGCAACTCCCTCGGCGGCTGGCTGGCCATCGAGCTCGCGCGCCGCGGGCGAGCGCGCTCGGTCGTCGCGATCTCGCCGGGAGGAGGCTGGGAGCCGGGGAGCCGCGAACAACGGCGGGTGAAGGGCTTCTTCAAGCGTGTTCGCGCGTCCTTGCACGTCGGCGGCCCGCTGGCGCCCGTGCTCTCGTGCTTCGCGGCCTCGCGGCGGATCGCGCTCGGCGAGATCGTCGCGCGCCCCGATCGCCTGACGCCGGCCGAAGCGCGGATGCTCATCGAGGCCTCGTGGCGCTGCGATGCGTTCGAAGGGGTCCTCGAGGCGGTCGAGCGCGAGCCCGCGCCCGGCCCCATCGAGCCGAGCACCTGCCCCATCCGCCTGGTGTGGGGCAGCCAGGATCGCGTGCTCCCCATGGGTCGCTACTCCGATCGCTGGCGCCGGGTCCTTCCCTGGGCCGAGTGGGTCGAGATCGCCGGGGCTGGCCACGTGCCGATGTTCGACGAGCCCGACGCCGTCGCCCGCGCGATCCTCGAACTGACAGCGCGCTGAACCTGAACGTTTCAGCGGACGCTGCAGCCGCTCCCGCCATCGTAGATCGCGTTCATGTCGGCCGTCGACAGGGGCGCCGACCAGATCGAAATCTCGTCGAGCTGGCCCTTGAAGACGACCTGCGTGGTCGAGCCGCCGATGCGATCGGAGCCGAGGGTGACCGTGGAGAGCGCGGCCGAGAACGTGCTGGCCGAGGCACTGAACGTCCCGCCGTTCAGGAAGAACGTGGTCGACGACGCGCTCTGCGCGAAGCAGACGAAGCTCCAGGCTCCCGGCGATGGGGCGAGGCTGGATCGGGCGCAGGGGCCGCCCCAGTGGTCGATGAACAGCGCATTTTGGTTCTGCGACCCGCAGTTGTCCATCGGGTTCACCGTGGCGACGTCGTAGAGATCGCCCGCGCCCGTCGACCCGACGACGAAGACGGGCAAGCCCCCTCCCGATGTGTTGGGAGCGGTGTTGACCCAGGCGCAGAGCGTGCGGGCGGCGCCCAGCGTCGCGCTTCCACTCACCGCGATCCCGCGGCCGGTCGAGAGGATGGTCGCGCCCTGGCCGACCTTGCCCGGCCCGAACATCACGTCGGTCCCCACCGTCGCGTTCCCGTTGTTCCCGTTGCCGCTGTGGTCGTTCGTATCGTCTTCGAGCGGGTAGTAGACGAGCAGGCCTCCGTCGATGTCGGTTGGCGCGGCGCACCTCGGGCCCGCGCCGCCTCCGTCGCCCGCATCGCCGCCGTTGCCGGGGCCGCCC
>CALFNG010000098.1 GCA_937902985.1 uncultured Myxococcales bacterium
CCCGATTCCCGCCTCTGGCAGAGCCCCCACCGGGACGCGCTACGGTGAGTTGGCCGGCGGATGCGGCGGGCCGCCCGCTGCCGCCGATCGAACGCCGAGCAGAGTGCTCCGATAGGGCGCGAGGTTGTGGTGACGAAGAATTCGTTTTCGACTGATTCGTTGGTACAGACGGGGCGGCAAAGGCCGAGGGCCAGCATACCGCGTCGGCCCGGGCGATTCGCGGGTGACAGGGACAGCGGCAGGCGCGAACCTCGCCGGTATGCTCGCGATCCTTCGGGCCGTCGTTGGTGCGCTGCTCGCATCGCTGCGGCCTCGGGCGAGCCTGATCGCGGAGAACCTCTCACGTCACTCCGCAGCACTTCTTGTATTTCTTGCCGGACCCGCACGAACACGGATCGGTTGTGGCCGACCTTCGCCGTTCGCCTCTCGATTCCACCGCGCGGCGCGCCGACGATCCGTCCAGCTAGGCCCTGCATGACGGTCGAACGGCGCGCGAATCGCTCGCGATAGCGGGGGTGCCGGCTCTGGAACGCCGCCCAGAGCTGCTCAAGGCGCTCGCGGTGTCTCTCGTGTTCCGGCTCGAGGGAGGCTTGCCCGGAATTGTCGACGCGAACCGCTCCCGGGTGGGCGTCGAAGTCGAACGCGGCGAAGGGGTTGTCGCCATACGCCGGGAAGACGCAGCCCTCGTCGATGTCGATCGCGAACGCAGCGATGCCGTCGAGCGCGGCGGCCGCCTTCGCGTGGCTCTCGCCGCGCAGCCACGCGTCGCGGACGGGAGAGCCTCGCGCGACCACCAACGTCTGGCGATCGCCGTCCGTCGAGAGCACGATGGCGGTGCGGCAATCGCAGCCGGGCGTGGGACAGGTGAAGGCCCAGATCCACTTCGGGACATCGCCCACGAGGTCGATGAGCCCGGCTTCGGACGTATCAAGCGTCCGCACGATCTCGTCACCCACTTCGATTGCCTGCACGACATGCAGGATCCGAAGGGCGCCGCGAGGCGCGTCCGCGAGGCGCTGGCGACGGACGGAACGTGGATGATCGTGGAGCCGTTCGCCGAGATCGCCGGAGGAGAACCACAACGTCGTCGGGCGCGTCTACGACTCGGCCTCGACGCTGCTCTGCGTCCCGCACTCCCTCGCCTACCAGGGCCCGGCGATGGGCGCGCAGCAAGGTCTCGGGCTTGACCAGCAGCAGGGCGTGGCGCCACTTGGGAAGGAATCCCGCGAGCAGCACGAGCAGGCCTCGCTCGTGGAATCCTGAGCGATCGTGCGGCGGAGGAGGGAAGTAGCCAGAACAGGGCCCAACGGCTGTGGATCGGAGACGCGCGGCAATCCGCGTGACGCTGGCGGCCGTCCGGGGTACTCCGCGAGACGTGCGCAAGCTGCAGATCGATCATCTGACCGAATATCGCTTCGCATCCGCGGTGACGGTGCTCCCGCACCGGATACTGCTCAGACCGCGAGAGAGCCACGTCTTGCGCATCGAGTCGTCGTCGCTCGCCATCTCGCCCGCGCACGGCATCCGCTGGAAACGAGACGCGTTCGACAACTCGATGGCGATCGCGACGTTCGTTGCGCCCACCGCCACGCTCACCATCTCGAGCCGCGTGATCATCGCGCATCACGACGAGACACCGCTCGATTTCGTAGTCGAGGAGCACGCGGCCTTTCACCCGTTCACCTACCTCGCCGACGAAAGCACCGATCTCGCTCCGCTCTTGCCAATGGCCTGGCCGAACGACCGCCCCCAGGTCGATCGCTGGTTGCGGAGCCTCGCGCTCGGCTCGAGCCGCATGGAAACGTTCACGCTGCTCGACCGGCTGAACCGCGCCATCTATCGCGACTTCCGCTACGAGGGACGCGAAGAGCCCGGTGTGCAGTCACCGGCGCTGACGCTGTCCCGCCGGAGTGGCTCCTGTCGCGACTTCGCCGCGCTTTTCCTCGACGCGTGTCGCCACCTGGGCCTCGCGAGCCGCTTCGTCAGCGGATACCACACCAGCTATGCGACCGAAGGCTCCGGCTCGACGCACGCGTGGGCGGAAGTGTATCTGCCGGGACCGGGATGGAAGGGTTTCGATCCGACCGCCGGTCTCGTCACCGGCAGCGAGCACATCCCGGTCGCCGTCTCGCGCCATCCGGAGATGGTGCCGCCGGTGGCGGGCAGCTACCTGGGCCCCCCCGAACCGCGCCCGACGCTCAATGTCTACGTCCGCGTGCTTCCCATCTGATCTGCAGCCGCGACGCGCAAGGACGCGTCGATCGTCCGGGCGAAGGGCTCCATCCAATCAGGGCTGGCTCCCGTCTGCGCCGCTGGGCGGTGGGCACGAGGGTCGGATCGACCGTCAGCCCCTCATTCGCGCGACCAGGCGCTCGAGCTCACTGCGCATCCGCTCTTTGGGTGCATGAAAGCGCGCGCCATGCCCGGGCAGAACCCACTCGAACGCGAAGTCGAGGAGCTTGGCCATCGAGCGCGTCTGCTCCGACCAAGAGTGCCAGCAGACGCTGCGGCCGGCCTCGAGGCGCTTCCCGTCGGCGCTTCCCCACAAGTGATCGCCCGTGAAGAGAACCTGCTCACGGTAGAGCAGCACGGCGCTTCCCCGTGTGTGCCCCGGGACAGGGATCGCGAGCAGGTCGGGCGCGAGCACGATGGGGTCGTTGCCATGGAGCTTTCGCTCGACCTCGAGCAGCGGCCCGCGCGCGTCGTCGGCGTGTATGACGCGTTCGCAGGCGAAGCGTCGCGCGAACAGCGAATGGTCGGCGACGTCGTCCACGTGGCTCAGGAACATCGTGCGCACACCGCCCAGGGCCTCGAGGCCGTCCATTAGCGGACGCGCGGCCCGTGGAGAATCGACGAGGACGTTGCCGCTCTCGCGGACGACGAGGTAGCTGGCGGCGCCGTACGAACTCTCCGACGCGTAGCCGCAATACAGAACGTCGCTCAGGATGGGGTCGGGCAAAGCGCCGACGGCGTCGCGCACGGGGACCTTGCTCGCCGTGCCGATGGCGCTCGTGGGGCACGAGACCAGGGCCATCTTCGCGCGTAAGGCATCGGCCTCCGAGCTCGGCTGGCAGCCCACGACGGAGAGGCCGACCGCGTCGGATCGTGCGAAGACTCGAGGCGCGAGGGTCCGGCACGTCGCGCAGTCAATGCAAGAGGAGTCGACGAAGAAGTCGCCGGGAGCGTTCTCGGGCAGCCGATCCGACAGTCGCGCCATGATCGTGGTTAGCACGCGGGCCGGCGGCCCCCACGCACGAGTTCATAGTCGTCGAGAGGGACCTCGGTCTCACCGTCAACGCCAATCTCGATGGGCGACTTCGACACCGTGGTCCCCCGCATCGTCGCCACGTACCGCTCGGGGTCGTACCCGCCGTCGTCAACCTTCAGTCGACCACAATGGGCGGGGCGACGTCGAATGCCGCTTCGCGTTCAGGGACGATACTCAAAGGTGTCCATGAGCGACGGATTGGTCGGCGTAACGAGAAACTCCTCGTAGCGCGTATCGCCCATGAGATAGACTTCGAAAAACGAGAGCCCGTAGCGTGCGACGTACGCGTCGGTTGTGGCGCTGCCGAGGGGGTTGAGGCCAACGGCATGGCCGTCGTTGGGAACATCGTCAGCGCTCAGCTGAGTGTTGTAATTGAAGAGAGCCACAAAGGCGGGGGTCGTCGACGGAATTTGGTTGTACAGTCCAACGTATCCACCTCCGTAGGCATCGTTATCCATGCCGATGATGCCGATCGGCAGCGTGTCATTTGATACCGAAGTTGAGCCAATCGGGCTGAGTCCCAGAGCTGCTTTGAGGCGCGCGTTGCCACCGGTGCCTGCGACAGTCAATGCTCCGGCTCCACCGAAGGAGTGGCCCATGACCGCCAAGTTTTGAGGATTGAGGAGGCCAGCGATTGGACTGCCTGTTCTGGTGTTTTCCGAAACGAGGATATCCAAAGCTTGTTCCAGTGCCGTCGCCCGCGCCTCCGGCGCCGCCCCGTAGTCCACCGGATCAATGACTACGAATATGAACCCATGGGATGCGAGCAAGCGCCCCCAATCCGGAAGATTGGAGAGTTGCGTGGGGACCCCGTTGACGGTGTCGATCCACGGGTCCGAAGCGAAGTCCGAATCGTCGCCCGGAATGAGCACGATGCCAGGAGATTTGCTGGGCGCATTCTTTGGATAGAAGATCAGCGGCACCGCCCTCGGCCCCGAGCCTGACGGGGATATTGGCGCTGTGCTCGTGTCGCAGCACAAGCTGCTGCCGTTTGGGATCAGCGATTGAGCAAGCGAATAGGATTGCACCGTGTACGGGCCTAGCGTGGAGGCCGATGTCGCTGTCGGCGCAGTTCCGGAACCGCCGGAGTCGGGCGTTCGGCCGGAGTCGGGCGTTCGGCCGGAGTCGAGCGTTCCGCCGGAGTCGGGCGTACCCGAACCGCCGGCGTCGGGCGTTCCGATCGTGCCGCCTGATGCCGTATAGACGCGAAGCTCGCCAACCGAGATGTACGTCGCCGAGCCACCCGGAGATCCATCGATGCGAATGCCATCGCCGGTCACCGCCGGGAACGTGAAGGTGTACGTTTCGTAATTCACGCTGTCATGACCAGCATAGGCCGGGCTCGAGGTCGCACCCGCGACGTTGACCCACGTGCCGTTCTGTCGAACTTGCACTCGTAGCGAGTTGAACCAACCGCCGTCATCGAACTGCATTCCATCTTCGAAGACTAGCTCGACAACACTTTTCGGCGAGCTGAAGGTGTATCCAATCCAATCATCGGTGCGAGTCGCACCGGTGTACGTGTCGTATTCTCGGCTGAAATCCGATGAATTCTTGGCCGGGTAGACGCCGTCGTGAATCACGCTGAGACTCTTGTTGCCACCGCCGGTCGGCGCCGTAATCAAGGCGATCGCGGTGCCATTGGCGGTCACGTCGGTGTTGCCGGTCGACGGAGCGTAGACACGCAGTTCGCCGACCGAAATGAACGTGGCCGAGCCGCCTGGGGTTCCGTCGATCCGTATGCCGTCGCCAGAGATGGTGGGGAAAGTAAACGTGTACGTTTCGTAGCTGGCGTTATCGTGTCCCGCATACGCGGGGCTCGCGGTTGCATTGGGAACATTTACCCAAGTCCCGCTCTGCCGCACCTGCGCGTGCAGCGAGCTGAACCAACCGCCGTCACTGAACTGGATGCCGTCCTGAAAGACCAGGCCCGCAAAACTTTGCGTTGTGCTGAACGTGTACCCTATCCAGTCTTCTGTTCGAGTTACTCCCGTATAGGTATCGTACTGTTGGCTACTGTTGGTGGAGTTGATTGCCGGGTAAACTCCATCGTGAATCACATTGAGACTTTTGTTGCCTCCACCCGTCGGCGCCGTGACGAGCGCAATAGGGGTGCCAGCGGCCGTGATATCGCTGCTGCTTGAAAGAGAGCTGGCGCTCGATGACGGGGAGCGCTCACCGTCCGTTGCCGAACACGCGGCACCAGCTCCAAGCAAGATGAACAAGACGACCGCACGCGAACGATTGTTCGTCGATGTAGTGTCTTGTGGCCCAGACTTACGTCGCATCATTGTTCACCTCTCGTTGGGCGTGCGTTCTCGAAAGTACGCGGCGGCTTGGTTTCTAAACAAGGAAGTAGGACCACCGTTCTGCCGAAGCTCTCGCCCAGACTCACTGCAGCGCTGATGTCGCTACAGAGGCCGCGAAAATACTGTGCGGTCTTATGAACGCAAACAAGAAGGGCGCCGGGAAGAACGAGTTGCTCGCTCAGCTAATGGATTGAATGTCGTATTCTCCGCTTGTTCCCAAGGTTCGTAGAATGGTGCATCGACTCGCATTCGCGTGCGGAATTTGGACGAATTCGGCTTGCGTGCCCTCGATCGTCTTGCCGAGGCCCAACCGGAGTCGTGCAATGCGAATACATGAGCCTTCGGCAGTGCGCGCATTGCCCACACGCGCTGACGCACGAGAGGAGTACCCAATCGGGACGTGCGCCTGTTCGGGCCGCCGTAGCAGATTCAGGATCCTGTCCCGGGCAATGTATTCGATGCGTTGATCGTTCATCATGGATGGCCCCCTACGACGCACCAGCACGCCTGCGCCACCCGTAACGCCCGGCTCTCTTGGCGCTTGGCCCATCGCGCAGCGCGCATCGCTCCTGTCCGGAGCGCACCGAGACTGACCGCCGGTGCAAAGTCGTGTCCAAGGGTCTTCGCGTGAAAAGGGGCCATTGGGAGTGGAACTCGTTGCGCGAAAGCGACTCACCGGGCGTCCCGCCGCAAACAGGTGCCACAGCCATGGCTCACCGCCGATGTTGAATCCGCGCGCGATATATCCCATCGAGCCGCCCCAACCGATGTAAGTGCGCGGCGTGTGCTTCTGGTATTGGGCGATGGACCGCGCGACGGCCGGGCGGGTCGCGGGATCGCCTCGCGTGAGCAGAATGGCGTTGCGCGCGAGCCACGCCGAGCGCTTGAGCGAAGGGACGGTCTTGCTCAGCCGCGCGAGGCGGGGGCAGGCGCTCGTAAGGAGATGGGCGATACTTGCCATACGTCTTGAGGGCTGCGTTGAGCGGCTGTCCGATGCGGTGCAGGTTCACCATGAGGTCGCGACCCGTCACGGCGTCGAGCGTCGTGCTCGCGATGAGGTCGGCGCCGCGTTCGTCGGCGCCGCCCCGGATGAGGTGCCAGCCCGCTTCGATGCGGAGCCTCGGCTTGTCGTTATCGGCGAGCGTTCGCGACCGCCTCCCCGAGGCGCAGATGGTTACGCTCCTGCCGCTCGTCGTCCATGCCGGCGAGGAGCGCGTCTCGAAGGGCGCTGCTGCTTAAGCGATAGCCGTCCTGCTCCGCATAGAGGACATCGTGCTCGGCGAGCTCGTCGAGCAGAGCCAGCACGCCGCCGCCGTCCGAGGTGGGCGCGAGCAGGGCGCAGAGCTCGAACGTCGATTGCTGGCGCTGGAGGCTCAGGCACTCTGCGAGGATTCGAGCCGACTCGGCGAGGGAGGAGAGGCGGATGGCGTCGCCTAGCGCCGCCGGCAGCGCCGCGTCCGGCAGCTGGTCGGGGAGCGTCCAGATGCCGGCCGCGTACTGGATGACCCCTCGGGCGAGGAGCTGGGGGGCGCCGACAACACGGGGCAGCTCGGAAGTGGTCCGCTGACGTGCACGGGCGGCAACGCCGGATCCTGTTCCGAGGTGCCCATTCCGGTGCCCGGTCTCACGAACGTGACCGCGCTCACGGCGGGCGACAGCTTCGCCTGCGCGCTGCTCTCGAACGGCACCGTCGATTGCACCGGCACCTCCGGCTTCACGTGCGCCCGGCCCATGCGCCGTACGGGTGCGCCGTCACGTTGAGGTGCAGCACACGGCGCCGGTCGAGCGAGAGTACGAAAAAGGCGTAGAGGACATTGCACGTGACCGTGGGCGCGACGCAAGTCGGCTCGCCGCAGGCGCCCGCGAAATCCATATTTAGATGAATAGCGCCTGTTCCTCGTACGCCATGTGCTCGAGAAGCCGATCGAGAGCCTGGCCAACGCGCTCCGGGTTCAAGCAGGGATTGACCAGCGCGTCATACAGCTCCCCGTGCTCGGCGGCATGCCGCTCGTCGATGATCTCCGCTCGCGCGGGTCCTGCCGCGTCGCCTGCCTCAGGGAACCCCTTGAGGAGCCGCTCTTCGCAGCGGTTATGCGTCCGAAGCGCGCCCGCAAGGCGACTCATGCAAGCGGCAGGGCCGTCATCGTCCTCCGGTTGGCCCATGGGAACGCGTTCGATCGCGACGCGGGCTTCCGCGATCAGCGCTCGCAGCTCGGTGTGCTGGGTGAGAAGTTGCGTCCGAATGGGAATGGCAATCATTGGCGACGGTCGCGAGTTCATCGCGCCGAAGCGTACAGCAAGGCTCATGCCATTCGAACGTCACGCCGTCCCCGACGAGCCGTCACGCAGCGAAGGCGATGCGGGGCGGTTCTGCATCCGTCGACCGGCCATGGAGCCGAACCGCGCGGAGGGTCGCCGGGCGACATGACGACGGGCGGCCTGTCCGCGATGCAGAGTTTGCGTCGGCCTGAAAAGCTGTCGCCGAGGTCCGTGTCAGACGAGCCAGCAACTGGCCAATCGCGTCGGCCCGCGAGAGGCGCGAATCGAGGACGTCTCCCGTCTCCGGCGTCCTCCGCGCGGGCGTCTGACGCCCCTTGCGACGGTCACCTCACTCTGCAATGATCCAATCGGCTCCCATGTCTTCGCTCGCCGCCTCGCTCGCCGCCGTTCTCGGCGCCGACAACGTCCTCATCGGCGACGCGATCGGCGATGACTACAGCCACGACGAGGGCCTCGGGCCGCACGGCCAGATGCCGATCGCCGTCGTGCGTCCCTATACGGTCGACGTGGTGTGCCACACGCTCGCCTGGGCGAGCGAACACGGCATTCCCGTCACCGCGCGCGGCGCCGGAACCGGGCTTTGCGGCGGCTGCAAGCCGAGGCCGAACGGCATCGTCGTCTCCTTCGAACGCATGCAGCAAATCCTCGAGATCGACGCCGATAACCATGTCGCCGTCGTCGACGCGGGCGTAAGCTTGGGGGCGCTGAACGTCGCGGCCGCCGAGAAGGGGCTCGTCTACCCGGTCTTCCCGGGCGAGACGAGCGCGACTTTGGGCGGTAACGTCGCGACGAATGCCGGTGGGATGCGCGCCGTCAAATACGGCGTCACGCGGCACCACGTGCTCGGCCTCGAGGCCGCGCTTGCGACCGGCGAGACGATCAAGACGGGCGGCAAGTTCGTCAAGACATCGACCGGATACGATCTCACGCAGCTCATCATCGGCTCCGAGGGCACGCTCGCCCTCGTGACGCAGGCCACGCTCAAGCTCGTGCCGCTGCTGCGCCACAGCGCGACGCTGCTCTCGCCGTTCCGTACGCTGGCCCAAGCCGCCGGTGCGGTGCCCGCGCTCATCGTCGGCGGTGTCGGGCCGCTGCTCGTCGAGTACATCGACCGGATGACGATGTTGGCCATCACCGCGCAGAGCGGCATATCCCTCGGGATCGCCGACGAGATTCAGGCGAAGACCGAGGCGTACCTGCTGGTCGTCGTCGAGGGACGAACCGCCGAGCGGGTCGACGAGGACACGCAGCTCGCGGGGGGGATCCTCGGAGAGCACGGCGCGATGGACGTCTTCATGCTGCCGGCGAGTGCCGCGACGCAACTCGTAGAGGCGCGGGAAAGGAGCTTTTGGGCGGCCAAACGAACGGGCGCAACCGAGGTCGTCGACGTCGTGGTCCCGCGCGCGTCGCTCCCGTCCTACATACAGCGCGTGCGCGCGATCGCCGACAAGCATCAGACGATGATTCCAGGATGCGGCCACGCGGGAGACGGCAATGTGCACCTCGCCGTCTTCGAGCGCGACGCCGACAAGCGCTACGCGCTGATGCGCGATCTGTTCGAGGCCGGGCGGGAGCTCGGGGGCGTCATCTCCGGCGAGCACGGCGTCGGGGTCGACAAGAGGCGCTACTATATGGAGCTCGAGGATCCTGCAAAGGTCGCGCTTCTTCGTCGCATCAAGAAGGCGTTCGATCCGAAGGGGATTTTGAATCCCGGTACGATTTTCGAAGAAGTCGAAGAGAGTCGAGGGTCGCCATGAACGGTGCAGAGCTCATGATGCAGACGTTCCTAGCCAACGGCGTGGAGCTCGTCGTCGGCAACCCTGGGACGTCGGAGATGCAGTTCATCGCGGCGCTGGACTCGGTCCCGCAGATTCGCGCGGTCCTGGCGCTCTTCGAGGGGGTGGCGACGGGCGCGGCGGATGGGTATGGGCGCATGGCCGACAAGCCGGCCGCGACGCTCCTTCATCTGGGCCCCGGTCTCGGCAATGGCCTCGCGAACCTGCACAATGCGCGGCGCGCCCACACGCCCATCGTGAACGTGGTGGGCGAGCACGCGACGTTTCACCGCAAGTACGACCCGCCGCTCTACTCGGACATCGAGTCGATCGCGCGGGGCGCGTCCGAGTGGACGCGCACGATTGAGTCGGTCGCGACGCTCAGTGGGGACGTCGCGGCTGCCGTCGCCGCGTCACTCGAAGCCCCGGGCAAGGTCACGACGCTGGTGCTGCCGGCGGACGTGGCGTGGAGCGACGCGACCGGCGAGACGAAGAAGGCCACGGTGACCAAGGCGTCACGGGTTTCGCAAGCCGTCGTCGACGAGATCGCGAAGATCCTGAAGAGCGGCGAGCCCGCGGCCCTTCTGCTCAACGGTCGCGCGCTGCGCGAGCCCGCGCTCCGCGTCGCGAGCCGCATCGGAAGGCGCGCAGGGGCGAGGGTCCTCTGCGACACGTTCCCGGCCCGTCTCGAGCGCGGGGCCGGACGGCCCGTCGTCGAACGCCTGCCCTACATCCCGCAGATGATCCTTTCGCTCATCGCGGACGTGAAACACCTCATCCTGGTGTCGGCGCGGGCGCCCGTCTCGTTCTTCGCCTTCCCGCATGGGCCGAGCACGGCAGTGCCGGAAGGATGCCAGGTCCACACGCTGGCCGCCGAGGGCGACGACGCGCTCGCGGCGCTCGAGCGTCTCGCCGACGCGCTTGGGGCGTCCGGCGAGCCGAACCTTGAGCTCGTGCGCATTCCGCCTCCCCCCACGGGTGGCGCGATCGAGCCCGACTCGCTCGGCGCCGCGCTCGGAGCCACCTTGCCCGAGAATGCGATCGTGGTCGATGAGTCCAATACCGTCGGTTACCTCGCTCCCATGGGGACGGCAGGGTGCGCGCCCCACGACTGGCTGTGCCTGACGGGCGGCTCGATCGGCATGGGTCTCCCGGTGGCCACGGGCGCTGCCCTCGCGTGCCCGGACCGTCGCGTGATCGCGCTCGATGGCGACGGCAGCGCGATGTACACGATCCAGGCGCTCTGGACGCAGGCTCGCGAGAAGCTCAACATCACCAACGTCATCCTCGCCAACCGCTCCTACGCGATCCTAAACCTCGAGATGATGCGCATGGGGCTCGGCCAGCCGGGCCCAGTCGCGAAGCAGATGCTCGATTTAACGAATCCCGCGCTGGACTTCGTCTCGATGGGCAAATCGATGGGCGTGCCGTCGTGCCGCGTCACCACGGCGGACGCGCTCGTCGACGAGCTCCGGCGCTCGTACGCAACCGAGGGGCCGACGCTGATCGAGGCGCTGATCCAGCTCTAGCCGGCGATGCGTGGGAGAAGAGGATCGTTCAGGCACTCCGACATACGGCGCGACCGGTCGCGGCTTCTATTCGGATGCGGAAGGCCACGATCCCCCGGTTCATCGCCTGCGATCCATCGGACGGACTCCGACGTCCTCCGTGGCGCTTGCTCAGGATCGAAAGCGCCGCCGACTTCTCCCGATCATCCAGCTCTTCGTACAGCCCCTGCAGGATGGCGCTCCGCCAGCTTCCCGTCGCGGCGTCGTACTCGTCCACCTCGAAGCAGACGGCGGGGTTCTTCCGCATGACGCGAATCTTTTGCCCTTCGGTCGTCAGCACGAAGAGTGCGTTGCCTTCGCGCGCGTAGATGAGGGGCACGACGTACGTCCCCTCATCGTCATGGCAGCCGATGCGCCCGACCGTCTGTTCATCGAGAAAGCGGTCGATCTCGTCGCGTGTGAGCTCGATCATATCCGCGCTCTTCTTAGCGCCCCGAAGGCGTTTGTGGCCAGGGGATTGTCCCCATCGTTTGAACCGTGCAATTCGCGCTGGCTGTCTTGGCCAGGTCGAGCTCGCAGAAGGGGGTCCTGTGGTGGGCGGCCCATCACCGGAACAGGCGGCCCTCGCGGCCACCTCGAAGCCCACGGCGGAGCTCGTTCGCGGACGCCGCGACTATTTCACTGCGCGGCGGGGCACGTACGTGCAGAGCGGATCTTCGGCGAACACGTCGCCCGTGGTCGACCACGCGCGGGCACGCGAGCCGCCGCAAATCTCGTGCATTTCGCAGACGCCGCACCGGCCGCCGAACGTCGTGGGGCGGCGCATTTGCGTGAACATCGGCGCGGTTCGATAGATCTCCACCAGGTCGCACGAACGGACGTTTCCTGCCGCGACCGGGAGGAAGCCCGATGGTGTGACGTCGCCCGTATCGGAGACGAAAAGGATGCCGTTGCCGTCACGAATACCGAATGCGGCGTGCGTTGCGTTCTGCACCGCGAGCCTTCGGCGTTCCACCACGACACGCCGGAACTGCGGCGCCTCGGTCGTCGTGACCACCGGGTATCCGCGCCCGCTCGGGAGATCGGCGGCCCACTCCAGCAGTCTTTCGGCGCGTGCGGCGTCGATCGGTTGCAGAACGCTGCCTCGTCCTACGGAGACCAGAAAGAACAGGCTCCAGCGCGCGGCGCGAAGGTCGGCGGCCAGCGCGTGGATGCTCGGTGCGTCATCGACGGTCTCGGCGCTGACCAGTGTGTTGACCTGGACCATCAGGGCCACGTCCGCCGCCGCCCGGGCGGCTTCGATGGTTCGGTCGAAGCAGCCCGGCACGCCGCGCAGCGCGTCGTGCCGGGCGGAGGTCGCCCCATCGAGGCTCAGCGAGATCGCGTCAACGCCGGCGCCCTTGAATTGGCGGATGACCTCGGGGGTCAGCTTGGGCGTGGCGCTCGGTGAGACGGAGACGCGCAGGCCGACCGATCGGGCGTACGCCACAAGTTCGAAGAGATCCGAGCGTTCGAGCGGATCGCCGCCGGTCAGAACGATGTGCGGCTTCGGATCGCCGAAGGAGGCGACGCGCTCGAGCAGCGCGAGCCCTTCGTCGTGCGTCAGCTCGTTGGGGTCGGCGGAGGGGGACGCCTCGGCGCGACAGTGCCGGCACGCGAGGCCGCAAGCGCGGGTGATTTCCCAGTACACCCGCTGGGGCGCGCGGTCGAAAGATAGATTCACGGCTCCGGAATACGCACGGCGCGTGCCGTAGGGGAAAGGAAGGGGCGTTGGGTAACGCTTCGCTATCTTCTCTTCTTCTTTCCTGTCGCCCGTACAGAAGGCGGCGCCCCCCCCGGCGCGACTTCTTCGCGTCTACGCAAGGCTTGCGCGCCCGGCCCTTACTCGCTCGGCGCGGGGTTCTGAGGCCCCGTACTGTCCCAAGCTCGATCCGCAGGGCTTCCGGCCGAATTGCGTTCGCTGCGAAGGCCTGGGTTGGTAGGGGGCGATGGCGGAGCGCAAGTACGACTGCACTCAGCGTCGCTTACGCCGGAACGGCTGGGCGCAACCCGCCGGCCGAGGAGAGCGCGAAGGCGCCGAGCATGCCGAGGGCCATGAGGCCGTCACGCAGCCCCACTGCGGGTGTGCCTGTACCCGTCAGCGAGGGTACGACCATCATGTGGCAGTTCAGCCACAAGCCAAGCAGCTGGGTCGCGACGACTGCACCGAGGATGTGCGACGAGCCGCGGCTCTTGGGGTGCAAAAGGATGACGAACGGCACGACGAAGACGAAGGCCACCACGCTGAGCACCACCCCGGTGCTCCGGCGGAGGGCGAAGGCCACCTCGTCCGGCAGGTTGCCGTACCAGATGGTCAGGTACTGCGACCAGAAGAGGTAGCCCCAGAAGATCGAGAGCGCGAGCGTGAAGGCGCTCACGTCGCGGCGCTCGGCCTCGTCGAGCTTCCTTTGGTGGAGTGCGAGGAGCGTCACCACCCCGGTGCCCGCGATGAACGCGCTCATGAACACGTAGGGTCCGACCAGTGTGCTCTGAAAGGAGGGGTCCGGCCCGAGCACGAAATCGAATCCCCAAAAGGAAAGTACGACGGCGTAGAGGAGACAATAGGCCACGGATACGGCGACACTCGGCTTGTCGCCGGCGAGCCGACCGGGGCGGAGCTTGAGGTAAGCGAAGCCGAAGAGCATGGCGCTCAGCACCAGCTGCCGCACCACGACAAGGAGGACGCGGGGCCAGCCCACGCCGGGAAGCCACGGGGCGAGGCCGGCGCCCGCCAGGATGACGACGAGCACAAGCAGTGCAACCGGCGTGAAACCGATCTGAATAGCCGCGAGCGCGGAGAGCGGGCGCGCCCAGCCTGCATCGACGATCTGGAAGAAGGCCCGGAAGGCCAGGGCGCCTGCGGCGGCTCCCGCGAAGAATAGCCAGCTCGCAATCAGCGCACCAAAGGTGCGCGGCGAATCGCTGCGCAGTCCGGTGGCGAACGCAATCACACCAATCGCGACGGCACCCAGAGCCGCTCGCGCCAATCCGCGACCGAGGGCGATCTGGACCCCACTCAACCAGTCCGTCATGGCGTACCTCCTTCGGGGGTGGCGCCGGCCCCGTTTCCCGTGCAGCCCTCTTTCTGAAGCGAGCGAATGTGAGCGACGAGATCCCACCGGTCCCGCGAGGTCAGGCCCTCGCGCATGGTCGGCATCGCCCGCCCTCCCGCGGTGAGCGTCCCGTAAAGGAAGCCGTCCGTTCGCCCGCAAATGAAGTAATGGCGCAGGTTCGGCGCTTGAGGAAACTTCGCCGAGACCGGGCCGTCGCCGCGCGCGTCGATGCCGTGGCAGGGGACGCAGTGCAGCGCGTAAGTCTTCGCACCACGCGCGGCCGCGACGGCGTCTAGGGGGGTGGGGCTCTTCAGGTCGGTAACATCGTCGCGGTCTTCGAGGATCTCCACCCCGCCCAGCGGGATGGAGCCAACGGGCGCCTTGCGGGCCTCGGCGAGCGGCTGCACGGCCGCCTGCTGCTCCATGCTCGCCGGCCAGCGGCCTTTGCTGTTGCACGCTGCCACCGCGAGACAGCACGGAACCAGCCAGCCGCGCGCCGTCACGACAGCACCTCGACCGCATGGGAGAGAGAGGCTCGGATCGCGCCTTTGCGCTCCTCGGAGTAACCCGCCACCGGTACGACGATCACGATCCGCTCGCTCGTAACTTGCTCGCGCGCCCGCCGCGAGAACCACCGGCGCGTGAAGGCCGACAGGATGACGAAGGCGCTGAAGTTGACGACGCCCGCGAAGAGCATCGTGAGCTCGAACATGATGACGCCGAACGCCGTCCAAGAGACGATGGGCTTCCCGCCGACGACGAGGCCCATTGCTTTCGACGTGACGACCTGGAACGCAATGGCGGAGCCGAGCCCGCTCAAGCCGCCCACGAGCGCGACCACGCCGAGTGCCCGCCAGGGGCCCGGATGACCGGTCTGGTGGATGACCGGAAACGGCGCCGGACTCGCCACGCGCGCCGTGGCTACCCCTGCGTCGTGCAGCGTACGCAGCGCCTCCTCCGCGGCGTCCGGATCGGCGAAGACGGCGACCAGGTCGTCACGTCGCACGGGTCACCTCGTGCCCATGCGCGGGATCCCCCCGGGTCGTCGCGCCGGCAGCGTGCTCGCCTTGCATGGTCTCGGCGATGGACATGGAGGGCAAGATCTTGATGAAGAGCAAGAAGAGCGTGACGAACATGCCGAAGCCCCCGAGACAGATGCACACCTCGCGCGGCGTCGGCGTGTAGTTGCGCCAGGCGTACGAATCGTAGCCGTGGGCCAGCGTCGTCACGATGAACATGAAGCGTTCGAACCACATGCCGATGGTGACCAGCACCGACAGGACGACCAGCGTCGCCAGGCTTCGGCGCACTCGCCTCCAGAAGATCGCCAGCGGCGCGACGCTGTTGCAGAGTACGACCAGCCAGAAGACGGGTGCGTACGTTCCCGTGGCGCGCCACCGGAAGACCTCCGACTCGGCCGCGCTGCCCCGGTAGAAGGCCATGAAGAACTCGGTCGCATAGACGAAGGTCATGACCAGGGACATGCTGAGCATGAGCTTTGCGAGCAGATCGAAGTGCTCGGGCTTGATGTAGTGCTCGAGTTTGTAACCGCGGCGCAGCCCACCGAGCAGGAGGATGGCCATGGCGACGCCGGAGAAGATGGCACCCGCCACGAAATAGGGCGGGAAGATCGCCGAATGCCAGCCGGGGCTCAGCGTCATGGCGAAGTCCCACGACACGACGCTGTGGACGGAGACCGCGAGCGGGATTACGACCGCCGCAAAGATCGGATAAGCCTTCTCGAAGAGCCCCCACTCTCCATCGGTCCCCGAAAACCCCAGCGAGAGGATCCGGTAGAGCGGCCGGCGCCATCCCCGGACCCGGCGCGAGAGCAGCGCGAAATCCGGGAGCATGCCCATGTAGAGGAAGAGCGCGCTCACCGTGACGTAGGAGCAGACGGCGAACACGTCCCATTCGAGAGGGGAGCGGACGTTTGGCCACAGGCCACGCTGGTTCGGATAGGGCAGAAGGAAGAAGGCCAACCAAGCGCGGCCGAGATGGATCACGGGGTAGACGCCGGCGGTGAGGATGGCGATGACGGTCATCGCCTCGGCGGAGCGGCCCACGGCGGCGCGCAAGGGCGAGCGGGTGAAGAAGAGGATCGCCGAGACCAGCGTGCCGGAGTGGCTGACGCCGATGAAGAACACGAAGCTCGTGATGAGCGACCCCCACATCACCGTCCCATTGAGGCCGGTGATGCCGAGCCCCTCTCTCAGCATCTGGCTCAAGGCCCAACCGCCGAGGGCCGTCAGGCTGACGGCACCCAGCAGCCCCAGCCAGTAGTACCCAGAGGTATCGGCCATGCTGGCGAGCGTATCGCGCTCGATCCGCGTGATCGGGCTCGGTTCGCCGACGGCGGCCGTGAGCGAATTCGCGTCAGTCATGTTCCCGCCTTGTCTGCGCGGCGCGCGAGATAGACGACGCCTGGCTGCGTGTTGAGCTCCTCGAGAAGGTGATACGCGCGACCGTCGGCTGCCCAGCGTGAGGCCTCGGATGCCGGGTCCTTGAGGTCGCCGAAGACGATGGCGCGAGCCGGGCAGGTCGAGACGCACGCCGGCACGATCTCGCCGTCGCGTATTGCGCGCCCCTCGAACTTCGCTTGCTCTTCGCCGGCGCGGATGCGTTGCACGCAGAGCGTGCACTTTTCCGTGACCCCGCGTTCGCGTACCGTCACGTCCGGATTGAGCCGAAGGCTCGCACGCGGCTCATGGGGATGGTCGAAGAAGTTGAAGCTGCGGGCGTTGTAGGGGCAGTTGTTCTCGCAGTACCTCGTGCCGACGCAGCGGGCGTAGACCATCGCATTGAGCCCCTCCGGCGTGTGGAACGTGGCGTAGGTGGGACAGACCTGTTCGCAGGGAGCGTTGGAGCAATGCTGGCACATGACCGGGAGAAAGGAGGCCGTGGTCACGTCGTCGCAGGTATCGAAGAACGGCTGGACGTGCAGCCAGCTCATGTCGCGTCCGCGTGAGACCTCCAACGCGCCCACGATCGCGATGTTGTTCTCGACGTAACATGCGGCCTCGCACGCCCCGCAGCCGGTGCAGCGGTCCAGGTCGATGGCCAGGGCCCATCGATGGTGGGGGTGCTCCACCGGCGGGTACATCGAAGGGGTCGGCGGCGCGAGCGGGAGGCTGCGGGATGCCTTGCCGACGCGGCGCGCGAGCGGGCGCCCGTGCTGGGAGTGATCTTTTCTGGGAAATAGCTCTGCCTTCCGCCCCGTGGACCGCACCTGGACGCGCGTCGCGAAGGCGAGTGTCGGGCTTCGGTCTTCGAAGAGGGGGGCCGCGTACCCGATGGGCACGGCGACGACCCCCTCGCGCACGCTGGGGGTGACGTAAACTGGTAGGTCCGTGCGACCCGGCGCGGCGTCGACCGTGACGAGATCGCCGGTCTGGACGCCAAGCCTCGCCGCGGTCGCCGTGTGCAACTCGACCCAGCCGCTCCACGAGATGCCCGTGAGGGGATCGGGTATCTCCTGGAGCAGATCGCCCTTCGGCAGCAGACCGTAGGGGTGGCGCAGCGTGGGCGCGACGACGAGCGGGAGCCCGTCGGGCGGTCCCCGGAGCGAAAACGGTGCGATAGCCACGAGCGCGTCCTCGGCCAGCGCGACGGGCTCGGGTGCGATCTTGGCGAAGCGGCCGCCGTGCTCGATCTCCTTTTCGTCGAACGATCTGCGCACGGCATCGGCGAAGGTTCCGGCGGGCAACCCCGCAGTCGCCCCGAGGGCGCGCGCCGCGTCGAGCAGGACATCGGCAGCCGCGCGAGTGGGGAGCAGCGGGGTCATGGCTGGCTGCTGGATCCCCGTGACGCCCGCGCGGGGGGCGTCATCCGACCAGGTCTCGAGGAAGTGGTGATCGGGCAGCACCAGATGCGCCGCGCGCGCGGTCTCGTCGAGGTAGTTCGTAAAGGCCGCCACGAACGGCACGCGGTCCAACGCTGTGCGAAGCGCGCCGAAGGCCGTGCCGAAGCCGAGCGGGTTGGCGTGGTGCAGAAGGAGTGCCCCGACCTCGCCCGCCGCGGCGCGACGACCGAGCTCCGCGAGGTCCATCGACGGCCCCGCCCACGCTTCCTTCGGGCGCGGGATGAACTGGACGGTGCTCCCTAGGTTGCCTGCGACCGTGTTCAGGACGAAAATCGCCTCAGCGAGCGTGGCGGCGTTGTCGCCGGCCACGGCCCGCCCTGGCTCCAGGCAGAGGCTCGGGCGGCTGAGCGCAAACTCATCGGCGAGTCTGCGGAAGGTTTCTGCGGTGAGCCCGGTGCGCGATACGACCGTCGCCGCGTCGTACGAGGCAAGGCGGCTCCGCAACGCAACCTGCACGTTCGGTGGGAGCGCGCTCGCCGCTGGTCCCGCGAGGTCCAACACGGCCCGCGCCAGGCCGAGCACAAGGACAGCCTCGCTCCCGGGCACGACGGATAGCCACTCGTCTGCAGCGGCGGCCGTGAGCGATAGGCGCGGGCCCACGTAGACGAAGCGCCCGCCACTGGCCCTGAGGTCCGCGAGGTCGCGGGCGTGCTCGACGGGCGATCCCTCCTCGACGAAATCGCGACCGATGGAAAGGAGAAGACGCGCAGCGGCCAGGTCGTAGACCGGCGTCGCGTCGGTCCGGAACGCGCGCTGGGTGCCCTCCTGCGCCCAAGGGCGCGAAAGCGGATCGAAGGTCACGACCTGGCTTGGCTGCTGTCCGAGCGCCGTGAGCCAGGCACGCATGAGATTTCCCATGCTCCCCCGCTCGGGGCGGGACAGAAGGACAATGAGCTTCTTGCCATCGCGCGCTTGCCGAAGCCCGGCAGCGAGTGACTGTCCTGCCTGTTCCCAAGAGACCTCGCCTGGCCCGGCGCGGGGCATTTCGAGTCGGTCGGGCGCGTACAGGCCCTCGATCGCCGCCTGGCCCTGGGGGCAGAGGGCACCGCGGCTCAGCGGATGCTCCGCGTTTCCTTCGAGCGAGATCACGCGTCCGTCGCGCACGCGCGCAGTCACGCCGCAGGAGGCCGGGCACTCCCGGCAGATCGTCCGGTAGTAACGGGCAACGCCGGGCATGGCGTCGTCCGGGGGCGCGGCGGAGGGAACGAGATAGCGGGGCAACCGCTCCGAGCAGCCTGTGACGAGGTTTACGCCGAGCGCTCCAACCGCGGCTCCAAGGAATCCACGTCGTGTCGTGTCCATTCGGCAACTCCCTCGCGCTCACTTGTGGCACGCCAGACATTCATGCGTGGCGTGGCGCTGCTCGTGACATGAAAGGCAACGGCCCATGGTGAATGGCCGGTCCTGCGTCACCGTCTTCATCGCAGCCACATCGCCGTGACACTCCGAGCAAGCGACTTCTGCTCGGACATGCATTCGATGTGAAAAGTAGATGTAGTCGGGGAGGTAGAAGACCCGATTCCACCTCAGTGATTCCCCGGCTTCGAAACGCGTGGCGAGCGTCTGGATCGCGGGACTGTCCTTGGCCACGAACTTGTGGCAGCCCATGCACTTTCGCCCAGACGGCAATCCAGCAACGGGACTCTTGTCCGCGTAGACGTGGCAGTCGAGGCAGGGCATGCCGTATTTGCCGGCATGGATTGTATGGTCGAAGGGCACCTCGCCGACCGCACCCGCGGGCGGGGCCGCCGCGGACGACAGCGGTGCGGTGAGATCGGGGGTCTGTGAGCGCGCTAGCGTGGCGACCAGGCCGACGACGAGTGCACCGGAAGCCAAGAGTATGAGGCGGCGACGACGCCGTCCTTCACGACTTTCGATCGCCGGCACCGGCGGCATCTGACGGCCGACGGTGGAGCCTGTCAACGAGTTTCCGACACGGGATGAACTCCCATTTGCCGAACATTCGATTGCGAAGCGACCTCGGCGTGGCTCGCCTATCCAGATGTCGGCCGGAGCGGGACCGGCAGAGACCGCCTACCGCGAAGCACACCGCCTACCGCGAAGCACAGAGAAGGGGCGGTCATCGCGCTCCGTCAGCGGCTGATCGAGAAGCTCACGGTTGCCGGGGCCCCGGCCGTCACCGTCACGTTCTGGTCGGCGGCCTTGAGCTTCGGATTCCATACCGCGACGGCGTACGTGCCCGCCGGCACGTTCTTGATCGTGAAGGTGCCGCTGCCGTCAATGACCGCGTGGTAGGGGTTCTGACCGACGAAGATGTAGCCGAGCATCTCTGGGTGGATACTGCAAAGCTCGCTGTACGATACGTTCGTCTTCTTGAACGTGTAGCTGCGAGTCTCGCCGGGAGGAAACGTGCCGAGATTGAAACCTTCGTTGTCCGGCGAGAAGACGTTGTGTCCCACGGTGTCGTGGTTCCCGAAGTCAACCGTGTCACCGGCGGTGATCGCCGCGATCCGGGGGATGAACTGCATACCCTTCTGGTCGATGACGGCCTTGGATGGCGTGTAGTTGCCGGGGACATTCCTCAGGTAAACGACCGTGTCCCCGAGGTATTTGGCGACGGACGCGGTGACCTTGCCGGTGATGGAAGCGCCGCTGTCGGCGAGCGCCGGCGTCGAAAAGCAGGGCGCCAGCGCGAAGGCAACCGCGAGAGGAGCGAGGACCTTGCCCAGGAGGCGCGTGGGTGTGCGGACGCTTGGAATCATGGTTGTTTCCTTTGGGAGTCGAATGAGTGCATTGCGAGAAATGTGCCCGGTGCGTCGACTCACCCCGGCCTCACCGTGTTGGACGGGCCTGGGGCAGTCTGGATTCATCCCATCGGCGCGTTGCGAGTGTCTCACGATCTGGCGCGCAAGCTGTCGCGAAGAATCGTCGCGCAGCGAAGTGGCACCCGACCCTCATTGATGCGCCTGCTTGACCGTATTAGTCGCTTCGACTCGGGCACGGACGTTGGATTTGCGTATCCGCGCATATTGTGCGCGGTGCACCGTGGAACACGAAACGTAGTGTCACCAGTGGACGTTGACCGCTTCGCTCGGCATCCGCTACAAGTTGCGCGCAGTGCGTTGAGCGCACATTGCCGGATTGACCCGAAAGAGGAAGTGACTATGCGACCGAAACGCAAGGGGACTCTGCTGTTTGCCGCGCTCGCGGGCGTCGCCGTATACTTCGTTGCACTGTCCGAGGCGCGGGCGGTACCGAGCTTCTCGCGCAAGTACAAGACGAGTTGTCAGACGTGCCACACGGTCTACCCGGTGCTCAATGCCTTCGGGGAGGCGTTTCGGCGCGATGGCTATCGATTCCCGAGCGCCAACGGGAGCCTCGACAGTGACGTCGAGAAAGCCGCCGCAATCGAACTCGGGCAAGAGCAATACAAGGACCTCTTCCCGTCCGCGGTATGGCCCGACAAGATCGTCGAGGCCGTACCGCTTTCGGTTTGGCTCAATGGCGGCGTCCCGATAAACCTGCCGGGATCCGCCGCGAACGACGCGGCGGGCAATACGTTCACTTGGGGCGGCATCGTGGCCGAGATGCACATCTTCGGCGCCGGCGCCTTCAACGACACTCTGACGTACATGGCCCAACTCACGCTGGAGTCCGACTTCGGAGACCCTCCGGGCACGTTCGATATCGAGACCGCCTACCTCTTGTGGAACGACATCGTCGGCCCGGGGCATCTTGTCAACCTTTGGGTGGGCCGTCTGTTCGCTCCGCAGCTCACAAGCTTCGGGTTGCACAGCTCCTATCTGAACGACTCGGTGATGCCGGGCGTTTCCGTCGGTGGCCTCTACAACCCGAGCGCGGGCTTTACGCTGGGTCAAGGGCACACAGACGGCGCTGAACTCAACGGCATCGCCGTGCACCGCTTGGGCTACTCGCTTGGATGGGTCGCGTCGTCGAGCGCCTCGGGGCTCTCCCCACCCGATGCGCAAGACGTCTACGCGCACATTGGCGTCAAGGCGGGCGGCATGGCGCTCGACGGGGAAGGCGCAGGCGGAACGACCACTTTGGACACGCTAAGGCCGTGGGCCGAGACGTCGATCACGTTCGACGTCTTCGGCTATCACGGGTTCGAGCGACTCGACAACGGCACCGGCACCGTCGCCGGTGGAACGCCGATCCCGGTGAGGCAGGGTGATCCGGTCAATGCCCTGGGTGCGCTGATCCACGCCCAGGTTGGGTCTCTCGTTCTAACGGCGGGCGTCAACTTCGAGCGCCACGAGCGCCCGTATCAAGGAAGCCCGGCGACGACGGACCCGAATGGGAACATCATCAATGGCGTGGCGGACCGGACGAGCGGGACCGCCGTCGTCCAGTACGACGAGATCAACTACATCGTGTGGCCCTGGTTCGTCCCCGGCGTGCGTGCGGAGTACACGAATGCGACGGTCGAGGGCGGCAACGGCGCTCAGTTGCTGCGCATCATTCCGGGTATTGCGGTGCTCGCACGGCCGAACATCAGAGTCGTCCTGAGCGGTGACCTGGAGTGGGCGAGTAACTTGCCAACGGTCGGTGACTGGGGTCCCGCGGGCGGGCTGGTCGTTCCGAACGCTGGACAGAGCAAGTTCGAGGCGGAACAGATCAACGCTACCGTTGGCGTCGCCTTTTAGCGGACGAACTCGCGCTGCGATCCGGCGCTCGCGCACGATTCCCCTCTCTGACCCGCGGGCAACGTCCGAGAAACGAAGCGCGTCTTCGTCGCCCTCCACGTTGACCGGCTCGCGCACCGTCGCAAGCTTGTCGTGCTCGCGAACTACTTCGAGCACGCGCTCCACTTGCCGCCGCGTTCCACGCGGGCACGCGCGCCGGGCGCGTCCTCAAGGTGATGCGCGACGGCGCGCAGAGCATTTGGAGCCTCTGGTTCGCCTTCTTCCGGACGGACTGCGCGGGCTTCGTGACGGTGTTCGTTCTCCTGCCGGCGGAGCGCGCGGCCCACCGGCCAGGCCGAGCGCCACCCCTCCGTTCCGCCCTTTTTCCCGCCCGAAACCACTACCGCGAGCGCCGCCTGAGTTTCTATGCTTCTGGTACGTCCAATCCGCTGAAAGACAGGGAATGGCCTCATGAACCAGAGCTTTCGCTTCTCCTCCGCTTCACCGTCCATCTTGCCGTCCGTTTCCCGGCTGCTCGCGCTCTCCGCGCCGGCCGCCCTCGCCCTCGCGCTCGCGCTCGCCGGCGGTGCATCGACCGGCTGCGCGAGCCACGAGTACGTTCGCGGCTCGGACGATCCGAGCATCGATCGGGCCGCGATGAGCACCGGCCTCGATAAAGACGACATCGAGCGGGCCCTCCAGACGCTCCTGAACCAGCTGCGCGACGCGCCCGTCATGACCGAATGGCGCGTCAAGGCGGGGCAGGGCGACCGGCAGACGGTCTCGGTCGCCCCGTTCATCAACGACACCTCGGAGCACGTCGACTCGCAGCTCAACGCGATGCTGAGCGAGACCGAAGGCTGGCTGGTCAACAGCCAGGTCACGCGCGTGGTCAGCCAGGAGCGGCAGGCGGAGACGATCCGGCAGGTCGAGGGCGCGCAGCACCCGGTGTTCGACCCGCAGCACATCCCGCAATACGGTAAGCAACTCGGCGTGAAGTTCTTCATCACCGGCAAGGTGGGCGCGTCCGACGAGCGCACCGACGACGCGCGGCGCGTGCAGTACTTCCTCTTCATGCAGGTCATCGACGCCGAGACGAGCGAGATCCGGTGGCAACAGAAGGCGTACGTCACCAAGGCCGTTCGTTGAAATTCACGGCCCCGAGCGCGCCGGGCGGCGCCGCTCGCCCCCTCGCCGGAACGATCCTCGCGCTGCTCCTCGTGACGAGCGGCTGCGCGTCGCACTCGGAGCGCATGCTCCCGGTGCGAACCGCGCTCGACGACGGGCAGCCCCGCGAGGCCCTGCGCATCCTCAACGAAGCGATGGGTGTGCAGACCGACGCCGATCTGCCCGTGAAGCTCGACAGCGAGAACTCGCTCTACGTGCTCGATCGCGGCAGCGTGCAGCAGAGCGTCGCGCAGTTCCCCGCGTCGCAGCGCGACCTCGAAGCGGCCGACAAGGCGGTCGACATGCTCGACATCGCGCACGACGCGAAGGACTCGATCGGCGAGTACGTGTTCTCGGGGTCGAGCGGCAAGTACCAGGCGCCCCCCCACGAGAAGCTGCTCGTCAACACGCTCGACATGATAAACTACCTTGAGCTCCACGATCTCAACGGGGCGCGCGTCGAGGCGCGCCGCCTCGCGGTGATGCAGAAGTACATCGCCGACGATCTGCACGAGCAGGACAGCGCCGCCCTCGGGCTCGGCGCGTTCCTCGCGGGCCTCACGTTCGAGAAGAGCGATCAGCCCGACGAGGCCCTGCGCTGGTACGACCAGGCGCTCCAGTTCAGGGGGTACGGGGCGCTCGGCGACCCCGTGCGCCGCTTGCTCGCGCGCGGATCGTACCGGTCGCCCCGCCTGAAGGAGATCGAGCAAGGCGGCGCGCCGGCCCCGGGGCTCGACGAGGCGGGCGAGGGCGAACTCGTGTTCGTCGTCGGCTACGGGCGCGTGCCGCCCAAGGAGCCGCAGCGGATCCCCATCGGCCTGGCCCTCACGCTGTTCTCCGGTTCGATCGCGCCGGACGACGCGGCGGCCGCCAACCGGATCGCCGCCCAGGGGCTCGTCACCTGGATCAACTTCCCGACGCTCGGGCGCGAGCAGGGCGGCTACGCCATTCCGGCCGCGACCGTCGATGGCCACTCCGTGCAGCTCGAAGAGGCCGTGAACGTCAGCCACGAGGTTCGCGCCGAGTGGAAGAAGATCGAGGGCAAGATCATCGTCAGCGCGATCACGCGACTCGTGGCGCGGTACGCGGCCGGGACCCTCGCCGGCGCGGCCGCCGGCGGCCACAGCCTGCTCGGCACGATCCTCTCGCTCGGAACCCAGGCCACGCTGACGGCCCTCGACACGCCCGACACGCGGAGCTGGGAGACGCTGCCCGCGCGCGTCGCCGTCGCGCGCGTCCGCCTGCCCGCGGGCAAGCACGCGGTTCGGGTCGACGCCCGCGGCGTCATCCGTACGCTGAACGTCGACCTCCCGAAGGGCGGCTGGAGCCTCGTCTCGCTGATGGGCCTCCGCTGAGCGCGCGAGCGCGACCGTGCGTGCGCCGATCGAATCGCCAGGCTATCGGTGCCGGCGTGATGCGCTTCCTGCTCGCGGCCGCGGCCGTGTCGATCGCTGCCGGCACCGCCTGCAACGCGAAGGGCCCTCCCTGTGGCCCCGAAGAGACCTGCGCGCGGGGGTGCGAATCGCGCGACAAGGCGTGCACGCGCGAAGAGTGCTGGCGGGGGTGCAACCTCGTCCTCGATCGCCTGGCCGAGCACGAGGGCGACCACGTGCTCGCGTGCGTCGCGACCGCGGCGAGCGCGGCGAGCGCAGCCAAGGC
>CALFNG010000099.1 GCA_937902985.1 uncultured Myxococcales bacterium
TCTTCCGATCTCAATCCGCGTTCGTCGAGCAGCCAGGAAAGCAATAGGCCGCCCCGGCCGAGGTCTCGACGCACCACACGAGCTCGCCGACGGCGTCCGTGATCGATTGGGGGGTGCTGGCGCACTGAGTATTTTGCGTGCACGGTTTCGTGCACCAGTAGTTGTTGCACGAGCCCGACGCGCAGTCGGCAGAAGTCTGGCAATGGTCGCCGATCCCCGCCGCGGGGCTGCTGCCGCCGCACGCCGATGCGCAATCGGTGCTCAGGCAGTTCACGAAATTCTGCAACGGCGTCACGCCGTCGGGGCTCTGAGCCTGGCAGTCCGTTGTGCACGTGACGTCGCCGGTCGTGCACCCTTGAATGCAGGCGAAGAGAGCCTCGCACTCGGCGCTCGCGCCGCACGCGCTCCCTTGGGAACAACATGTCGACTGTGCGCATGCGTTGCAGGCATCACTCGATCCGAATCCCCCACAGGCAGGAGGCGTGACCGGAGGGTACAATGGACCCGCGTCGATCGTCGGCAAGGGAATCGGCGTCACGCTGGCGTCGGGCGACGGGGGGGAAGGGGGCGACGATGGCGCCGGCGGCACCCCCTCGTCCGCGTTGTCACCCGCGTCGAGGTCGCTTGTGGTGGTCGTCGATCCCGCTGAGCTGCATCCGGCAGCTCCGAGTGTCCATGTGATGCAGATCCACGCCCATCCTGAATAGAACCGCTTCGGCCGCGTATCCATGAAAAATGCTCCTTCGGTCGCTCGCACGCGGAGGGGATTCGGAACGACGAAATTTCTAGTGGGAGCCCAGGCTCGCTAATCAGGCTCGCTAATAGGTACGTCAGCATTAGTGCTTTCGTGCTGGCTCGAGTTGCATCGGTCTCGTCGCCATCGGGTACCCGAGCCGTGCACCACGCATGCCACGCCGTCTGCGCGGTCTGTCGGAGCCCAAGTACGACGCGCGCCGCCATCGAACGTTGCGGCAAGGGCGACACGCCGCCCCAGGGCTGTCGACCGCGGTGAACGCGTTCGGAATCGGAGTCCTCGAAATTGGACAGCCGACAACGCGAGGGCACGACTCCTGTCCACCCCGCGTCGATAGTCCGCCGGCCATGGCGTGGGGACGCTCCGGGCATGCGAATTGCTGCACCGTGGAGTCGACCCCATGCACCGGAAGCTGTGTCGTTCTTTCCTCCGTCTCGCCATCGCGAGCCTCGTCTCCGCGTGCAGTTCGTCGAGTGACCCCTCCGGCGACGGAGCGGGCTCGAGCGGCGCTACCGGCTCGACGGCGCCGACCCTCTGTGGTTCGTCGACTGCGACAAGCGTCTGCGGCGTCTGCGAATTTACGAAGTGCTGCGCCGAGTTTACGAGCTGCAACCAGAACGCCGCGTGCGCTGAGCTGAGTCACTGCATCGTGTCGTGCACCACGCAGACCTGCGCCGACGGGTGCGCCTCTCAATTTCCCGGCGGCGCGAGCGACTTCGGCGCGTTCAGCGATTGCCTCGTCGCCTCATGCTCGATGTGCACCACTTCGGCCGCCGGCGGTGGCGCGAGCTCCAGCAGCGCGCCGACGGCGTGCCCTGCGGGCTCGTACTCGGCGACGTGCTCCGGCGTGACCTGCACGGCGACGACGATCACTGGGTCGTGCCGGGAGCAGGATGCCACTCCCCTAGAGTCGGTGCTCTCGCTTCCGTGCGCTGGAACCATTTCCAACTGCAACGGCGAACTCACGTGCGGCGCGTGCCAGCTTCCCGCGGGGAGCTACCGAGAGAGCTGCTCGGGGTGCGCAGCGAGCTCCGCGCTTCTCACGTGCCTCTCCTGCACCAACGAGTCCAGGGTCGGCGAGGAGAGTTCGCTTTCCTTGCCGTGCGCGCAAGGTGTCTCGAATTGCAATGGGCGCCTCGTCTGCGGCTCCGCGTCCGGGTGCTGACTCGCGCCGCGGCCGCAAGTCGCTCCCCGCTAGGGGACCGAAAGCGTCTGGCCCGCCGGGCGGGCGGGTCGGGCGCCCGCGGCAAAGAGCTCCGTCGAGCGCCCGAGGTCAAGAGCTCTTCGCATGACTTCGCATGTGTTCGAGGGCTGTGTGCCACACTCGGTGGCTCAGGGCCGACGAAACGGCTCCAGATACCAGAATGCCTTCCCCCACGTCGGCCGGACGACCACCCCTCGTTCCGCGCTACAGGTGTCTACTCGCCCGCCCGCGACCCTGACGAGCGGTTGACGGTCGTCAAGAGTCATTCCCGCGGGGTGGCGCGAAGGCGCAAAGAGGACGGTCGATGAAACAGCGCAAGGGCACCGCTCTCGGTGGACGGAGGCGGACGCGCGACGGGGTTGGACCTCAGCTCAATCGCGGCCATCTTTCAAGCCGAACGCGTTGATCAAGTTGTAGACGTGAGAGCGTGCGAGATCGAGTTTGACGGCCGCTTCCGCGACGTTCCAGTCGACCCCTTGGAGCGTCGTCTTGACCAAGTCGGCCTGGAACGCCCGCGTTGCGTCTTGGAAGGTGATGTTTCGCGAAGACATGGAGAGAGGAGCGCCGGCATCTGGAAACAGGTGGCGACGCTCGAAGCGCAGGACCCCCTCTTCGCTCGAGGCAAAGATGACCGCTCGCTGAACTGCGTTCTCGAGCTGTCGGACGTTGCCCGGCCATTCCGCGGCTTCGGCTGCCCTCAGCGCGCCTTCGGACGGCTCGATCGTGCGCAGCGAAAACTTGTCTATCGTGCGCCGACAAAAGTGACGAACGAAGTCCGCGATGTCGTCCCGTCGCTCGGCGAGCGTGGGAACGGCAAGCGGCATCACGTTCAACCGATGAAAGAGGTCCTCACGGAAGGTCTTGTTCTTCACCGCGGACTCGAGGTCGACATTCGTCGCTGCGATGATCCTGACGTCCGCGGGCAATGACTTGGTGGCGCCGCGCGGATAGTACCTTTTTGAATCCAGGAATTTCAAAAGCTTCGCCTGGGCAACCAGTGGAATCTCGGCGACCTCGTCAAGAAAGAGCGTTCCTTGGTCGGCGGCGCGGACCAAACCGGTCTTGTCGGTATCTGCGCCAGTGAAGGCTCCTCGCTTGTGGCCGAAAAGTTCGCTCTCCAAGAGCGACTCGGTGAGGGCAGCGCAATTGAATTCGACGAATGGCCCCGCCGCCCGCGAGCTCGAGTCGTGACAAAGGCGCGCAACGCGCGTCTTTCCTGTGCCGGAGGGGCCGGTGAGCAATACGTCGATATTGATCGGCGCGGCGATCGACACGCCCTTCAGTAACCTGGCGATGGCCTCACTGCGACCGACAATGCCGTCAGCGCGCAGCAAGTGACGAAAGGGAAGGGTCGGATCGGCCTCGCTGGACAGGCGACGGCGAACAAGGAGCCGGTCGGCGAACACCGCGACCGTCCGGGCGAAGGTCTCGGCGAGCTTGCGGTCGTCTTCGGAGAACGGACCTGGCAGCGTCCGATCTTGAACGTACAAGACCCCCAGGGGGGGGACTCCGATCGGCGCGCATAGAACGGCTTGAAGATGATTGTCGCGGACACTGCCACGATCGCGAAAGCGAGGGTCATCGGTTGCTGACGCCGTGACGATCGTGTTGCCGCTCGCCAGCGCCTCCGCGATGACCCCGCGCGAGAACTCCTGGCGGATCTGCGCCACGTCTTCGTCGGAACAACCCCGCGCCATCCAAGACAACGAGCCCGCGGATGGTCCGACGGTACGGCGGGCGCTGTCCTGCAGTTCCAGGTACCCGCGCGCCGCGCCGGTCACCGCCACGATGAGCGAGAGCGCCTCCTCGAGGAATGGCTCGATCTCGTCTCGATGCCCCAAGTCGAGGAGCTGGCGGAAGAGATCGCGCTCTCGACGGATCTGCGAGGCGTCCGAACTCTCGACCGACATGACGCGGATAGTACGCCATGCCGTCCGGCCTCGTGAAGTCGCTCACCGGGCGCCAAAGTGTGGTAGTTGCGAGGCTGGCTTGAGGTCGCACCGAGGGACGGCGAACGGACCGAAGGACTCGGCCGCCGGGGAGATGGCGACCCGGGGCCCGTCGGGGCCGCGAAGGCGCCAAGCACGCACGTTCGCGGGCACGGAGCGGTACCGCCCCATCGGGATCCTCGGCCAGGGCGGCATGGGCGTGGTCTATCGCGCGTTCGACGCCGAAATGGGGCGAGAAGTCGCGCTGAAGACCCTCCCCGAGCTTTCCCCGACCGAGGTCATTGCTTTGAAGGAGGAGTTTCGGGCGCTCGCCGGCGTGACGCATCCGAATCTCATCGAGCTCTACGACCTCGTGTCGGACGAACACACGGCCTTCTTCACCATGGAGCTCCTCGACGGCACCAACGTCGTCGACCACGTGCGCGGTGTTTCGGCCGTAGGCGGCCGCGACGACTCGTCGCCGGCCGCGGGCTGGCTCGAACGGCTCGTCGCGGTGCTCGGGCAGCTCGTGAGCGCGGTCTCGGCGCTCCACCGAGCCAACGAACTCCATTGTGACATCAAGCCGTCGAACGTGTGGGTCGCCACCAGCGGGAGGCTCGTCCTCCTCGACTTCGGCTTGGCCGTGACGCTTGTCAACGCGAGCTGGTTCTCACCCGACGGAGGCGGCGGCACCTTCGAGTTCATGGCACCCGAGCAAATTTGGCGCAAGCCGCTATCGCCGGCCTCCGATTGGTACGCGACGGGCGAGGTGCTTTACGAGGCCCTGACCGGAGCGCCCGCCTTTCGTGGAACGGTGTCCGAGATCGTCGAGGCAAAGGACACGCGACGGGTACTTCGCCCGCGCGAGCGTGCGGCCGACATTCCGCCCGTGCTCGACCAATTGACGATGAACCTGCTCCTAGCGGACCCTAGCGCGCGGGCGACCGGTGAGGACATCGCCAGGGCGCTTCGCGAACTCGGGTCCGAGGTCCCGGGTACCAGCGGGTCGTCGGCTCCGGCGGACGAAGTCTTCGTCGGTCGCAAACGTGAGCTCGATCTCCTGAGAGACGCGTTCCACCGGCAGCGGGTGGACGGCCCGACGTTCATCCGCATCGAAGGTCCGTCGGGGATCGGGAAGAGCGAACTCCTCCGACACTTCGTCGACGAGACCGAGTCGGGCGGGGCGCTCGTGCTCCGGGGCCGGTGTCATCCGCAAGAGTCGGTTCCCTACAAGGCGTTCGACGCGCTCGTCGACGCGTTGAGCCGCGAGCTCGCGAAACGATCCGAGGAGCGAATCGCGCAGGTCGTGCCCCCCAACGCAGGCGCGCTGCTGCGGCTCTTCCCTGCCTTCGCGACGATCAACGCCTTCGTTCGAGCGCCGAAGGAGCACGAAGGAGTCGAGCCGCAGCAGATCCGGCGCCGAGGTTTCGAGGGCTTCGGGCAACTCCTCTCCGCGCTCGCGGCCGACCGCCGGGTCGTCCTCTCGATCGACGATCTGCAATGGGCCGACTCGGACAGCGTCCTGTTGCTTCGCGAGCTCTTGCTCGGGGTCAAAGCTGCCGTCTTGGTGGTCGTCGCCTACCGTAGCGACGACGCTTCCCAGAGCTCGATCTTGACCGAGGTCCGTCGAAGCGGCGCCAGCCTCCCCGCGGGCGCCGACCGTGCCATCCGGGTCGGCCCGCTCGACGCCGCCGAGTCGCGCGCTCTGGCCTCGAAGACGCTGGACAGCGGTCTTGTCGTCGACGAGACCACCCTCGCGACGATCGCCACCGAGGCGCTGGGGTCTCCATTCTTCGTGGTGGAGTTCGCGCGACACGCGGGGCGTGTACGGGGCCAGCAGTCCGACGGAGTCGTGCCTCCGGGGGAGCGGCTGGCAAACGTCCTCCGCGAGCGCCTGGATCAACTCGCGGCCGACGAGCTCGCTCTTCTCGAGATCGTCTCGACCGCGGGCGGCCCGCTCCCGCGAAGCCTCGCCTTGGCGGCTGCGGGACTGGGTGAGTCGGGCCGCCCGTACGTCACCCGATTGGCCCGCGCGCGGCTACTGCGCATTGGCGAGCTCGGTGGTCGGCCGACGCTGGAAATGTACCACGACCGGATTCGTGAGACGCTCATCTTGGGACTACGACCGGAGCGCTCGCGAGCACGCCACCTTGAACTGGCCGACGCTTTGCGCGCGGCGCCCGAATCGGACCCCGAAGCGATCTTCCGGCATTACATCGGAGCGGGCGCACGGCACGAAGCGGCTCATTTCGTAATCGCGGCGGCTCAGCGCGCGGCCACGGCGCTCGCCTTCGGGCGTGCGGCGGACTTGTATCGCCAGGCGCTCGATCTCGGAGCAAGTGCGTTGCCCCGTCGTGTTCTCTACGAACGAAGAGCGGAAGCCCTTGCCGCCGCCGGACGTGGGCTCGAAGCCGCCGAGAGCTTTCGCGGGGCAGCGGAATGCCAGGAGCCGAGAGCGGACGACGCCACGCTCCTCGATTTGCAGCGCAGGGCGGCCGAGCAATTCCTGAGGAGCGGTTATCACGACGAGGGTCTCCGCATGATCCGCGTCGTCCTCGCGCGGGCTGGCATGCGCATGCCGGAGACGCCATCCGAAGCCATGCGCGCCATGTTCGTCGCGCGGGCTCGTCTTGTCCTGCGAGGGTTCCGTTTCAAGCTCAAAGACGCCGGGGACGTCGCGCCGACGGCCACGGCCCGGTTGGATGCGCTCTGGAGCGCTTCGACCAGCGTGTCGATGATGAACCATACGCTCGCCGACGCGCTAGGCGTACAGCACCTGCTCGAGGCCCTCGAACTCGGGGAGCGGTCACGCGTCGCCCGCGCCCTTGGATACGAGGCGTCCTTCGAAGCGGCGATCGGCGGGCGTCTCTTTGGGAAGCGTAGCGAACGGCTCCTCGAGACCGTCGTCGACCTGTCTCAATCGACCGGCAAGCCATACGATCTCGCGTGGTCGCACATGGCGCGGGGGACCTCGGCGTGGCTCCGGGGCTCTTGGCGAGACGCCGTGCACCACTGCGACGAGGCGAACCGAATCTACCAAGAGCGCTGTCGCGGGGTCGCGTGGGAGCTCGCCATCACGAACTTGTACGCGCTTTCGGCGCTCTCGCAGCGCGGACACATGCGCGTCTTGGGGGAGCGTCTGCCGGCCGCCCTCAAGGACGCCTGTGATCGGGACGATCTGTTCGCAGCGAATAACTATCGGGTTGGCCAGATGTCGATCGTTTGGCTGGCTCAGGATCGCGTCGAGCACTGTCTTTCCCTGGCGCGGGAGGCGGAATCGTCGTGGCGGGCTACGAACTACCACACGCAGCGCTATCACCACCTCGTCGGAACGACGCAGGCGGCCCTCTACGGGGGCCAGCCATGGACCGCCTTCGAGCGCATCGCGGAAGAGTGGCCCTTACTCCGAGCGGCTCAGTTCCTGCTCCTCGAGTGTCCGCGCGTCGAGCTCCGGCATCTTCGAGCGCGAACGGCCCTCGCCGTGGCGGCGTCGGTGAGCCGCGAAGGACGCACCCGGGGGACGCGAGGGGGGGGGCGATGGTCCAGGCGCGCGCTGATTGGACTCGCCCGGCGAGAGGCTCGTCATCTCGACCGGGAGCGTCTCGCCCTGGCCAAGCCCTTCGCGGCCCTCCTTCGAGCGGGCCTGGCACGCCTCCAAGGCAACGACGAAGACGCCCGCATTTCTCTGCAAGAGGCGCTGAGCGAGTTCGATTGCGCCGGCATGGAGCTCTACCGCGAAGTCGCGCGCTGGCGATACGGTGCTCTCGTCGGAGGCGACCACGGCGCGGCGCTCGTGCTCGCCGCCCAGCAGTGGATGACACGTGAAGGCATCAAGCGACCGAACGAGATGATGAATACCCTCGCGCCGGCCTGCGGACCGCTCGACTCGTGACCCCCGCTCGAAGCG
>CALFNG010000100.1 GCA_937902985.1 uncultured Myxococcales bacterium
CGAAGGGGGAGAGCGAGCCGCGGGTCGTGACGGCGCGGGGGGAGATTGCCAACGCCGCGGCGGCAGAGGCGGGGGTGGCGCCGCGTTGATCTACGCCGGACGGGTCGCATCGGGCGCGTCAGAGATGTCCGGCGCCGACGGTACGCCGATCCCCTGGTAGCGAACCCCGGCTTTGGCTCCCCTAGGGGGCGACATTGACGTTTCGCAGCACGAATACGTAGTCTTGGTAGTCTCCGTTCCCCGCTTCCTCGACGGCGACCAGATAGCTTTGGGCGATGGTCGCTCCGGTGGCATCCTTGAGCGGATACGTCTTGATGCGGTGTACGTTCGCGGGGGAGTTCAATGCGTCTTCGGTGTAGTCGTAATCGCCATTGACGGCGTTTGCCGCCGCGTATTTCTGAGTGGCCTGATCCGAGTAGACCCAGAGGCCGAACGGGGCGCTGCCGGGGTCGAACGTAGTCGAGCTGCCGGCAGCCGGCGGAGGCAGCACCATCCTTGCCTTGTCCGACGTCTGCGGGTCCGCGATCATCGACATCGTTCCCACGATGTTGTGCGTGCTTGAGCTTCCCTTCGGGTACCACCCGTAGGGCAGCACGCCGACGGGAGAGAATCGCGCGGCGACCGACATCGTCACGGCGCCAGCAGCCGCCTTGACGAAATGCGGCGCGGCCACCTCGTCGGTACCCCCCTCGATACCGGGCAGATTCGTCGCCATCATGGAGGTGTTTGGGTTCCAGTTGTTTTGCGCCTGCCCCACGTTGAGCTCGTAGCCAAGCGTAGTCAGGATTTGACCGAGCGTCGGCTCCCAATTGCTCTGGATGAGAAGCAGTCCGTAAAGGCTGGTTCGAGTGGAGCCCGAGCTGAAAGTAGCCGTCAAGTTGGCAGTCAACAGGTTCGAGCCCAGATCCTTATTTGTGGGGGCTGCCGGGAGAGTCGCGCCGGTCGTCATCATCTGCACGGTGACGGGCAGATCCTGGCCGGCCAAGAGCGTCGCCGGGAGCGTCGGCAGACCGCTCACCTGGAAGAGAGACTTATCGGCGCCGCCGATTTCCAGACTCGTGACCTGCACGGCGGTCTGTCCCCCGTTGTGCAGACTCGCCGCGGACGTCGCGGGGGAGGTGGTCGTGTTTCGAACGCCGGTCACGATGACACGGTCGGAGCTAAAGGCGACGACACTGCTCGCGCCTTGCGCGCCGCCGCTGCTGCTGGATGCGACGCCGCCATCTGGGCCGCTTGCATCGCTGCCGCCGCTGCCGCCACCGGAGCTACTGCCCGCGTTCGTTCCGCTGCCGCCGCCGGCAGCTCCACTGCCGCTTGTATCGTTGCCGCCGCCGCTGCTGGAAGCGACGCCGACATCGCCGCCACTTGCAGGGCCGCCGCTTCCGGAGCTGCTCGCGCTCGAACCGTGATCGCCGCTGCCTCCCCCGGAAGAGGTTCCGTTGCCGCAGGCAAATGGCGCAGCGGCACACAGAGTCAGCCCTGCAAGAAGAATCCATCGGTGACGAAACATTCTTTATCTCCGCGGTGGTCGGGATGTGACCCGACGTCGCCCCCACGCTTCGATGTCAGATTACGCAACGCACGCGGAACGTCGCGTTCGGAAGCCCGTAGAGGCCGTTTCCGTGATCGAAATAGACCTGCCAAGCCATGCCCGGACTGTTGCCGAAGTAGGACGAGCTCCAAAACGCCTCACTCGGGGTATTCGGGAATGCCGCGGTGTCGATCATGGGACCCACTGCGGCGCGCTCATCGATCAGCGTGAGAAGCTCCACCAGGCTCGGCGCTCGCCAGCCCGTCTGCCCTCCGAGGGTGAGTTGGCTGCAATACCTGCGCGCCGCGTCGAAGGCGAACGTCTGGGCGGGCACCGCCCGCTCCCAAGTGAGCCCCGTGCCGATGTCTCGAACCGTATCGGTCTGGATATCGTACCGCGTCGCGAGCGCCGGACGGGGTGTGGCAGTGCGCACGCAGCGCACTGAAAATTGATTCGTCACGTCGTCCGTCTTCGGATAGCCGAAGTAGAAATAGACGTACCATGCCGCCTGCGGGTTGTCGGCAGCGACCGACGACGTCCAGAACCAATCGTTCGGTGTTTGTGGAAACGCGGTCGCGTTGATCGATGGCTGCGTCCGGGTAACGTCGAGGATCGAAACGAGCTCGACGCGCGACGGGAGCCTCCAGTCGTCGTATCCGGCGAGCGTCAGCTCTTGGCACTGCTGTACGGCGTCCGCAAAAGTCACGAACTTGTCGCCGAGATTCCGCTGCCACATGAGGCCCGTGACTTGGTCGATCACGACGCTCGCGCTCTGTGTGTCGAAGCTCTGCGGGTTTGGAAGGCCGGGCGTCGAATTCGGCATTGGCCACGTGGCCCACGCGACGACCACCGCGCCGGGAGCGGCCGCGGTGGCCGCAGGCCCGCCTTCCGCCGCCAGGCCCACTGCACCTGCGGGCGCTGGCTTGCCCTCCCGGCAGCCGCAAAGACCCACCATCGCCAAAACCGGACCCACACCAATAAAGCCAAGTCGCCGGAGGGTGCCATGAGACACGCTAGACGGGATTCGACTCGTGGGGGCCACTTGGCTTAGAGCGACTCGCCGACCGACGGCTGGCGGTACGTGAAGGCCTTTGAAGAGAGGAGGGCCACCAGCATGTCGCGAACCGAAAAGCCCGCCGTCGCTGCGCCCGCGTGGTACCCAAGCTGGAGGGATCCCATGTCGGCCGGAGTCTCCATTCGCCCGAGGATATAACGCGTCCACTGGAGATCGACGCACGCCTGCGCCTCGGGGCTCGCCGCGAGCTGCCTCGAGAGATCCACGGCGTTCGTGAACGTGAACTTGGTGTCGCCACTCGTCCCGGAAATGGCCGGAGCCGAAAAGGTTCCCGTCGCGTCCACCGGTTGGGACGCCTCGGTCGTCCGATACTGACCGATGCCGTCGTAGTTCTCGAAGGCGAACCCGGGCGGATCGAAAATGCTGTGGCACCCGCTCGCACACGCCGACGAGCCGTGCACGTCGTACGCCTGCCGAGTCGTTCCGCCGGGTTTGAAGGTGACGCCCGGAACATTTGCCGGCGGCCCTCCAATCGTGCCGCAGAGGGCCTTGGTGTAGATCGCGAGGCCTCTGTAGACCGGGTTGTCTGCGATGGTGTCCTCGATGCCCGCCAAGAAGGACACCTGCGTGAAAATGCCTCCACGCTGGGTGGGATCGAGATTCACTTTGGCAAAGCCCGTGGCCGGCCCCGCTACGCCGTAGATCGCAGCCAGGTCGTGGTTCACGAACGCGTAGGGTGCGGTGTAGAGCGTGTTCAGCGTTCCGTCGCCGGGGGGGGTGTAAACCGACGACAGGAACTGGGTGAACTCCGTCTGAAGGCCTTGCGCGGCCGCGGCCGTCAAGAGCGAGTTCGGCTTCGGGATGACCGCGGCCAGGTCGGTAACGTGAAAGCCCATATTGAAGATCCACTGAAGATGGAAGCTGTAGAGCGACTGGGTCGCCTGCGGATCCGCCAGCATCCGCTGGGCTTGGGCGACGACTTGCGCAGCGGTCGAAAGCTGGCCGTTCTGAGCTGCCGTGAAGAGCGCATCGTCGGGCATGCTCTCCCAAATCGACATCGCTAGTCGAGACGCGATCTGCCACGGCGTGAGGGGGGCGAGCCCGTCGGAGCCGGGGACGGGCTTGGTCGGACCGATCTCCCAATGGTACAGAAAATTCGGCGACTGGAGCATCGCCTTGGCCACCGCCCCGATCGAGTCGGTGAAGCTGAAACCGTCTGCCTTGCGGACCGTCGAAAAGACTGTCATGAGGTCCGCTTGCTCGGCGGGCGCCACCGGGCGCCGGAACGCTTGCAACCCGAACGACGTGATGAATTGCGTTGCGCACGACGTCTCCATCGCGGCCGTGGGATTCTTGCACGGGATGACGAACTTCCCGGCGTTTTGCCCCGCGGCGGCGGCCTGAAGGGCCGTGTCGACCAGCGTTTCTGCCGTCTGGTTATATTCGATGACGTGATAATTCGAGACGCTGTTCGGCGAAACGAAGCCGGTGGCGGCCGCGGCATCGGGTGTCCAAGGGCTGGCCCCCGAGGCAGGGGACGTCGTGTCCCCGAGCAGTCGGGCCACCATGTGGTCGTACTCGCGGTACGTGAGGCGCCTCATGACGATCGTTCCGGCACTCTCGGCAACCGCCGCGCCCGCAATTCCGGAACCGCCGGAACTCGCACCCGAGGCGCCGTTTGCCCCGGACGGCGAGTCTGAGCCCGCCATGAATCCGGTCCCGCCGGTGGGGGCGCTGCATGCCGCAATAGAGGCGGCCGAAAGAAGACCCGCGATCAGCAGGGATGACCGCCACAGTTCTTGAGCTTTCATCGATCTCTCCAGTCGCTCTCGTGGCTCATGTCAACTTTGGCTCAATCAGCCCTTGAGGACGGTCAGCTCGCCGCCGTACATCGCTTCTCCGAAGGTCCCCGTCGCGGTTGGGGTGCCCATGGCATTGCACAGAGCGACCAAGAGCCCGTTGTTCGGAGTGCCCGCAGGGAGGGCGAGGCTCCGTCCAGTCTTGAAGTAGCCTCCGCAGCTTCCGGCCATGACGACCGGCACGCCGGTCGTCTCATGGGTGCCGGTGCGCATATTGTTCATCGCGACGACGACGCTGCTATCGAGCATCGACTTGCCAGACGGGTCTTTGATGCTCTTCAGCTGGCCGATAATGTACGCCACCTGGCTCTGAAACCATGTGTCACAGGTCACCTTGTCTTGAACGTTTCGGTGGGCGATGGCGTGAAAGCCATTGACGTCGCCGGTATTCGCATCGCCAGGATTGGCCCCGCCAGACGCGAAATTGCACGGTGGCCATGACAAGATGAGTTGCGCTGCGCCCTGATCGCCGATCTGCATCACCGCGACGCGCGTGAGGTCCGCGGCGAACGAGGCGACCGCGAGGTCCATGTGCAGTTTGGCGATCGCGGGAATATTGGCCGATGCGGCGTATGCGATCTTGGTCGCAGTCGCGCCTGCGGGCACACCGCACGCCAAGCCGGTGCCCATTGTCACCGGCCCAGCCCCCGCGGATCCCGTACCGGTGCCCGTGACGCCCGCGAGACCCTGCTCAATGGCGCGGACGTACGTCAGGTGCGAGTCGATGCTCGCTTTGTCCGCCGTTCCTACGACGTTCATGAACCGGTTGAGATCGTTCATCACGTAATCGAGGATGCTCTTCTGGCTGGCCTTCTTGTAGTCGACGGGCGGGGCGCCCGCGTCGACGCTCTGGCTCGGTGTGGTCGGTGTGGTTGGCGTTCCAGCCGACGGCGGAGTCTTGATGTTCCCTTGGATATACGTTGTGAACACGTGGTACGGGTCGAGGTCCGGAATCACGGGCTGACCGGCCCCCGACCACGACAGCCGCGCCGTGCTCTGGACGAAGGCCCCTTGGTTCAGGCTCACGAGGCCGCCGTAGCCGCCGGTCTTGAGCTTGTTGCCTACATACTGGTCCACCGAGGGACCCCCGGCCACGTCGGTCGACGTCGTCGCCAGGGGCATGTAAAAGCTGCCGGTCAGCATGCCCGGGTAAGTGGCGTGGCCGGTTCGCTCGCCGCTTCCCGGCATGTCCTTGATGAATTTGTAGTCGACTCCGTTCAGTAGCAAGAGATCGCTCTGGTAAGGCGCCAGCGACGCCTGAAATGGAGCGAGCGTCCAGTTCGTGGGATCGGTCCCCGCCGCAGACCAGCTATTCACGCTGCTGAGCATTCCGTCGGGCCAGGCCAAAATGTAGAGCCGCTTGATTCCGCCTGCGAGGCACTGGGCATCGGCGGGGTCCGACTCGATGAGCGGCAGAAGGGCCACGCCCGCGCCGATGGCCTTCAGGAGCTTACGACGCGAGAAACGGAGGTCACGCTTCATCATTACGTCCTCGAGGGGTGCAAGAGCGGTACGAGCCGGGCCAGCGGGCGCCCCCCGGTGCGGGTACTAGGGGTGTGCCCTCGAAAGTTGATGCGCCAAAATCTCGTGACCTCACCGTCACTGGACGCGCACGAGCGCCGCGCTGGCGGGCGGCACCATGACGGAGAAGGTGTTCCCGGAACTAGCGAGGGCATATGGGGGCTGGCGGTTCCAGGCTCCCGCCGCCGAGATTCCGGCCCCCGCGAGCGTGATCCCCGTCATGGAGGTGAGCGAGGCGGGCGCCGGGCCCTGCAGGTAAATCGCGCTTGCGCTCGTGACCGACCGGCCCACGTTCACCGTGGCCTTCACGCCCTCGGAAGTGTCCTTGTTACTGAGCACGACGCTCAGGGCTCCGTCCGTCCGCGCGAGCGCGTACGTGTTGAAGGTCAAGTTCCCCGCCACGGCGGTCGTCGCCAGCTCGTCACCAGTGCCGGCGAGAGAGAACAAAAGCATTCCGTAAAAGAGCGGATTGGCCGCCGTCACCACGCCGTTCGTCTCTTCGATCGGCGAGTAGTAGAAGGGCGCCGAGCCGTCCATGCCGGTCTCGCCGCCGTGGAAGTTGACGCCGCTAGCGCCGTGCTCGGCGGTCGTGAACATGAAGTCGAGCCCCCAGAGCGCCGAAATCAGTGCGTTGCTTATGCCATCTTGTCCGTGACCGGCCAGCGTATTGCATTCGCCGACGCGGTAGCCGTCGGGGATCCTGTTCGAGACCGCCGCCGTGTTCGTGGTCTGCACGGTGCCCACATAGCCGGTCTGCGAGGTGGACTGATTGAGGTTGAGCAGGATGCTGACGTAGTCCTGCGCGTCAGGCAGTTTTCCGGCCGTGCCGGCGTAGTAGTGCTGAGTGAGAAGTACCAAGTTCTTGCTCGCTTCGTCGGCGGCGAACGGAGTGGTGAGCGACAGGGCGTCTCCGCCGCCGGCCGCGGGCCCGACGAGTTTGGCGCCGGGCGCGGCAGTGAGGACGGCGTTCGCGATCGAATCGTACTGGGACTTCAGCGTCCCAGGCCACGTACCATATCGGTTGATCTCGTTGCCGATCTCGAAGCCGTAGAGATTCGCGCCCAAGGCTTTCTGCGCGTAGGCGGCTTCGGCGGCGGAGTTGGAGGGGTTGTTCGAAGAGTAGTCGAGGCCATAGATGATGCGCGCGCCGGTGGCCTTCGCAAAGGCGGCGAGCCCGTCGACATCGGCGGTGCCGATGCTCCTAGAATAGGGCGGGGCACCGCCGCCGGCGGGGGCGGTGGGCACCCAGGTGCACTTGTCGACGTCGTCAGCGCCGATGCGAGCGACCGTGGGTCCGAGGAGCTTGAAGAGCTCAATGAGTGCGGCATTCATTCCGACGAACGTGCTGTTGCTCAGGTGAGTCTTTTCGAAGCTGAATCCGGCGAAGCCGGAGCCAATTGTCCCGACGCTGGTCGAGGGCTCGACGGTTACGGTACCAGTGACGGTCGGACCGGAGAACGGAGGGCTACCGCTGACGGGGGTGCCCCAGGCCGAGTCGCCTCCGGCGTCAGACGAACCGCCCGACGATCCTTGCCCCGAAGACGAGGCGCCGCTCGAGCCCGACGAGCTCCCGCTCGTGCCGCTACTGCCGGAGCTGGCTCCGGAACTCGACGGCGCGTTCGTGCCGGATCCGGAGCCCCCGCCCGAATTCGTGCCGGCGTTCGACGACGAACCGCTGGACGCCGAAGCGTCGTTCGAAGAGACGCTGGTGTCGTTCCCGGTTCCTCCGCATGCGGCGCCTGCCGCGAACGCCGCTACGAGAAGGTTTGTGACTACGGATCGCATGGAGCCACCTCTTGTCAGGGCTTGTGAGAAGGCGATGTCCCGCTCAATTGGCCTCGAGGCGCAGGTAGTCCCATTCGAGCGCGGC
>CALFNG010000101.1 GCA_937902985.1 uncultured Myxococcales bacterium
TCATCGCGTCGACGTCGCCGGTGAGCGACGTGAGCTGCGCCTTGAGCGACGCGAGGCGGCGGATCGCCTCGTCGACCCGGGCGGGCACGCCGTCGATCTCGACGCGCTTGCGCGAGGCCGTCTCGTCGAGCAGATCGATGGCCGCGTCGGGGAGCGCGCGGTCTTGCAAGTAGCGCTTGGCGAGCCGCACGGCGGCGACGATAGCCCCCTCGCCGATCTGCACGTCGTGGTGCGCCTCGTACTTCGAAGCGATGCCGCGGAGGATCTCGATCGCCGGGTCGACCGCGGGCGCCTCGATGGTGAGCACGCTGAAGCGCCGCAAAAGGCCCGGGTCGCGCTCGTGCATCTTGCGCGCGCCGTCGACCGTGGTCGACGCGAGGAGGCGCACCTCGCCGCGGGTCAGGAGGGGCTTGAGCAGGTCGCCGACGCCGCTGCCCGCCGCGCCCTGCCCGAGGAGCGAGTCGATCCCGTTGATGTAGAGAACGACGTCGCTCGCGCTGGTGGTCGAAGACGAGACCGCGGAGAGCACCTGCCGGAGGCGCTCCTCGATCTCGCCTCGAAGCTTGGCGCCCGCGACGAGAAGGCCCGTCTCGAGCTCGAGGATGCTCAGCTTCGCAAGGCTCTCGGGCACGTCGCCGGCGGCGATGCGCATCGCGAGCGCGCCCACGATCGCGGTCTTGCCCACGCCTGCCTCGCCCACGAGAAGGGGATGGTTCTTCTGTCGGCGCTCTAGGATCTGGAGGAGACGGCGCACTTCGACGTCCCGCCCGATGACCGGGTCGAACCCGCCGCGCCGCGCGCGCTCGACGAAGTCGTGGGTGAAGCGCCCGAGCACGTCGCCCGCGCCCGCCGCGCTCGCCATGGCTTGCCCGGGCGCGTCGCGCGGCACGCTCTTCAGCGCCGCCATGTGCGGCCGCAGGCTGCCGGGGCCGAGGCCGAAGGCCTGGAGGACGACGGCGGCCGGCCCGCGGATCTCCTGCGACAGGGCGTTGAGGAGGTGCTCCACGTCGACCGTGCCGGCGCCGCCGGCCTCTTTCTCGGCACGCGCCAGGAGCTGAAGCATCGCGCTCGAGAGGTACGCGAGCCCGGCCGTCGCCTTGTGAATGCGCCCGAGCGCGGTCTCGGCCTCGACCGACACGTCGGCCGGATCCACGCCCGCCTTGCGAAACACCTCTTGCACGCCGCGATCGCGCTCGACCGCGCGCGCCAGCAAATGAATCGGCTCGACCTGCGCGTGCTTGCGCTCATCGGCCAGGCTCTGGGCGCTCGCCACGAGCGTCTTCGCGTCCGGCGCGTAACGGTCGAGGTGAATCGTTTGCTCGGCGGCCATGCGCGCCCTCGTTCTTAGCATGCTAAGCCAAGGGCATAGAGGGCACGATGGCCGCCGAAGTCACCGTCTACACGACCCGCGTCTGCTCGTATTGCATTGCAGCCAAGCGCCTCCTCGGCGTGCGCGGGGTGGCCTACCAGGAGATCGACGTGAGCCACGACGACGCGAAGCGCGCGTGGCTGGTCGAAGCCACGGGCCGGCGGACCGTGCCGCAGATCTTCATCGCGGGCGAGTCGATCGGCGGCTACGACGAGCTCGCCCTGCTCGACCGGTCCGGCGAGCTCGCGAAGAAGCTGGCCATCCCGGCCTGACGCGCGCTCACGCCAGCGCGTCGACGAGCCGCGCGATGTCGCGCTCGGCCACCGCGCAGAGCGCCACGCGAAGCGCGCCGAGCCCCGTCTTCTTCTGCACCTGCGGCACGACGAAGACGCCCTTGACGCGCATCGCCGCGGCCTTGGCCATCGCGTCGTCGTTGAACACCGTGACGAAGAAGCCGCCCTCGTAGCGCGGGTAGCGAAGGCCGCGGCTCCGGGCGAGGCCGTTGAACGCCGCGACCCGCGCGCGGAGCTGGCTCGTCAGCGCCGCGCGCTCGGCGGTGCAGGCCCTCGCCAGCGCCGGGTCGACGAGCATGCGCGTCACCGCCACGAGGCCGCCGTGGTTGCAGTTCGACCACGTGCCGCGGCACGAGTAGCTGAGCGCCGACTCGACCATCGTGCGCTCTTTCGGATCGGGCACGCAGGCGATGAGCGCCCCGACGCGAAGCCCGTACTGCGTGAACGTCTTGCTCGCGGTCCACGCGAAGAGGAGCTGGACTGTGCCGAGCAGCGGCCGGAGGTGCGCGAGGAACGCGCGGGGGTCGCGCGCGCCGCCGTAGAGGAAGTACGCGCAGTCGACGAGCAGCGTGAGCTCGCCCTTGCCGTCGCCCTTGCCCTCGTTCTCGCCCGCGCGCGCGGCCAGGCAGTCGACCACGGCGCGCCACTCGTCGTCGCTCAGCGAGAACCCCGTGGGGTTGTGCGCCGGGTCGTTCAGGATGACGAGTGCGCGGCCTTGCGCGGCGAGCTGGCGGCCTACGGCGGCGTCGAGCGACGCCACGTCGAACTCGCCCGATGGGCCGAACATGTCGAAGGTCTCGAGCCTGCGCTCCGACTCTTCGGACAGCGTATGGTACGGTGCCCAGTACCAGCTCGTGGTCAAGATGGCCTGGCCCGGCTCGAGGAAGTTGTTGATCGCGAGGCGCAGCGCGCCCGACCCGCCCGGCGTGGCGATCGACACGGCGCACTCGCGAAGCGCGGGCTCCCCCGAGAGCAGGTCGTCGACGACCGCGCGGAGGAACTCCGGCGTCCCGGCGATGGGCGCGTACGACGCCCAGTCGACGGCCGGCACCTCGTGAACCGCGCGCGCCGTCGACGGCATGATGGCGAGCTTCCCGTCGTCGTCGAGGAGGGCGCCGATCGTCGCGTTGACGATCGCCTCGCCGCGCGCGCTTCGCTGCGTCGCCTCGCGATGGAGCGAGAAGATGGGATCGTCGGACGGGCGGCCCTGGTGAGCGGGGATGAGGTGCATGGCGACAGACGGTCTTATCATCGTTTTTACCATCGACACGCCGCTGGCGCGCGATCGTGCGCCATCTCGGGTGCGCCTCGGCGCCTCGCGCGCTCGCGAATGTCACTTTGTCAGCGCAGGCGAGGGCGACCTCGGGTCGCGCTGCCACGTTGACCGCCGAGCGCCCGGCGGCGGGCGAAAACACCGCAAAAACCTCGCGCAATTCCGACGAGCCGGGCCGGCGCCCGCGTGGCATGCGCTATGCTCAACGGACCTTACGCAATGCTTCGCTTCGCGCGTTCGAGCCTGGTCTTCGGGTCGCTGACGGCGATCGCGCTGTCGTCGCACGCGGCACGCGCGCAGACGACCGCGCCGACGACAACGGCCACGGCCACGACGACCACGGCTCCCACCGTCACGGCAGCGCTCAACCAGAGCCAGCCGAATCGAATCGTCAACGGCGTGAACAAGGGAATCAGCACGCGCCCCATCCAGCTCACGCCGAACGGCATCAGCTACGAGGACTGCATCAGCGACATGGTGCTGCAGTTCCCGCTGGTCTTGACGAACTTCACGGCGTCGAGCGCGTCTCTCCAGGTCTGGGTGGGGAGCACCAATTGCGCGTTTGGCACCAACCGCGGCGTTCAGTCGCCCCCGGCGTGCTGGCTGGTCGCGACTCCGACGGTACCCATCGCCGGCGCGACCTCGATTTCGCAGTCCGTCTCGGTGCGAGTGCAAGACATCGTCGGCCACGTCACCAGCGTGCCGACGACGATGACGTACGTCCCGGTCGGCCGCGAGGCGTGCAGTACGCAAACGGTCGACTCGGCCGAGATGCTCAGCATCTTCTTCGTGCCCACGAGCCCCACCGGCCAGGACATCGGCGGCGTCACTTACAGCCCGCCGCCGATCGTCGTCGACATGGTCGGGCCCAGCGCGCCGGCTACCCCGGGGGACCACAAGTCCGGCGCCGGCGACACGCTGCTCGTCCCGACCTGGACGCCGAATGTCGACCCGGACACGATCGGCTACGACATCTACATCGATCCGATCCCGGGGCAAGAGGCCACCGTCGGGGGGGTCGGCTCCGAGCCCGTACTCGTTTGCCCCGCGGCGGGGCCGGCAGCGGTGACCCCCGCCGACGCCGGCAACGGTGGTGACGGCAACGACACCGGAGCGAGCGCGGACACGGGAGCGAGCATCGACGCCGGTACGGCCCCCGCTCCCACGACGGGCAACCAGGATGCATGCGTCCTCGAGATCCGAGGGACGAGCTCCGCCACCGGCGCGGGCGGAGTTTGCTCCAGCAGCGTGCTCTCGAACGCGAGCAGCGTGGTCTTCGACGCAGCAGCGCCGGTAACTCCGGTCGCGGAGGCGTCGAGCGACGACGCCACTGACACCGATGCCGAGCTCGTCGAGGCCAGCACCGCCTCGCCCGGCGGCGGGATCTCGATGGTCGACCCGAAGTACCTCTACAAGCCCGACCCCAGCACCGGGATCACCGTCGGAGCCATGACCGCCAGCTCGTACAACATCACGGGCCTTAGAAACGACGTGCAATACAACGTCGCCATCGCCGGGGTCGACGCGCTCGGGAACGTGGGGCCGCTCTCGACCTTGGAGTGCGCGTCGCCCGGTCCGATCAACGACTTCTGGGACGTCTACCGCGCAAGCGGCGGCCAGGCGGGCGGCGGCTTCTGCGCGCTCGAAGCCCCGGGCGCGCCGGCAGGCTCGGCGATCCTCTTCGGGGGCGCAATCACTGTGGCGGCCGCGGCGTTACGCCGGCGTCGGAGGAAAAAGCGGTGAACCTCTCGCACGTCTTGGCGGTCGTCGTGGTGGTCGCGTCGGCCTCGGTCACGGTCACGCTGCGCGCGCGCGCGCAGGAAGATCTCTCGGAAGCGACGCCGGGCCGGCACCGGCACTACGAGTCTCCACAGCACTTCGCCATCGAGTTCCGGATCTCGCCGTACACGCCGGACGTCGACAGCGATCCCGCGCTGAACGGCGCGACGCCGTACAAGACCGTCTTCGGCAGCTCGCCTCGCGTCCTCATCGGAGCCGAGTTCGACTGGCAGGCGCTCCGGATCCCGCACTTCGGCGCGCTCGGCCCCGGCGTCAGCGCCGGCATCATGACCATCAGCGACCCGGCATCTTTCAAGGACACCTCGCGGGGACCCTCCCAAGAGACGACGTCCCTCGCGATCTACCCCTTCGCGGTGATGGCCGTTCTCCGGGTCGACGCGCTCTGGCGAGACGCCGGCATTCCGCTCGTGCCCTACGCCAAGCTCGGGATCGGGTATGCGCTCTGGCGCGCGTCGAACACCCTGGGCACCTCGTCGATCAACGGCGTGGTTGGCCAAGGCCACTCGGTCGGAACCCACGTGGCCCTGGGCCTCAGCCTCAACCTGAATGTCTTCGACAGCTACGCGGCGCAAAACCTCGACGACGCGATGGGCGTCAACGGCACCTACCTCTTCGCCGAATGGACGCGCGAAGATCTCACGGGCCTCGGCGTGCAGACCGACCCGCTTCGCGTCGGCGGAACGAACTGGAACTTCGGGCTCGCGTTCGAGTTCTGAGAGCGCCCGCGCTCTTCGAGTCCGGTGTCGCGGCGCATGCGACACGCGCGAAGGATCGGGCGTTTTGCCAAAGCACGCTGGCGCGATGCAAGCATGGTCTGGTTTGACGCGGTTGCCCGCGCGGTTGCCGCGCGGTTGCCAGTGGGTGTCTGCGGGCCTGCAGGCTGCACGCATGTGACGGTGCGCAAGGGAGGCCAATCGGCACTCGACCTCCGACTCCAGTCTTCGTCTTCCCGTTCGATTCGCCGCGGAATCCGTGGGCGAAAAAATGCTGCACCACGTCGATTCCGCCCCAGCGTGGCAATCCGCTACGTGGCGTAAAGGCCGCGTCCGGCAAATAGGTCTGCTGTGATCGCGACTCTAACCGAGCTTTACGCGAGGCACGCGCGCTGCAATGCGTAAAGAGCGCGCGACGAAGATGCCAAGAGACCCACTCTAAAGATGCCTCGCCCCGGGGGGGCGCAAAGACGATTCAACGATCGTGATGCCGGCAGTGCCCGTGGAGATTCTCTGCGGGGATCGCGGCGTCTTCCGGGCCGTGCGAACTCACGCCGACGCGCCGGCGAGCGTGAGCACCGTGCGCGGAGGAAACAGAGACACGGACACGAAACCACGCAAGCGCTAACCAAGGAGACTCCCAGATGACGACGCAGAACGATTTCAACCGCTCCAAGAGCAATCGCGGATTCGCTTCGATGGACCACGGCAAGCAGCGTGAAATTGCGAGCAAGGGCGGGCGCGCGGCGCACGCTCAGGGGCGCGCTCACGAGTTCACGGCCGACGAGGCCCGCGTGGCAGGGCGCAAAGGCGGCGAGGCGGTCAGCCGCGACCGCGCACACATGGCAGCCATTGGTCGCGCGGGCGGCCAGGCTCGGGGTCGCAACCGCGCGACGCAGTCTGCAGGTCGCACCGAGGTCACGTCGCTCGGCACTTCTTCGAGCCTCGCGGAGTGAGTTCGGCAGCCCATCTACCCGATTGATTGGGGGGCTTGATCGGGTTGCGCACTTGGGGGGTCCTGGGTGCGCAACTCTCGTTTTTGCAGTCCTCATTTCGCCGCGGGGTTCGGGAGGGCGGCTCGGAACGAGTCCGGGCTCGCGAGGCGGTGCCGAGCAGGGGCTCGTGCAGACCGTCGCGGGTCAGGCTCGAGAGGACCGGGGGGCGACGGCCCATTGACGCGCGCAACGGCCGATTGACGCTCCCTCGCTTCGGGCTGCGCGCGCTCGAGCGGGAGATTGGCCGCGGAGGGCGCAGAGGTGACAGAGGGGAGATGGGGCGAAGGAGCCCACCCGACGCGGGCCCGCGATCGATGTGTGGAACTTCGTACGCCCGGTCCGATTCGAACGGACGACCCATGGCTTCGAAGGCCATTGCTCTATCCAGCTGAGCTACGGGCGCGAAACTCGAGGGCCGGCACGTACCACGCGGCGAGCGTGGACACCAGCCGTCACCGACGAGGCCACACACACACACAGACTCAGACTCGCCGCGGCTCGCGGGGGCTCGGGCTTGACGCTCTGGTTCTCGGCGCCTTACGGATCGGGGGGCTTTGCGTTCCCATGCTCCGGCGCCGCCGCCTTCTTCGTCGCGTCCTTCCGCGCGGGCGCGAGGCCTTCGGTCGCTACGGAGCTTCGAGGCGCCGGAGGTCTACGGCGGCGGGGCCATCGCGAAGATCGTCCGGGCGTTGCCGCCAGTGGAGCGGGCCTACTCGCTGGTCCGGTTCTCGATCTTGCGGCCGAAGCTCCTCAGCGTGATGGATCTGATGCTCACCGACGAGGGGCGCATCCTCGACGTCGGGTGCGGGTTCGGGCTCTTCGCCGCGTACTTCGGGCAGACCCACCCCCGGCGGAGCATCGTCGGCGTCGACCCGAGCGAGCGTCGAATCGCCATGGCCCGCTCGGTCGCGGCGAAGCTCGGGCTCCGTGACCACTCGTTCGTGGTCGGCGACGTGCGCGACGCGGCGCTCGAGGGACCGTTCGACGCGATCTACGTGCTCGACGTGATGCACCACCTGCCGCACGAAGACCAGGAGCAGGTGCTCGAGCGGTTTCGCTCGCTGCTTGCGCCCGGCGGCATGCTCATCATCAAGGACATCACCACCGAGCCGCGGTTCGGCCTGCTCTTCACCGAGCTCCTCGATCGCGTGATGGTCGGCTGGAACGAACCGCTGGCGTACCGCCACCACCGCGAGTGGGGCGAGATGCTCACGAGCCTGGGCTTCAAGGTCCGGATGGTCCGGGTCCCCGACATCTTGCCGTACCCGCACGTGGTCATCGCCGCGCGAAAGACGTAGGGGTCCAGGGCTGAGCGAGCCAAAAGCGACCGTCTCTCTCGTGCTCGTCGCCGGTGTGGCCGCGGCATGTCGCACGACCCTCGCGCCCGGTGCGCCAAGCAAGAGGGCGTATGTCGCCTTGCTCGAGCGGTCTGGCGACGCTGCAGCCCGATCGATGTCGCTCTTCACGCGCGTGCGGAGCGACATGCCGGCGCGAGCATGTCGCTCGGGATCCCCGTGAAGGGCGACATGCCGGCCCTTGCATGTCGCTCGACGAGCTCGTGAAGGGCGACATGGCCGCTTGCATATGTCGCTTCACGCACGTGAGCAGGGCGACATGCATCGTCGACAATGTCGCTCCACACGCTCGCCCCGAGCGACATGCCAGGCTGAGCATGTCGCTCCACCCACTCGTACGGAGCGACATGCATCGTCGACAATGTCGCTCTACACCCTCGTGCGGAGCGACATGCCAGGCTGAGCATGTCGCTCCACCCACTCGTATGGAGCGACATGAACGACCTCGCATCTCGTAGACCCCGCAAAGAAGGTGCGGCACCGAACGTCACGACGAGAACTAGACCGAATTTGACAGGGAAACTCAGTCGAGCAGAGCCAGCAGCTCCTCGCGCGTGATCCCCGCGGCCTGGTCGGCGTCGCCGAGCGCGACGTCCGCGATGCGACGCTTCTTCTCTTGCAGCGCGAGGATCCGCTCTTCGACCGTGTCCTTCGCGACCATGCGGTGCACCATCACGGGTCGATCTTGGCCGATGCGGTGCGCGCGGCTCGCGGCCTGATCTTCGACCGCCGGGTTCCACCACGGGTCGAGGAGAAAGACGTGATCGGCCGCGGTGAGGTTCAGCCCCGTGCCGCCCGCCTTCAGCGAGACGAGCATCACCGGCGGACCGTCCGCGTGCTGGAACTTGCCAACGACGCCGCCGCGATCGACCGTGGTGCCGTCGAGCCGCACGAACGCGATACCGGCCTGCTTCAGCGCCGGCTCGACCAGATCGAGGAAGCTCGTCCACTGCGAGAACACGAGCGCCTTGTGTCCCTCGGACACCGACTCTTCGAGCGCCTCGAGGAGCCGCTCGATCTTCGACGACGACTCCGCCGTCTGGCCGGGCACGAGCGCCGGGTGACACGCCGCCTGTCGGAGGCGGAGCAGCGCTTCGAGGACCGCGAGCACGCCGCCGCCGTGCGCCATCTTGTCGGCGACGTCGCGCTTGGTCGCCACGCGGACCGCGTCGTAGACGCTCCGTTCGACGTCGTCGAGCTCGACATGGAGCACCATGTCCGTGCGGCTCGGGAGCTCGGGGACGACCTCGGCCTTGGTCCGGCGCAAGATGAAGGGGCGGATCTTGGTGCGCAGGCGCTGCGCCGCCTCGGGATCGCCCTGCTCGATGGGGCTCGCGTAGCGCTCCTGGAAATCGCTGGCGCCGCCGAGGAGCCCCGGGTTCGCGAAGTGCATCGCGCTCCACAGCTCTTCGAGGCGATTTTCGACGGGCGTGCCGCTGAGCGCGACGCGGAACTTGCCGCGGAGCTCGAAGGCCGCGCGGGCCGTCTGGCTGCCGAGGTTCTTGATGGCCTGCGCCTCGTCGAGCACGACCACGTCCCACTCTTCTTCGGAGAGCCGCTGCGCGTCGAGGCGGAGGAGCGCGTACGTCGTGAGCGTCACCTCGGCGTTGGGGTCGAGCTCGCGCCTGGGACCGTGGTAAATCGCCGTGCGCAAGCCGGGGCGGAAGCGGGTGATCTCGTCGGCCCAGTTGTAGACGACGCTCTTCGGGCAGACGACGAGGCAGCGACCCCGGAGGACGCACAGCGTCTGCAGCGTCTTGCCGAGGCCCATGTCGTCGGCCAGGACGCCCCCGAGCTCCGCGTCGCGCAAGAACGAGAGCCAGTCGACGCCCTGGTGCTGGTACACGCGGAGCGTCGCGCGCAGACCGTCGGGCAAGGGCGCGCGCGGAATGCCTTCGAAGCCTTCGAACAGCGGGGCGAGCCGCGCGAGCTGCGGCGGGCGCGGCGCGTCGAGCACGTCGCAGAGGGCCCCGGCCGTGGGCAGCGCCGCGGGCGTGAGCTTCTTGTCGTTGTCGCGCGCCGCGAGGAGATCGGCGACGAGGTGCCCGTGCTTGGCCAGCCAGTCGGCCGGGAGCGGCGCCCACCCTCCCCCTTCGAGCGGCACGAGCTCGAGGCCGTCGCGCCAGGCCCGGAGCACCGCCGCGGCCTCGGCGCGCCTCGGCGGTGCGGCGACGTCTGCGTCGGCGTCGGCGGACGCCTCGAAGAGGACGTCGAAGGTGCCCGGCTCGTTGCCGTCGCCGTCGCCCATGGCGATGCGCGGGCGGAGAGGGCGGTTCTCGAAGCCGGCGTGGCCGTCGTCGCCGACGCGCTTCTGCCAGTCGCGGAGCTTGGTCGCGAAGCGAATCGCCTCCGACCCGTCGAGATCGACGCGCCGCCCGGGCACGAGGTGAAGCTCGTCGCGAAGGCGCCGGAGGAGCTCGCGTTCGGCGTCGTGGCGTCGCACGGGGACGGTGTCGCCGAGCGAGACGATCACGTCGCCGTCGACCCGAGCGACGGGCGGGTCGCCGTAAACGAGGCTCGGCAGCACCGAGAGCGTGTGCCCCTGATGGGACAGGTCCATGGCGATCCGCGGGCGTGCGTCGGCCGCTTTTCTCGGGAGCCGGGAGGTCGCGATGATGACGTCGAGCTTCGCCTCGAGCTCGGGCAACACCTTGGCCACGAGCTCGGCGGTGTCGGCCTTCGCGAAGGTGCGCTCGAGGGGCAGCCGCTCGAGCAGCTCGCCCGTGGCGCTCAGCTCGCCGAGCGGACGCAGCGTATCGCCACAGCGCGCGAGCCCCCGGGCGACGATCTCGGTGATCGAAGGGTCTTTCTCGAGCCGGAGACGAAAGCCGCCGCCGGGCGCGTCGCTCACCGTGGCCCGCGGCAGCACCCGCTCGCCCGAGACCGTCACGCGAGGCCCTTCGAAGTAGACCTCGGCGCTGGCCAGCGCGGCGAGCACGTCGGCCACGCGGGCGCCGAGGATCGACTCGCGCGGAGGCGAGCCGAGGATCCGGTCGACCTTCATGTCGTCGTGGGTCGGGTTCAGCCCCGAGCTCGCGCCGCGCGCACGATCGGTCGCGAGGGAGTCGCGAAAGCGCTCTTCGCGGCCGTCGCCGTGGACGACGTACCGGGTGACGGCGATGAGCTTGTCTTTCCGCACGAGGCGGTAAATCAGGCGCGGCGGCTTGGGGGCCGCCGGTTCGTCCGCCAGCGACTCGCCCTTCTCGGCGGCCTGCGCCGAGGCGATGGCGGCGGCCACGACGTGCATGCACGGGTCGGATTTGCCGTCGCAGTCGCACGACCACTCGCTCGTTCCGACGTAGAGCGTCACCGTCGGCGCGACCGCGCGACCCGGGGTGCGGACGCGAAGCGTGACCTCGACGTCGGCGCTCTCGCTGGACCCCACGACGGTCACCGCGTTGTCGCGAACGAGCTTGACCCCCTGCGACCAGATACCTGGCAGGCTGGCCTTTCGGACCGTCTCTAGGAATGACTGCACTGGGTCGACGGGAGCGAAAGTAGCGCCTTAGAGGCGACCGCGCATCGCATCGAGCCGAAGCTTCCACACCATACCGACCGCCTCGAGGAACACCTTGCGGCTCATCTTGGACCGGCCGAGCGTGCGATCGACGAACACGATTGGCACCTCTTTGACCGACATTCCGCGGCGAACGGCCCGGTAAGTCATCTCGATCTGGAACGAGTAGCCGTTGGAGTCGATCTCGCCGAGCGCGATCGCCTCGAGGGCGCGCCGCGTGTAGGCCTTGTAGCCGCTCGTCAGGTCCCGGATGGCGAGCCCGAGGATGGCGCGGGAGTAGAAGCTCCCCCCCTTGGAGATGAAATGCCGGGTGGGCCCCCAGCCCTCGACGTTTCCGCCCGGGATGTTGCGGGAGCCGATGACGACATCGTACCCCTCGTCGAGGGCGCGCACGAAATCAGGCAGATAGCGGACGTCGTGCGACAGATCGGCGTCCATCTCGAAGAAGCGGTCGTACCCCTCGGCGAGGCCTCGGGTGAACGCGCTCACGTAGGCCGTGCCGAGGCCCATCTTGGCCGCGCGATGGATGACGCGCACGCCCTTGTCCTTCGCGGCCAGGGCGTCGGCGACCTCGCCCGTGCCGTCGGGCGAGTTGTCGTCGACGATGAGCACGTCGGCCACGGGAAACGACGCCCGGAGCACCTCGACGAAGCGCGTGAGGTTTTCCTTCTCGTTGTACGTGGGTGTGACGACGAGCGTGCGGGGCATGGTGGCGAAGAACCGGAGGCGGGGGGCGGGAACCTAGCGTAAAGCCGCGTCCGGGCGAAGCATGTTCGCCGCTGGCGCCCCCTCTGGCCGGCTCTGGCCCCGCCTCTATGCCCACGCTTTTTAGCGGGCCGGGCGTTGCCTCTGACGACGGCTGGAGGGTTACTGGTAGGATGGGCCGGTGAGCGCGAAGTCCGACTCCGTTCGTCCGCTCGATCCGGCGGCTTCCCGCGCCGGCAATCGGCCGGGCAGCGGTGACGGCAGCGCGCGCCGGGTCGGGGCGGCGGCGCCTGATCACGCCGCCGCGCGCGTCGCACGCGTCGAGCGCTCGCTCGAGGTCGCGCTCGCGCGCGAGGTGCGGGTCAGCAAGGCGCTCCGCGACGTCGGCGTGGCCCTCGGGACGACGCTCGACCTCGACGGGCTCCTCGAGCTCATTCTCGAGAAGATCACCGAGGCCCTCGAGGCCGATCGGACAACGCTCTACCTCCTCGACGAGGCGAACGACGAGCTGGTCTCGCAGATCGCGCAAGGCTCCGAGGTCCGAGCCATTCGCCTGAAGATCGGCCACGGCATCGCCGGGCAGGTGGCCCGAACCGGCAAGCCGCTCCACGTGCAAGACGCCTACCTCGACCCGCGGTTCAGCCCGGAATGGGATCTCCTCTCGGGCTACCGCACGCGCTCGATCCTCGCGGCGCCGATGAAGAACCATCTGGGGCGCACGATCGGCGTCGTCCAGGTGCTGAACAAGACGCGCGGCGAGTTCACCGAAGACGACGCCGACATCCTGGCGGCCCTGGCGACGCAGGCGGCGGTCAGCATCGACAACTCGCGCCTCTTCATGTCGGTCACGCAGAAGAACATCCAGCTGCTCGACACGAAGGTGCAGCTCGAGCACCGCGTGCGCGACCTGAAGCTCCTGTTCGATCTCGAGCACGCGATGGGCCGCGCGGCCTCGCTCGACGAGCTGTTCCTCGCGGTGCTCGGCGAGGCGATGCGGGCGTGCGAGGCGAAGATGGGCGCGGTGGCGCTGCGCGACCATGAGACCGGCGCCGGCGCTCTCTACGTCATCGACGAGCGCGCCAGGAAGATGCGGCGCTTCCCCTACCCCGACGACGCGGGCCTCATCGGCTGGGCGAGCCGCAACAACGAGGTCCTGGTCTCGAGCGACGCCGAGAGCGATCCGCGGCGCGACCGCGCGTTCGACGCCCGTGTGGGCGGGGCCACCGCGAAGACGGCCATCGCGGTGCCGCTCGAGGGCGAGCACATCGCGGCCAACGCGACCTCGACCACCATCGGCGCCATCGCGCTCTACAACAAGAAGCGCGGCAGCCCCTTCAGCGAGGAAGACCGAGGCCTGCTCGAGCTCATCACCGCCAACGCGTCCACGGCCATCCGGCTGCAGCTCTCGCGGGAGGCGCGCGAGCGCGAAGAGCGCCTGACGACGATCGGGCGCCTGCTCTCGGGCGTCATCCACGACCTCAAGACGCCGTTGACGGTGATCGGGGGCTACGTGCAGATGATGCAGGCGTCGAACGTCGCGGCCGAGCGCGGCAAGTTCGCCGCGATGATCCTGAAGCAGTTCGAGCACATCGGCGCGATGCAGCGCGAGGTGCTCGAGTTCGCGCGCGGCGAGAAGAGCGTCCTGTCGCGCAAGGTCTACGTGCAGAAGTTCTTCGACGACGTGCGCTCGCAGCTCGAGGGCGACCTGCACCGGAGGGGGGTCGAGCTCGTCGTCGACGTTCAAGAGCGCGGGACCGCCCGGTTCGACGAGGGCAAGATGCTGCGCGCGATCCACAACCTGGCGCGCAACGCCGCCGAGGCGATGGAGCCCAAGGGCGGCAAGTTCGTCATCAAGGTGACCCGCGACAAGCAAGACTCGACGCTCGTGGTCTCGTTCTCCGATACGGGGCCCGGGATCCCGAAGCACATCGAGCACCGACTCTTCCAGTCGTTCGTCACCGCCGGCAAGAAGGGCGGGACCGGCCTCGGGCTCGCCATCGTGAAGAAGATCGCCGACGAGCACGGCGGCACGGTGAGCGTGCAGTCGTCGAGCCGCGGGGCCACGTTCACGCTGCGGCTCCCGCAGCCGCAGCCGGCGCCATGAAGCGGCGGGGCGGGGCGCGGGCGGATCTGGCCGCGTTCGCCGCTTCGACCCCGATGGCCGCGCTCGTCCTGTCGCTCGCGACGAGCGCGCGAGGCGACGTGCCGCTCCCGCCGTGGATCGACGACGGCGACGTCCCGCCGCCCGCGTGGGCGCAGTCCGTGGCGCGCCGGCCCGACGACAGCGGCCTCTTCGGAAATCCAGACGAAGCGGAGGCGCCCGCGGGAGCGAGCCGAGCGGGCCCCGAGGCGCCAGCGGGGCTCGTTCTCTTCGCCGAGCCGAACCGCGCGGGCGGGCGGCGCGGCGTGAGCGCGCCCGGAGCCACGCTGCCCTTCTTCGCGGCGAAGCGCGGGAGCGGCTGCACGGGGAGCTGGTGGCTCGTCGGGCCGCTGGCCTGGGCGTGCTCCGACGACGCGGTGCTGTCAACCGAAGCGCCGTCGTTCCCCTCGCGTGTCCTCGACGGCGCGGGGCTCGCCACGCAGTACATGTTCGTGCGGAGCGGCGGCGCCAGCGCGTACGCGAGCCTCGAGTCGGCGCAGGACGGCGAGGCCGACGAGGAGCTCGAGGGCGGGTGGGCAGTGGCCACCGTCGATCAGCGCGCGGCGGGTGCGCCGACGACACGAGAGAACGCCAGGGCGAGCCCCCGAGCGAACACCAGGGCGTGGGTTCGTACGACCAAGGGCCTCTGGCTCTCGCAGCAAGACGTCACCCCGGCGCGGCCGTCGCTCTTTCAGGGCGAGAAGGTCGACGACGGTCGCCTCGACGTTGCGTGGGTCCTCTCCGACCGGGCGCCGGTGTGGCCGCTGCCCGCGGCGTCGCCGAAAGACACTGCCTCCGCAAAAGACAAGCCCTCGCCGAAAGACAAGCCCGGCAAGCCAGTCGACGCGCGCGTGCGCTTCCAGGTCGTGCACGTCAGCGGAGAGAGCGGCCCGAGGGTGCAGATCGGCGACAGCGCGTGGATGCTCGCGACCGATCTGGCGCGCCCGAGGCTCGCGGCCCCCCCGGCCGCACTCACCGGCCGAGACGAGCGGTGGATCGACGTGGACACGGTCAACCAGACGCTCGTGGCGTACCAGGGCACGCGCCCGGTCTACGCGACGCTCGTCTCGACGGGGCTGGCCGCCCGCGGGGCCGGCGACGCCACGCCCCTGGGGACGCACCGCGTCTGGGTGAAGCTCCTCGCGTCGGACATGGGCAACCTGGAGAAGGAAGATCGCGATCCGCACTATTCGCTCGAAGACGTGCCCTACGTGCAGTTCTTCGACGACGCAGTCGGGCTGCACGGCACCTACTGGCACGGCGACTTCGGGCACCCCCACAGCCACGGGTGCGTGAACCTATCGCCGCTCGACGCGCGCTGGATGTTCGACTTCACCGCGCCGCACCTCCCCGCCGGGTGGGCCGCCGCGTACCCCACATCAATCGAGCCTGGCAGCCTGGTGCGCGTGCGCTGACCGCGGAGATGCTGGTAAAGATCGAGGGGATGCTTCTTCAGGCGAGCCGCGGGCGCATCCTCACTCGGTTCCGCTGGGGCGTTCTCGGCGCTTCGGCCTCGGTCGCGTTGCTGGCCTCGGCCGCGTCGTGCTCGTCGAGTTCCACCAGCCCGCCGACCTCGCTCGCGCCGCCGGGGTGCCCCACGAGCTTCGGCGCGGCCAACGGCGCGGCCTGCGCGACGGCCGCCCAGAGCTGCGACTACGTCGCCCCGTGCGGCCCCTTCGGAACGCCGGCGACCTGCGTCTGCACCGACGGAGTCTACGTGTGCAGGGCGTCGCTGGCCGCGACGGACGGGGCCGCCCCGCCCGTACCGGTCTCCGCAGATGCGTCGACCCTCTGCGAGCCCAGCGTCACGGCGCCCGCGTGCCCCGCCACCGAGCAGAAGGCGATGGTCGCGATCTGCACCGACCTCGGGCAGCAGTGCGCCTATCCCAGCGGATGCAACAGCATCCCGGCCTTCGACCAGTGCCTTTGCGTCGGCGGGCGCACGACCATCGAGACCCCGCACTTCGAGTGCACCGCCCCCTGCGACGTGACCGGCGCCCCTCCGCGCGACGCCGGCACTGGGCCGGACGCCGCGGACGCGCGGGCGGCCGACGCGAACGCGCCCGACGCCCGGGCCCTCGATGCCGCCCCCGACTCTCCCGCGCCTCTCGACGCGGCGAGCGAGTAGTCGAGTTCGAGGGGAGCCTGAGCCAATGCCGCTCACTTAGAACGAGAGCGAGATGGGCCGCAGAGGCGCAGAGGGCGGTTCCGGTAGGGACGACCCGTTCCACCTCACGATGAGGTGACTCGGGT
>CALFNG010000102.1 GCA_937902985.1 uncultured Myxococcales bacterium
TCTCCAAGCGCATACTCGCGCCAGTTGGGGTGTCCACGAAAGCGGGGGAAGGCCACTCCAGCGAAGCGTGACCTGTCCGGCACCTGCCACCGCGGTCAACTCGGTAGGTGCGCCGATGCGCGTCGATCTCACAGGCTCAGGGAACGGCAGGTACTCGAGCAGCGCGGCGCCAAGAGCGGCGAGGCCGAGCAAGACGCCGATCCCAGTCGCCAGCCTCCGAAGAATCCTCCCAACGCGCTTGATCGTTCCGCGCGACATGTTCATGCTCGTGACAATAGAGCGCGATGATGTCTCGTGCTTGTTACCATTGCTGAACGGAGTGGTCACCACCATGAACCTGTCGAACATCGATCTCGACCTGTTTGTTGTGCTGCACGCGGTGCTTACGGAACGCAGCGCGACGCGGGCGGCTGCTCGCCTACACATCACGCGTCCCGCCGTCAGCAACGCTCTCGCGCGCCTCCGGCTGGTCTTAAACGACCCGCTCGTCGTGCGCAGCGCTCGCGGCTTGGTTCCGACGCCGCGCGCTATGGAAATCGCACCCATGGTGGCCTCCGCGCTCGAGCAAATCAGCGCAGTCGTTGCCCAAACGGCGACGTTTGACGCAAGCACAACAACGCGACGGTTCACGATCGCCTGCAGCGACAGCGAGCAGATCTCGATCCTTCCCGCGGTCTTCGGCGAATTTCGACGACGATTACCCGCAGCCTCGCTGCGAGTCGCCGGCATCGATCAGATGCTCGCCACCGGTGGTCTGTCTTCCGGTGAGGTTGACGTCATGATCGGCACGATGCCGACGGCCCCCGCAGGTCTTCGGATCGATCTGCTTCTGACGGACCATTTCGTGTGCATCGCGCGAATCCGGCACCCGTCGCTTCACCGCAAGCTCACGAGCGCTCAGTTTGGGCGCTGCCGCACGTTGACGTCGCTCTCCTCGCCGATCGACCGACCTTCGGCAGCCGACTCGCGGAGATGATGGAAACGAAGCACGGGAGGGTCCGTCGGGTTGCGCTCACGGCTCCGAACTTCATGTGTGCCGCGATGGCCGCGGCGCGCACCGATTCGCTCGTCACGTTGCCCGCAAGCCTCGCGGCCGCGCTTGCGAAGCTCTTGCCGATCCAGGTCCTTATGGTGCCGTTCGAGCTACCACCAATCCCGACCCATCTCGTTTGGCATCCGCGCGCAGACACCGACGCGGGAGCGCGGCTGTTTCGGAAGATGGTAGCCGACTGGGCTCGGGGCGCGTCGAAGTCGAGGGGTCACGTGCCGTCAACTCATCGCTCACGGGCTGCGGCGCCGCGGTTGCCGTCACGAGCTTGATGCGCTCCGGTTCACGCGGGGGCTCGACGAGGCTCGGTGGTCTCATGCACTGTCATCCTCGGCCTACCGCACGTATTCATGCGGCGGCCCGTTTTCCTTCATGGCCGGAGGCCGTTTTCAACGGCAACGGGGGCCGCTCCGCGCGGCGCTCAGGTGTCTCCGCAGTCGGCCGCCGAGCGATCTCTCCACCGCGTCGCCTACGGCACCGGACCTCAGTGAGGGGGCACGATCGTCGGGTTGCTGGCGCGAGGAGGTCGATTCGGTTCGCTCAATCTTGCCTCGCTACCGCGAAAGGGGTTCCACCTCCGCCTCTCGGAACCCCGCCGGGTATCGACGGAGGTACTCGATGGCTGCCTGCTTCATGCCGGCGCTGTCCCCAGACCTCTGGAGCGCAACGACGCGCAAGTACGCCGCATCCTCCGATCGTGGATCACGAGGATGTTTCCCGAGGAAGTCTGCGAACGCTGCGGCCGCCTGGTGGTTGTCGCCGACATCGAGCGCAGCCATCGCGGCGCGAAAATCGACCGACGGATCGGACGCAGAAGAGGGTGCGAACGATGCCGACGAGCGAGGCGATGGTGTTCTCCGCTCATCGGGATCGATCCGAGTCGTCGGCGCGGGATCGGCCGAAGAGGTTGACCTCGCCCGAGCGGATGCCGCGGGTCGCGGCTCGGGTATCCATGTGTCTCCGGGGCCGAGGGCGATCGCCGCCTGGCCGCGGAGCCGCAGCACGACGTGCCCCTCCTGGACGGCGACACGCGTCGTATGGCCGTCATCGGCGCTCAGTGTGAACGTCGTGCCGATGTCCTCCAGCTCGCCGTCGGGTAGCACGACGAGGAGCCTGCCTTCTCCCGACGAGTGATCGACATGGATCCAAAGCGCGCCGCGCTCGAGAACGATGTTCTTGCGGTCCCCCGCCATGCGCTCCGTCCACACCGCGGTGCTGTCCGCGTGGACGACGGCGCTCGACGTGTGTGCGGGTGCCTCGGCAGACCGCCGCACCCGCTGAACAAAGAGGGTCGCGACGACGAGTGCTGCAACCGCCGCTGGCCAAAGCGGCCGTTGCCCAAGGTTCCACGACCGCTTCGGTGCAACGAGCTCGCGATCGAATGCGGCAAGCAGTCGGGTTCGCTCTCGGCGCGCGTGAAGCTCGTCCGCGGCCGGGGGGCCCGCGCGCAGCGATTCGCCCAGGGCTTCGAGAGACTGGACCTCGCGCGAGCACGCCGGGCAGATGGCCACGTGTCGCTCGAAGCTCACTCGCTCCGCGCCGGTAAGGCGTCCATCGCGCATGGCTTCCGCCTCGAAGAGCCGGGGACACGGGGTAGCGCTCATGACTTCTCCCCCTCCTCGAGCGCTCGACGTAGCTCGCGACGTGCCGCGTGGAGTCGCGTCCACACCGTACCGATAGGAATGCCAAGCACCCCCGCAATCTCGGCGCAGCTCAGTCCTTCGACCTCGGCCATCAGCAAGGTGATTCGCTTGGCCGCGCTGATCCGGACCAGCGCCCTTTCGACGTCGCTTCGCGCTTGCAATGCCCGACGAGGGTCGGCCGCCGTAGTTCGAGTCGCGCTCAGCGACGACAGAACCGCCAGGAAGCGGCCGAACGACTGACGGCGTCGGCGAAGAAGCTGCGCCGCGATCCCGATGAGCCATGGGCGGCACGAAGGTCGGCCGTCGTACCGACCGGCACTCTTTGCGGCCGCGAGGAAGGTCGCGTGGACCAGGTCGTCGACGTCTTCGGCGTCGGACGTCGCGCGCGCGACAAAACGTCGGACAGGCTCACGGTAGCGATCGTACAGCTCGCCGAGGGCGCCGATCTCACCTCCCGCGAGCTCTCGCAGGATCTCGGGATCGGGCGTCTGAGGGACGTTGGCCCTGACGAGAGACTCACTCATTGTGCGGCGCGTGATCATTGTGTTCCCACCGTCGCCCCCAACGCGAGACCCATGGTCCAGACGGGGAGTCGAAACTCATCGCTCGGATTGTCACCAGGGGCGTTCGCGGGGCCGAATTCCCCATCAATTCCGATGAAGGTTCGAAAGGACGATCGGGCGCCAAAGATCAGGTGGGCGCCGAGGAGAGCGCGCGGCACGGTGCCCAAGCTGGACTGCGATGGGCTTCCACCGGGGGTGACCGTGGTGCTTGCGCCCGCGCCCCCCCGCAAGGCAACGGCGGGTCCTCCTACGAGGTCCAGCGCAAGACTCTGAAAGCGAAAACGTCGGCCCCCCAAGACTGCTAGCTCCAATGCCGTTCCCGCGCCGTATCCGTCCCCGATCCGCTGGTCGCGATCCGCGCGCCCCTCGAAGCCGACAAGCCATCCGCCGATGTCGACAAACGAGAGCGCGCCTAAGCCGACGCTCGTCTGGCTGTCGCCGATGCGCGCGTCGGTGAGGGCCGACAGTTCGATCCGAAAACGGATCGGCGGATACGACGCCCGTCGTGTCTCCATTTCGTCACGTGGCGGGACCGCCACGCGAACGGGGACCATGGGAATGGCGGCGGCTTGGACCGTTTGCGTCGGCGCGGACGCCGGGATTGATGGAGCCGATGTCGCCACGCCCGACTCCGGCGGGGCAGGCCGAGGCACCAGGAGCAGCGCTTCGAGGGTGGGCAAGATGTCTTCGCGTCGCGACACCTGTCGCGACGCAGAGCGGCCGTCTGGCAGCGTCACGCCGACGGCGATCGAGCCCTCATTCATCGTGAGCTCAACACGCGCGCAGGCGTCGATGTCGGTGCGGGCCTCGAAGGCCTTGCGCACCTGACCAGGGAGTTCGGGCCAGCGTGCGCGGACGCTTGCCTCAACCGCCACCGCGATCGGCGAGCAGGGAGGATCCGCCGCGAACGCGCGGCTTGCCCCGAACGCCGCAAGGGCCCCTGAGAAAATGCAAGAGCTCGCGTAGCGCCACATGATGCTGGGTCTCACTCTACTTCGCACGGGAAGGCCGATCCCTTCATCCGGGACTAGAAAAAGGCCTCGACCCCGACGCTCGGCAGGGTGATGGGGCCAAGCTTGTCCACGCTGCACGTCGTCGAGTTGGTCGAGCCGATCTCTGTGCCCGTGCAATTGTATGCGCGCGCCTCCGTGCTCAGGGTCACGTTCTGCACCTCGGCGACGAACGCAATGGATCGCTCCTTTCCGAGGGACCACCGTTTCTCGAGGCGCAGGTCGACCCGGTAGAACGGCGGGAAACGTCGGTCGTTGAGGGGTGGGAGGGGAGCGCCCTGGCCCGGCGAAAAATTGTCCGAGTAGGGCGTGCCCGTGTAGAAGACGAGCCTGGCCCCGAACCGCCACCTGCGGCCAAGGTCGTACGCGCCCAGCACGTTGAGCACGTGGGTCCGATCGTAGTCGCCCACGATCGTCGCCGCCGCTTCGCTCCCCGACGAGGTGATGTAGTGCGCCTCGCGGGTCGAGCGGGATAGCGTGTACGAGAGCCAACCGGTCAAACGCTTCGAGAGCGGCCGCCGGACGAGGAGCTCGAGCCCGTACGCCTGCCCGTGCACGGGCTGTTCGTCGGGGCACTGGCGGGGTCCATCCGGTGGCGAGAGCTGGACGCAGTTGGCGGTCAAGTCGGTGAGCCCCGACCAACCCGACAGAAACCCGGTGAGCGTTGCCGTGAAGTCCGCGGGCAGCGCGACCTCGACGCCCTGGCTCGCTTGCGCGACCGTCTGCAACTGGGAGACGCCGAACGGGAACCCGGGGACGGAGACCTCCTGCGGCGGGATCGCTCCAACGCGCAAGGCGGCGTACTGATGCGAGAGGCCGAACGTCGAGAGCCAGGCCACGGAATCCGTGAGGGTCACGCGCGCGGAGAGACGCGGATCGACCGCCGGTACGATCGCGTTCGCGTGCGTCATGGCGCCAGGTGCCGTGGCCCGTGATGACTGGAAGACATCGAAGCGAGCCCCAGGCACTATCTCGACTCGAGGCGACAAGCGCCAAACCACATCGGCGTGCGCGCCCACCGTGACGTTGGTCGGTGGCGGGTTCGCCGACGAAGGAACGTTCTCCCCGCCTGGCACAGGCGCCCCCAGCTTGAAGCCGTAGTCGTCGTGCCGGGCGTCGGCACCTCCGCGAACGCGCACGGTTTGCGAGAGCTTCGTCTCGACCTGCAGGCGGGTCGCGGCGGAATAGTCCGTCGCGTACGTCGGGGCTGCCCCCTGCGAGTCGTAACCGACGGTCGCCGCCACACGCACGTGACCGTCGCCGTTCGCAAACGAATGATCCCATCGCAGATCGAGCCGGTGAAAGTCAGACACGAGCTGTTCTTGAAGCGAGCTGATCGAGCTCTCGTTTCCATCGGAGGAGCGAACACTCCCGACCGATTGCATCGTCGCGAGGTAGTCGTGGCTTCCGAAAGCGAAGACGCCCAGCGTGTCGTGGTCGCCGATGCGCCACGTCGCGCGCGTCTGGTAGTCCCGATAGTCGAGCTTCACGCTGGATGTGATCGCGCTGAGGATGGGCCCCGGGTATCCGTAGCGCCCGGCGGCGAGAACGGTGAATCGGCCGTCGTCGATCGGTGTCTCTACGAGCGCACCCGCATCGATGACGCGGAGGTTTACTTCGCCGTGCGGTGTGCTGGCCGCGTCGCGCATCTGACCTGCGATGGTCGCGCCTGCGAACCCCCCGTAGCTCGCCGGCGCGGCACCCGGATAGAAGTCGACATGATCGATGAGCGCTGGGTGGATGACACTCGGGCCGGCACCCACGTGAAACAGCAGGGGCACCCGGATCCCGTCGACGTAGTAGCCGTTGTCGTTGGGTGGGGCTCCGCGGATGTAGAAGTACGGGAGCCCGCTGACCACGGGGACGACGCCTGGCAGCGCCTCGATCGCGCGGAACGGATCGCCGAAAGCACCCGGCATCTCGCGAACGTCCGTCGCCGAGAGCGTCGTCTGCCCGATCTCCCTTCGGGTGCCATGGACGTTCACTTCCTCGGGAGGTTCCGGTGCCGGGGGCTGAGCGCTCCCTGAGAGCGTCGTCGACGCCGCTCCGCGCGCAGGCGGCGGACTAGACCCAGGAGGGGCGCTGGGGATCTCCTCCTGATGGAATTCGACGCGCGCTCCGATCCGGGCTCCAAGGGGCGTACTTCCTCGAAGTGCGGGCGCGAATCGCCATCCGAGCACGGCCTGTCGAACTTGCTCGGCGAACGGCTCGACGCCCTCCGTCACCGCCGCGCCCGACACTCTTCCGTCCTTCTCGATGGTGAGCTCGAGCATTACGACGGCATCGCCCTTCGCGCCCTTGGGGTACGGCACGTCGGTACTGCCCAGAACGACCGGGGGAGTCACGGCCGGCGCTGGCGCGAGTACAGCTTTGTGCTGGGCAAGAGCAGCGTTCGTCCAAACGATAGACGAAGCGAAAAGGACTGCTGCGGCACGACGTCGCCCGATCACGCGGCGTCACCGCTCCCGTCAGAGACGCCGGCAAGAGCAATCGGAAGGCATGGCATTGGGGGCGCCTTGAGCGGTCACGAGTTCTCGACTCGGCCCGTATTCACGCCGGGGCTCCCTTTCCTTCATTCGCCACGCGGGCGGCCCATATGACGCGCCGCATCGTTCACTCGCTGACCAGCTGTCCAGCGCTGAGTTCAGGGGTGCGATCACAGGCGCTTCTTCGCACGACGCGCGCCGAGCTGCTTCGCCGTCGCGATCGAGATGACCTTGCCCACCGCGGCGCGCATCTCCTCGCGCTGCGCCGTCGAGTAGTGCCGCTGCATGCGCTCGGTCTGGTGCCCGGAGATCGCCCGGGTGACGACGTCGTGCACGTCGGCCTGACGAGCGAGGTCTTGGAACGTGCGGCGCATCCCGCGCGGCGTGAGGCGCACGCTCCACCCGAGCGCCGTGAGCACGTCGCGGAAAGGCTTGTCGAGAGCCGAGCGCGAGCGCATCCCCCCCGTGGTCGAGGGGACCAAGAAGATCGACTCGCGCATTGGTCCAAAAGGGAGGGCCGCGACGTGATCACGGAGCACGCGCATCGCGGCCGGCGGGAGCGGGATGTCCTGGTCGAGCCCCGTCTTCGTCTGGTCCATGATCTCGTCGCCGGCGGGGTTCGAGCGACGAAGCAGGACGATGCGCTCATCCCAGAGCACGTCGCTCTCCGACCCGCTCCGTCGCAACGGCCGAAGCGTCGAGGGTCGTGCGCCGATCACGAAACCGAGGAACGTCATCGCGTAGTGCTCTGGGTGGCGCTCCTTCATCTTCGCGAGGAAGAGCGGCATCTGCGCGCCCGTGAGCGCGTTTGGTTGCTCGCGGGTGTACGTCCGCAGCGTCGGGAAGTACTCGACCGGCTTCGAAGCGTCGCGGGCGAGTTCGTAGTGCTTCGTCATCGCCGCGCAGATCACCTTGAGGATCGAGATCCAGCCGTTCGCGATGACGGGCGAGAGATTCACGAGCGTGCCCGTGGCCTCATCGCGCTTGCGTGTGGAGGGCATCCCGTCGCGCATCCAGCGCGCGACCTGGTCGCGCCACGCGACAAGGTCCGCGGTCCGGAGCTCGTCGACGTGCAACCGGCCGAAGACCGGGATGAGGCGCTTCAGCACGTTGCCCCAGCGCTCGCGGCTCTTCGACGACTTGAGCTTCCCCTCAGCGACCTTGGCCTCGAGCAACGACACGGCGTAGTCGCTCCAGAGCGGCATCGATCGAATCGTCCCCGCGACGCGGTCGTGGCCTTCGTGCCGAAGCTGGTCCCGGACCCGGACGGCTTCCCAGATCGTAGCGTTCAGGCCCCGGATCGCTCGCGCGTGGTGGTACCGCTTGCCGGTCCGCGGGTCGGTCACGCGAACGCTCACGAAACAACCGCCCGTCTTCAACCGCCAGATCCCGCGACGCGGCGTCGGCGCCATCACGTACCGCCAGCGGCGTACCCATCGGTTCTTCTCCTCGGAGGAACGCATCGAGGTCCTCTCGCCTCCAAGTGAATGAGCCGGTCATCCCTCGCCGGCCGACGGGTCGAACCTTACCGCAACGGAAGGCGCTGAGCAGGCCCCGGCGACTGCTGAAGCCGCAGTAGCGGGCAGCGTCCGACGTCGAGAGCACTCCCACGCTTGCCACGCCGAAGATCCTTCGCCCTAGGTGACTCGACGCGCCAAGACGTACGCGCGGGTGGACGGATGCTCGGGCGAGTAAGGTCGGCGCTCGATCCACGCATCCACGACCAGGCCTGCGGCCTCCAGAGCATCCCCAACGAAAACGCGCGAGAAGAAGTAGAAGTCGAGCGCCACGTTGATGCCGAACAGCTCGTCAAAATGCCGGAGCTCGTCCCCGAGGTGAAACGAGAGAAGCATGGGAGCCTCTGGACGCAGCACGCGCCGCATCTCACGGACCGCGCGAAGCACCTCGTCCCGCGTCAGGTTCACGATGGCGTAGAAGGCAACGATCCCCGCCAGGGACGCATCGGGCATGGGAAGGTCGAGGATCGACCCAGTCTCGAACTCCAGGCCGGGCGACAAGCGACGCGCAACCGCGACCGTAGCGGCCGACAGGTCGACCCCGATCGCATCCACGCCCCTTTCGTGAAGGTATCGCGCGACATGTCCGGGGCCGCATCCAAGGTCGGCGACGCGTCCCTTGGAGCGCACCTCCGCCGCGAACACGTCGAGCAGGGCCCGATCCAGTGGCTTGTACTCTAGCTCGTGAAAGAAGCGCGCGGCGTACTCCTCGGCAAGCGCGTCGTAGCTTCGGCCGACGTCGTTCATGGCTCGGTGGTCCTCGATTTTCAGCGTTCACGTTGAAGGATCCGGAATGACGGAGCCTGCCCCCGAGCCCATCGGCGGGGGGGCACCGAGTAACTCGACTCCGAGGCAGGCTCCGTCATGGGTCCACGTGCTGGAGCGTGAACCCCAGGGACGTCGACGTCTGGTATGTCCTTGCTCGTCAGACGCAAGGTCGGCGGGGGGGGACGCGCCACGGGAAACGTGGTCACGCCAGAGCAAGAACCTTCCAGACACAGAGCGGCACCGAGCGCAAACTCCACGGCATGTTCGACGTAGTCCTCAAGCGCTTCGACGCCCCTGACGAAAGCCGCGTCGTCCCCAAGGGGCGCTTCGACGTCGTCCGGTTCGCTGCGAGCCGTGATGGATGCGGCGCGTCAGACGCCCCCGACGAACGAGGGCACTCGTAATGGCTCTCCGATCACGTGCGGGGTGACTCCACCGGTCGAGCGGCGCCGCGTGACAGCGCGTCGAGCAGGAGCGAGAGCCCGAGCTCGAACACCTCGTCGAGATCGAGGTCGAACCCCTTTCCGAGGGACGACAGAACACGCGCAAACGCCGGAAGGTTCCCCTTCGCGGCGACGGCCCTGAACTCCGGGTCGCGCTCGCTCATCCAAGCCTGGTCGTCGACGCCGGTTTCCCCCTCCGCCCGCGCCTCCGACTCGAGGTTCGTCGCGAGCCCCTGCACGAACGCGTAGATCGCGATGTGCACGTTCATCCTCGTCGTCGCGTCAAAGCCGGCCTCCTCGAGCGCCCCGAGCATCCAATCGGCGTGCTCGAGCGAAGCCTCGCTCGGCAGCGGGCGCGTCAGCGTCATGACCCGGGCGATCCACGGGTGGCGCTTGACGAGCGCCCACTCGAGGCGCGCTCCGGTCTGGAGCCGCTCGCGCCACTCCGCCACAGGCGCGGGGTGCGCTTGCTCCGCCAGCGTGGCGTCGACCATCAGGCGCAAGAGCTCGTCCTTGTTTGCGACGTGCCGGTAGAGCGACGTCACAGGCGCGCCGATCTTGGCGGCGACGCCGCGCATCGACACCGCCTCGAGTCCCTCCTGATCAGCCGCCTCGATTGCGGCCTGCACCAGCCGCGCGCGCGTGAGTCCTCCATCGCGCCCGCTCTTCGCCCCCTCGCGCGGCGTCGGCCGCCCGACCACGTAGCCGACGCGCGGGACGGCGATCGTCACTCCCTCGCGCGCGAGTAGCTCGAGGGCCCTGCTCGCCGTCGCGACCGCTACTCTCCAGGTCTTCGCAAGCCGCCGCGTCGATGGGACCCGCTGGCCGGCGCGAAGCGCGCCCGAGTCGATCCGGCGGCGGAGGTCGGCCGCGATGCGCAGGTAGACCGGATCTGAGGTGGTCGAGGTCACCGCTGTACTAGTACAGTTTGCGCCCTGCGGTGCAAGGCCTCGCGCGAAACCACGCGCACGCTCCGCGCCGGAGCTATCTGCTGCGCTAGATCAGAATCGCAGCACCGGACCCGGATCTCGCTGCCGGACCCCTTGATCGTCGGGCCCATGGCGTACACCGTACGCAATGAGGCGGCGCAGCGTGCGCGGAGGAGGACGACTCGATGCTGCGGAACGCGACCAAAGGGACCGCAGAGCGCGAACGCGAACGGCCGGCGTGGAATGAGTAGCGCGGCGATGACCAATGGGTCGGTCACCTCGCCTGACGGGACGGTCGTCGGGTTCCAGTCTTTCGGGGCGGGAGACGGCGTCATTGTCATAGGCGGCTCGCTGGGTGCCGCCCGCGACTACGTGCCGTTTGCCGAGGTGCTCGCCCGGTCGTTCAGGGTGCACGTTATGGACCGGCGTGGTCGAGGCCAAAGCGGGCCACAGGGCGCGGAGTACGGGATTGAGAAGGAGTGCGAGGACCTTCTCGCGGTCCAGAGCAAGACGGGCGCGCGCGCCGCGTTTGGCCACAGCTACGGAGGGCTCATCTGCCTCGAAGCCGCACGGCGATCGACCTCGTTCGACCGGCTCGCAGTCTATGAGCCGGGTGTCTCGGTCGACGGCTGCATCTCCGGTGCGTGGCTACCTCGTTACCGCGACCTCCTTCGCACCGGCGACACGCGGGGCGCCTTTGCGTGGATGGTGATGGGGGCAGGTTTCGCCCCGGCGTGGATCGCGACCCTTCCGCTTTGGTGCGTACGCCTTCTCATGCGCTTGGCGATCCCGAAGGTCCGATGGCGCGAGATGGAGCCATTGCTTCCCGCGCACGCACGGGAGCACGAGCAGGTCGTCCGACTTGATGGTGCCGCCGAGCGCTACTCGTCCGTCCCGTCACAGGTGCTTCTTCTCGGCGGAGCACGGAGCCCCCCGGCGATCACGCGCCGAAGCCTCGACATGCTGCACGCGGTGATCTCCGATTCGACGCTCGAAATCCTAGACGGGCTCGGTCACGCGGCGCCTAGCGAGCAGGCGCCGCAGGTCGTTGGAGAACGCGTTCGGCGCTGGCTCGTCGAAGCAGGTCCTCGCTCGTCGGCGGCTGCCGCGGTCGACGGTCAGCTCGCCCCGGCAGTAGGGGCTCCCGGAGGAACGCGTCCCGATGCTCGGTGACACGCTCCTGGGCACGGCGCTAGGATGCGCGGCGCGCGTGCAGATCCGACGACTCGAATGCGGAGACGAGGACCTCGCGCGAGACACGTTCGCGATGATGACGAGCGTCTTTGACGAGGGAGTGGCCGATCTCGGTGCCTCCTACGTCGCCACGTTGCTCGCACGCCCCGACTTCTGGGCGATGGCCGCGCTCGACGGGGAGGAGGTCGTGGGCGGCCTCACGGCGCACGCGCTGCCGATGACCCGCTCGCCCGAGGCCGAGCTCTTCATCTACGATCTCGCCGTGCGCGCCGATCGGCAGCGGCGAGGAATTGGCCGCGCGCTCGTCCTTGCGACCCTCGACCGCGCCAAGGCGGAAGGCCTTCGTGTGGCGTTCGTCCCGGCCGACGACGAGGACGGGCACGCCATCGCGTTCTACCGCGCGATCGGAGGCCACTCCTCGCCGGTCACCTTCTTCACCTTCGGCGACGCGTAGGTCGTCGCGCCCTTCCTATCGGCCGGCGGCCTCACGCGGGCGCGCTTGCTGGCCTGGCTTCCATAGCATCGCAATGAGCGCGGCGGTGGCGGCCATGATCAAACCCGAAACGCGGGGATCCCAGTACGAGCCGTGGACCGGAAAAAGCTGCCACGTGACGTTGATCGTCATGTGGAAGAGTGCCGCGCCGAAGACGCTCCTCCCGGTGTTGCCATAGAGCCAGACCATGATCACGCGTGCCGCCACGGTGCCGACGGACCACCAGGCGATCCACGCCAGCGACCGGTGCGCTTGCAGCAAGCCCGGGTAGTGCCAAACGGCCCAGACCGACCCCAGAAGGACGCTGGCACGCAGCGCGCCCCACCGATCTTGCATTGGGTCGATGGCGTATCCCGACCACCCCAGCTCCTCGCCCAGCGCACCGACGAAGAACCCCACGCACAGGAGCAGCGTCGGTAGGACGGCGATCTGCGGTGCTGGAACTGGCGTTCCGGTCAGACGCAGCACGGCGAATGCGAGCACGCTCGCGGCGGGCAACAGCAGCAGGATCGGCAGGTACCAGATCTTCGACCGGATCCGCTTGCGGTCGAACGCGCGCTTCAGCAGCGCCGTCGTTCCCTCGGCTCCGTTCGCCCGACGGGTCAGGATGAGCGCGGCCAGCGCCGGGCACACGAAGGCCAGGCCGGCCACGGGAATGCCAGGCAAGAGCTGAAGCCCGGTCACCGCGCCCATCCCATAAAACGGGACGGCGAGTACGAAGACCAGCACAACGAACGCCCAGGGTGACTGACTCGTCGACGCTCGACGGATGAGGGCGGGCTGGCTCACCGTCGTCGCTCGAACAAGGCATCCGGGCTGTTGGAGGGCTCGCTGAGCAGGCGTTGGGGTTCACCCTTCAGATACCTGTCGAAGAACGCGAGCGAGTAGGCGTTGATGATGGCGTGCGTCCTCCGCCAATCCGCCGGACCCGTGATGCCGAGCCACGTGCCGAGCGGCCGAGCAAAGATGTACGGCGTGTCCCCAATCTCGGCGTGGAACATGCCCGGGATGAGCACCCTGTAACCGTCACCGGAAAGGCTCGAGAACACGTCTGTCGTCGTGGTCTCCTGTTCACGGATGGCCGACGGCGTCCAACCTTCGCGGCGCTTCGTCTCGGGGGTTGCGCTGATCCACATGGCGGGCTGCTGCAAGCCCGATCGAACGACGTCTGGCGGTGCAGCGACGTCCAGCATGAGGCAGCATTGAAAGCGGCGATCCAGTCGGCAGGCTTCGGCTGCGGCGATGCCGCCCAGCGAGGAGCCGAAGACTCCTACGTGCTGCAGGTCCAGTCGTCCGGTTAGCAGCCGGGCGGGATCGCCGCTGTCGAGCGACGAGAGCTGGTTCAGGGTGAACACCGCGTCCTGCCCGATATTGTCGAATACTGCGAGCATGAAGGTGTCGTCGACGACGTGCTCGTCGAGCATGGATGCGGCCACGCGCGGGTCGAGCGTGACGTGGCGGCCGTCGGGAAAGACTACGTCGGCTACCGTGTAGGGGTGATCGATTCCCGCGACGACGTAGCCGCGCGAGACGAGCTCCTCGACCTGGAACGTGCTGTTCTGGCGAAAGCCGCCGCGACCCGGCGAGAAGACCAGCACCGGGAAGCGCGCCGGCGCCGCTGCCATCGGGGCGGATGGCTGGGCGTTCGTGGTGACGTACTCGAGGTGGTCGAGGAAGAACGGGGGCAGGTGACCCAGGCGGTTTAGCGCCGCGAAACGGGTCCCGGGCGCCACGTAGGGTGCGCGCCGCGGCTCCTGACCCCGCTGCGCCGGGTACCAGACCTGCACCATCAATTCACGGTGGCCGTCGGGTGCCGACGCGAAGATGTCTGGCCGGCTCGCGTCGACCCAGTGGTAGGTCACGGTGCCGATGCCGTAGGGCCCTTTCGGCTGCGGGAAGTGAAACACCGGCATCAGCTCGGGTAGGGCGGCCGCGAGAGTGAGCGCAACGGCCCCCAGGCTCAGGCCCATACCCGCAAGGATTCGCCGACGAACCCGCCGCGCTGCAGCGTCGCCGTCCGTGGTTCGCACCAGGGACATCGCCAAGAACAGCCCGCTCAGCACGTAGGCGGGGACCATCTGCCAGCGCGGCCCCTCCAGGATGAGCTGAGCCGGGGCCAGCACCATCACCACGACCGCCGGGAACCGCCGGAGGTACCGGAGAGGCGGGGCCACGAGCACCAGGAAGGTCAGCAACTCGCCGATCAGGAGCGCCTTTTCGAGAGGTCTCATGGGTTCTCCGCGGCGGTGTTTCTACTTGGTAGGTGGGGCAAGGGTACTCCGTCCGGGCCCCGGCCCCGTCGAACCACTAACCCCTCCTTCTTGCCAGCTTCGAGCATGCCGAGCGCCTTACGAACACGCGCCCCACGCGTCTCTGCTTTCTTGGCGCTCTCCATCCAGAGCACGTACCAGCGCTGGTGACTGGTCACTCTCGAGCAGCAGGTCCGCTGTAGTGACCCGTCCGTCGGCGCGGTGGCGCTTCCGTCGAGCAGATGGCGAGGTCACCGAGGTGTCGCCGAAGACCAGGTTCGCCGTCAACGATCCGCGCACGACCGTCAACGTTGCCCGGCAGGGCCTGGGCTTCGTTCTCGCACCGCTCGACGCCGTCCCCGCGAAGGAAGGATCGCGATCTCGTGACGGTCAGCTCGGACGTGGGGCACCCGGAGCCCGCGCAGATCTATGCCGTCTACCCGAGTGGTCGGCTCCTCCCCATTCGGGTCGCGGGAGGATGCCTGGATCATCCATTCTTGCACGACACGCAGCACAGCGCTTGCAAGGTTCTCGTTCAACATGCCCCCAATCGAAGTCGCTCCACGGGCCCAGATTTCGCGCCCCATATACTGCCGCTCGAGGCGCGCGGTCGGTCCCTTCACGCCCGCCAGCGACGCCTGCGAGATCGTCTCCCGGCCGCGGCCACGCGCTCGGGGACACGTCTCCTTCTCCACCACTCTCACGTCGCCGTCCTCGATCCGCTCGAGGAGCACCTGCATCCGGTTGTAGCCAACCTTGTCCATCAGCTAGACGCCGCACCGCAAGCGCCCTCGGCGCGCCTCGGACGAGAGCTCCCGAGCCGATTGGAACAGATCGTGCTCGCATGCCTCGAGAAGGATCCTGGTCGACGCCCGCAGGGCGCCAGGGAGCTCAAGGCCCAGCTCGAGGCCTCCGTTCCCCCGTGGACGGACGAACAGGCCCGGGAGTCGTGGGGTCGTCTCGGCACGATGAGGCCGGGCCCGCTCGACGGCGCGTCGAAACCTCTCCCCCACGCGACGACCGTTCTTACGGCCGATCTGCTCGGGGACAGACGGACGGCCCCGTGACGTCCGACCGACGGGCATCGCTCGATTTGCTGACGTGTAGAGGCCGCTCGAAAGTGTAGAAGACGTCGCGGGTGCGCAGTCTTGCTTGGGGCCCTTCCATGCGGACCTTCATGCCAGGGTCACCCCCGTTTTATTTCTGGCAAGAAACGGGCTCTCGAAGTGGCCACGCTGAACGGATTCTCGGACGTTGGTCACGCTCTTCAGCCAAGCCCCCCTTGAAGACACCGTGTCGAGGGTCGCTTCTGGGTCGCGAGCAATGCGACGAGCTTCCTGTACCCGGACTATTTTTCTCCTGGGACAATGAGATCGCCGTCGTACGTGAGCTCAGAATCAGAATCAGAGCGACGGCGCGGACGCCTATCGAGTGAATGCAGCGTGAAGCTCGTAGTACGTGAGGTCAGGTACAAGTCGGGCCGGGATCGCCGTCGGAGCCGGAGAGAAGTGGCGTAGCCGTGTGACTTTGTAATGGGTTCCCTCGTCGAAGGGGTTGCAAACCAACCAACGACGCGGAGAACCCGCCATGGCGATAGTGGACCGAACGAAGCTGCTGGCAAGGCGCGAAGTGAAGAACGCGATCTCGAAGGTGCGTCGGACCCTGCGCTCGGTGCTCTCGGGCGAGAGCTTCGGCGAGCGGATGCGTTCCGGCGCCGGCTCCATGCCGGCTTCGCCCAGAAGGCTCGCTACCGTTGTGCGGCCGATCTCGATCTTCAGTCCGCGCAGCGCATCGCGGATCTTCGTGTATCCCCAGCCGGGATTGTGACGCGCCGGATCGAGCACGAGTGCGCGGACTTCGGCTGGTTTGCGCGGCCGGCCCGTCTTGCGAACCTTCGAGCCGTCGTACTCTGCGCGGCCAGCTGACGAAACCAAGCAAGGATCGTCGCGGGCCTCACGACCTGGCAGCAGGCCTGGCGTTCCTCGGCGGTCAGCTCCTTGCCTTTGTGCGCCAGGCGGCGTCGCTGCTTGGCGCTGAAGTCGATCCGCGTCTTGCCGGTTGCCGCCGCGAGGGCTTCCTTGAGA